>CAMCYJ010000004.1 GCA_945883815.1 Akkermansia muciniphila | reverse complement strand
ATGATCCCCGGCCCTTTGACTTCCACGGCGAACGCCACATTGGCATCTGCCGGAGCCACTACGACCGCCGGCACAGACACCGGTTCAGCCGGGGCGGGTTCGTCCGGAGGAGTGTCATCCTCGGAGACCACCTGTTGCTGCGGCTCTGGCTTGAATTCGCGGATTTCGACCGGTTGCACCACTTCTTCAGCGGTGAACTTCTGGAGCACCAGTCCTGGGGGATGAGCAATTCCGAACACTCCGCCCGCCAAAAAGAGCGCACACACCGTGTTCATCCAGATCAAGCGACGACCGGTGTCTTCGGCAACCTGCGGCAAACTGGATCGGTACAGTTCGGATTGCAGCGTGTAGGCGGAACCAGCGCTGACGGCGGCAAAAGCGACACTCATGATCAGAGATTCCTCCCAGAAACGGGGCGGTAGTAGTGAGGCTGAGCGGGATATCCGGGGCGTTGACGGTCCGCAACGGACACGGGCCGAGGGCAACGCCCTGCGGGCTCGTTCTTCAACGGGATCGTAGTAGGGATAGAAATGGGGATCGGCACCCAAAGCTGGGGTTGCTGGAACCAGCCCAAATCGAGCAAGCCTTGAGCCCACACCTTCAGGGGACCGGCATTGCCAGTCCTAGAACGGACAATCTGTAAAAATTGAGCCAGATATCTCATTTCCTCAACCTATCTCCCCGGAAGCGATCTCTATGCCATCCGGACGCATCGCAATTGAACTTAACCATGAACGGAATTCAGCAATGAGCAATGTTTGGGTGTATGCAGTTCATTGGCTGCCGGACGGAGCCGTCCTGAAAACGCGAATCCGTCCGATGTTCTACGCCTCAATCGCGCGGCGTCAGAACGACCTGGGTCCCGGTGAGGATATCGTGCAAGGCACGCTTTTCCGGGGCCAACACCATGAGGTAGCCCAAACCGAAACTCAGAACGCTGAGCAACTCGGCACAGTAGCGGCGCAAGGCCCCACCATAACTCAGAGGCACGCCTTCGAGGGTGACCACGCGGAGTCCCAGCAACCGTTTCCCGGGAGTGGCTCCGAAACGCCCTTGAAATCCCACGCTGTAGACCAGACTCACCGCGATATAGAGGGCGGTGAACATCAGTTGGAATCTCAGCAGCAGCCAAAGATCCGGCTGGGCATCGCCGGTCAACTCCAGCTGTGCCTGGACCTGCTTTAGGAGCTCTTGGAGGGATTCACGCCAGGGCATCACCACCAAGTTCACCAAAAAAAGAATCACCATCCAATCGGCAACGAAGGCGACCAGACGGGGCACGAACCCGGCCCGGTAAAAAACTGGAGCCGACGGTGATTCAGCCTCGACTTCCGGACGGGCCAGATCCCAGACCAGCTCATGACGCACCGAAGCCACGAGCCAGCGTTCATCGGCCTCGCTCCAGACCAAAGTCGCTGGACCCAACCGTCCTTCCTGGGCCCATTCCCGCAATTCCTCCAGAGAGCCGGAGTATTCGCGGCCATCAGAACCGATCATCGTGTAAGGTGAAGACATGAACGAGTCTGCTGAGATAGTGCCTCTGTGCAGAATCGGCAACCGACTTCATGATTGAAGATACTTCAAGCGTTGCGGTTGAAACCGTCCCCGGTTCCGGGTGTCCTTGATTTCAGCGTCGCTCCTCCCCTCATGAATTCCACCGACTCTCCCGCCGTTTCCGTCGCCGCGATCGAACAATTGACCGCCCGGCGACAGGCACTGGTCGAGCAAATCGGCAAAGCGGTGATCGGGCAGCAGGAAATCATCGACAACACCTTGCTGACGCTCTTCGCCGGGGGACATGCGCTCATCACCGGCGTCCCGGGTCTGGCCAAGACCCTGCTGATCCGCTCCCTCAGTCAGGCGGTGGACCTCCAGTTCAACCGCATCCAGTTCACTCCCGACCTGATGCCGAGCGACATCACCGGAACGGATGTCCTGGAGGAGGATCCGGAATCGGGCCGGCGGCGGCAGGTGTTCCTGCCCGGGCCGGTGTTCTCCAATCTCATTCTGGCCGACGAGATCAACCGGACACCGCCCAAGACCCAGGCGGCCATGCTGGAGACCATGCAGGAGCGACAAGTCACCGTGGGCGGAAGGACCTACCCGCTGCCGATGCCCTTCCACGTGTTCGCCACTCAGAATCCCATCGAACAAGAGGGCACCTATGTGTTGCCCGAGGCGCAGGCCGACCGGTTCATGTTCTGCCTGAACACCACCTATCCCTCGCTGGCCGAAGAAGAACGGGTGGTGCGGGAAACGACCGGCACCTCGCAAGCGGTGATCACACCGGTCATCACGGGGGCTGAACTCATCGAGGCACAGAAGCTGGTACGCAGTGTTCCCGTCAGTGACGAGGTCATTGCCTATGCGGTAAGGCTCGTCTCCCGCACCCGGCCCGAGACGGCGGAAGCCCCGGCTTACATCCGCGAGTTTGTGCGTTGGGGGGCCAGCCCGCGTGCCTCCCAATTCCTGGTGCTGGGGGCCAAGGCCCGCGCCGCGACCACGGGCCGCCTCTGCGCGGACGAAGAGGGAATACGGCATGTGGCCCGACAAGTCCTGCGCCACCGCATCAATCCCAACTTCAACGCCCGCGCCCAAAAGGTCGGTGTGGAGACCTTGATCGACCGTCTTCTGAAGGACGTTCCCGTCCGGTAACCCCGATCCGTTGCCGGACTTCTTGAAGCCATGTCCACACCCCTCCCAATCGACTCGCGCTTGCTGGCGTCGGTGGAAGACCTGCCGCTCTTGGCCCAGACCATCGTAGAGGGCTTCCTGGCCGGGCTTCACCGCAGCCCATTCCTCGGCTATTCGACCGAGTTCGCCAGCTACCGTCAGTATGTTCAGGGCGACAATCTCCGCCACCTCGACTGGAAGGTCTGGGCGCGGAGTGACGCGCTCTACGTCAAGCAGTTCGAAGACGACACCAACTACCGGGGCCAGATCTACCTCGACACCTCGGCCTCCATGGATTTCGGGACCGGGCCGGCCCACAAGTTCACCTTTGGCCGACTGCTGGCGGCAGCACTGGCCCACTTGATGATTCTGCAGCGGGATGCACCCGGACTGGTTCTTTTCGGACCGGACAGCCGTCAGGCCATCCCCTGCGCCGCCTCCCGAAACCAGGCCCTGGAACTCTTCGCCGCCCTGGCCCAAGCCCAGGCAGGCGGCAAAACAATCGTGGGTTCGGACCTCTTCGGCATTGTCCAGGCCATGGTCCGTCGAGGGCTCTCGGTGGTGATCTCCGATTTTTTCACCACCGACGATTCAGGCTTTGAGCTCCTGCGCCAACTCCATGCCCACCGCCAGGAGACGATCGTCTTCCACCTCCTGTCTCCGGAAGAGCTGGAGCTGCCCGAGACCGGGGAATGGATCTTGGAGGACAGCGAGACAGGCGAGGAACGTGTCGTCCACCTCGACGATGTGCGGGAGGGATATCGTCAACGGCTGGACGCTTTCTGCGATCGATTGAAGAACACGTGCGAGGGGTACGAGTTCGACTACGTGCGCCTCTCCACCGGCGAGCCCCTCGACCAGGCGCTGATGGCTTACCTGGAGCGGAGGGGGCATCGGTGAATCCACCTGCCCAACCACAGCCCAGCCACTAATAGCCGGCATGCCCTTCTTGTTCACCCATGCCTTCCTGCTGTCCGCCCTCGCGGGTCTGGGGATTCCCGTGCTGCTGCACCTCCTGCTCAAGCAGCGCAATCCGCGGATGCGGGTCAGCACGCTGCGCTTCTTCGAGATCCAGGAAACCCGCAGCTCCTCCCGGCGCAAACTGAGGAACCTCCTGCTGTTGCTGCTCCGGTTGCTGGTCTTTGCCCTGATCGTCCTGGCCTTCGCCCGACCCTACCTTCCGGAGGGCTGGGGCGGCACAGCTCGACCCAAGCGCCGGGATGTAATTCTGGTGCTCGACCGATCCCTAAGTTTGCGGGCCATCGATTCGGGTAAACCCCGCTGGCCGGCCGCGCTGGCGGAGGCCCGCCGAATCCTCGCCACCTTGACCGAAGGCGACCGGGCCGCGCTGATCGGCATCGGGGAGCGCGCCGAGGTGCTTTCCGGCTTTGGGCCGCCCTCCCTGATCTTGGAACGACTCAAAGACCTCCAACCCACCTCCACTCGCGGCGATGTGGCAGAGGCCCTTCGGGAGGCCCAGTCGCTCGTGGCGGCCCTCGATTCGCCCGGCGCGGCCTCGGTGACCGTCATCGGGGACCTCCAGCGGACCGGGGCGGACCAACTCGACCGCGTTTCCCTCCCACGCTGGCTGCCGGTCCAATTCATTCGCGTGGGGCCGGTAGTGTCACCCAATGTGGCCATCACCGACCTCCGACTTCCCGCCGAACCCAACAGCCCACTGTCGATGATCGTCGCCAATTACGGAGACCGGCCGGTGCAGAACCGCTCGGTGCGATGCCTCCTCGATGGGCAACCTGTTTCCGAAATCGCCTTCTCCCGGGGGGCGGGAGTATCGGAATCCCTGGAATGGAAACTGCCCCGGCTCTCGGCCGGCTGGCATGAGGCCGAGGTCCAATTGGAGGATTCCGACGCGCTGGCCGAGGACAATGTCCGCCGGTTGGCGTTCCAGGTCCCGGAGCGCATCCGCGTGGTCGCCGTGGAAAACCGCAGCCAGGTGCGTTCCTTCGAAGAGCAGACCTTCTTCGTGGCCGCCGCACTCGATCCCTTCTTCGGCACCACCAACTCCGGCCAAGGCGGCTTCGTGGTGGACATCCTCCGCCCAGAGGCCGTGGCGGCGGCCGTGGCACCCAACAGCACCCGACCGAGGCCCGATGTGGTGCTCCTGCCGGCGATGCGATCCCTTCCTGGCGAGGCGGTGGCCGCACTCAACACCTGGGTCGAACACGGTGGCGGGGTCTTCTTCTTCGGTGGCGACTCCCTGGAACCCTCCCGCTTCAACGCGGAGTTCGGCGCGCTTTCTCCGGGACAGTGGGGGGCGCCGGTCTCGGCCAATGCCGAAGTGCCTTGGCGCATCGGTGCCTTCGATCGCACCAGCCCCGTGTTCCGTCCCTTTGCAGCAGCCCGATCCGGCGGGCCTGCAGTGGCCGAATTCACCCGTCGGCATGCGGTGACCGCCAATCCGGAAAGCACCGTGCTGGCGCGCTTCGACGATGGACACCCCTTCCTCCTGAGCCGAGCAGTGGGCCGGGGCGCGGTGCTCTTGGCCAACACCTCCGCAGACACCGCGTGGACGGACTGGCCTAAACACAAGAGCTTCGTCCCGTGGGTAATGGCGGCCGTCACCTGGCTGGCCGACCGAGGTGACGAACGCCTCTTGCGATCCTCCGATCCGCTCATCACCGGTACCGAAGGTCGAATCCTCGGGAGCAGCGGCAGTGGTGGCCTCACCAGCCCCTCCGCCCCATCCGCGGCAGCGGCGCCGGGAACGCTCACCGCGACCTCGGCGAAAAATACTGCACCCACAACCACAGCCCCGCCGGGCTCTGATCGCTTCCGCTTGCAAGTTCGACCCGCTGCCCCCGGTCCACCCCCGGCGTTGGAGGTCCGGTCCGACGGCACCTTAGTCTTCGAGGTCCCGATTTCCGGATTCTACAGCGTGACCAATGATTCCGGTCGGGAACGATGGCGTCTGGCCGCCAATCCACCGCCCATCGAATCGGACCTCGCAGCCTTGGAGCCCTCGGTCGCCGAGGGGCGCTTGGCCCGTCGCACCGATGCCGAATCCGAATTGCCCCCCGGATGGTTCGGCAATGAGCCTGGCCGACAGGAGTGGTGGCGAATCCTGCTGGCGGCGGCCCTGGCATTGCTTCTTATTGAAACCGTGGTCGCCAACCGTTCCACCCCATGAACACACCCGCCGATCAAGCCCGCAAGCAACTGGCTCAGACCGCCGGCCGCAAGGATTCCGCACGACGCACCGGTGCGGTGGCAACCATGGCGGCCGGACTGCTCCTGGGTTCGCTGGCGGTGATGCTCGTCGACTATGAGCTGCTCTTGCCCAGCGGGGTGCGGGTCCTTGCCTGGTTGGGTCTTCTCATGGGCTTGGCTCTCGGACTGCGTCAGTGGTTGCGTCTGCGCCGCCAATTCACCCCATTGAAGGAGGCCGCTCTCGACCTGGAATCGACTCGACCCGAGCTCGGTTGCGAAGTGTCCACGGCCGCCGAATACCTGTCCGGAGTCCGGACGCCCTCCGGCACTTACGAATCAGAACTGGCGAGCGCCCTGAGCCACCGCACGGCTCAGGTGACCCACAGCGAAGCGGTTCCCTACCGGCGACAACTCAGCCTTCCTGGGCTGCTTTTCGGCGGCGGTGTCTTGGCGGCCCTGATGGGATTCCTACTTTGGGCGCCTCAATCCGGCACCGCCGTGCTGCGAACGCTTGCCCCGTGGTCGGAGGCCCGCTTCACCGGGTTGGTGGTGGAACCGGCGGGTGGCGAATTCCCCGTCGGCCAAAAGCTGACCCTCACCCACCGCCTTTCAGGTCGGATCCCCCGGTCGGTGGAATACGAATGGCGGTCCGAGGCGGACGCAGGTTGGCAACGTCTGTCGGTGCCGGTGCTTTCCAATGCGGTCGCGTTGCAAGTCCTGACGGTGACCACTTCCGTCACCTTCCGCGTCCGCGCCGGCGACACCGTCTCCCCAGCGTATTCCTTGGTAGCCTATGTCCCGCCCGAGGTGGCCCGCCTGTCGCTGCGCCTCATCCCTCCGGCCTACTCCGGCCTTCCGGAACTGCGTCAATCGTCACCGCCCATCAACGCCTTGCGGGGGACTCGGGTGCTCTTCGAATTGACAGGCAACGTTCCACTGGGAATGGCCGAGGTGCGGTTGACCAACGGCCTGGTGATCGCTCTGAAAGCCGCTGAGTCCAACCTCTGGCAGGGCGAGCTGAGCGTCTCCTCCGATTCTGAATATTCCATGGTCATTGCCGACACACGGGGACGGCCGTCCCTCGCCAACGCGGCACGCCATCCGATCCGAGCCCTTCCCGACCTGCCGCCCAAGGTGGACGTCCTCGAGCCGGGCGAAGACATCCGCGCCGACCCGGACGAGATCATCCCCCTGAAGGTTGCCGCTTCCGACGACTTCGGCTTGGACTCCATCACCATCGTCTACCACGTGCTCGGCGGTCCTGAGCAGCGACTGGAGGTCCGTGACCGCCACCTCAAGGACGGACAAACCCTCGGTGCGGTGGTCCTCCGTTTGGGCAGCCTCGGACTCAAGCCTTACGATGTGGTCTCCTATCACGCCGAGGCCCGCGACAACAACACCTTCGACGGTCCCGGGATCGGGCGCTCGCCGACCTATTTTATTGAACTGACCGATCGATCCGGCCCGGCGCCCTCCAAGCGCAAGGGACAGCCCCAACAGCGCCTCAACCTCATCGCCATTCAGAAGGGACTCCTGGCCGAGACCACGGCCACGCGGACCAATGCGCCCGCCAAGACCTTCCAGGACTTGTCCCAACGACAACGCGAGGCCCGCGAATTCACCGCCCGCTACCAACAGAAGCTCGAATCCATGAATGCTCCCAAGGCCGCCCAATTCGCCCTGGATGAAGCTCTGGAAGGGATGGACGACGCAGCACGGTCCCTGGACCAAAAAGCGCCCCTGGCAGCCCTGCCCGCTGAAGAGAAAGCCCTGGCTGCCTTGTACCGGGCCATCAAGGCCATGCCGCAGCTCAAGAACTTGCCGACCGAACCGGAACTCTCCCTACAACCGCCGGAGGAATCGCCTCCGGAGCCGCAGCCACCCCAGGTGGTGTTGGAGGCCATCGAAAAGAAACCTCAGAAGCCGGCCAATGCCGCCGAACTGGAAAAGGCCCTGGCAGAAGCGCAAGCCTTGGCCAAGGCCCAATCGGAGTTGGCCCGCAAAATGGAAGGCTCCAACCCCGCCGATGCTCAGAAACCCAGCCCCGGAGAAAAGCCCGGACAAAAGGGGCCCCAGGGCAAAGACGGCCAGTCGGGCGAAGCCGGCAAACCTGGCAAACCTCGCAAACCCCAATCATCGCCACCGGGCCCGCCGAACCCCGGCTCCCAGCCCGGTAGCCCCGGGGGTGAACCGGGAGGTCCGCGCGGTCCAGAGGCTCGCGCTATGGCGGAGGGTCAAAAACGTCTTCAGGACCAAGCCCGAAAACTCGCTGAGAAACTCGCCCGCATGAACAACCCAGAGGCCCGAGAGGCGCAGGCCGCCGGCAAGCGCCTGGAAGCCGCTGCGCAGCAAATGTCCCAGGCGGCCGAGGCTCTGGGCGACGGTCGAAGCGAGTCGGCCGAAACCAGCAGCAGCCTGGCCGCGGCCGGAGTGCAGTCGGCTGCCGATTTGCTGGAGCGGGCCCTACGGCAAGGTCCTGAACGCACGGATGTCTCGACCGAGGAGGCTCCTCGACAATTCGAAGAACAAATCAGCGAATACTTCCGTCGCCTCACCCGGGCTCAATGACCGCCGCAACCCCACCATGATGCAGTTCACCCAATTGCCGGAGCCGCGGTGGCTGGTCCTCGCCGGGATCGTCATCGTCAGCCTCTTGGCACTGAGCTATGGCTTCGCCCGTGGTCGGACACAGCCCTGGGTTCGGGCCCTGTGCGGCCTGCTTCGCCTGACAGCCGTTGTGGGGCTGGTGCTGTGCCTGATGGATCCTCAATGGATCGAGAAAACCGTCCATCCGCGGCGGGCTCGCTTGGCCGTGCTCATCGATACCTCCCGCAGCATGGCCACCACCGATGTCCCTGGGGGCCGATTGGCCTCAGCCCGGGCCTGGATAGCCCGCCATGTCCTGCCGGCCAAACCGGGCTCGGTCGATGTGCTGGCCTTGCGTTTCAGCGACGTCCTGACCCTTGAGACCAATGGAGTCGCTGGGTCGGCCGAGGGTCCCTCCTCCGGGATTTCGCGAGCTCTGGACTCCCTGCTCACCCTGCCACCAGAAGATCCCCTGTCCGGCGTGCTCCTGGTTTCCGACGGCATCGAAACCGAGGGTCTGGATCCGGAAACAGCCGCTCGCCGCCTCCGCCGACACGGGCTGCGCGTCCACACCCTCCTGAGCGGCACCACCAACGAACTGCGAGATGTGCGCATCACCGGCCTCGAGGTCCGTCGCGCCGTCGCGGAGAAAGCGCCCACGCGGGTCTGGGTCGACCTGCGTTCACCGGGCTTCGCCGGAAAATCTGTCACTGTGCAAATCCGCAAGGACGGCCAGATACTCGCTGCCAAGCCGCTGGACCTCAACGGCGATGCACAGCGTATTGAGCTGGAATTCACGCCACGCATGCGTGGATTCCAAGTGTACGAGGTGAGCGTCTCGAGCAGCCCGGGCGAATGGCTTGCCTCCAACAACCAGAGGCCCTTCGGGTTGGAAGTGATCGATCCCACGCTGCGGGTGGTCTACATGGAGGGGACCCCGCAGAACAACCAAAGCCCCCAGCCCGAATGGAAGTACCTCAAAGACGCGTTGCAAAGCGACCCGGGCATCCAGGTGACCACGCTTTACCGGCAATTCGGCAACAATGGGCAGTACCTCAACACGGTGGACTCGGATCCGGAGACCGGTGAGCGCATCTACCCAGTCGAACATCCCACCCAGGGATTTCCCAAGAACATGACCGGCCTGTTGAACTACGACGTGGTGATCCACAGCGACATCCGACGCGACTCCTTCAGCCCGCTCCAGCTGACCAACATGGCGCGGCTGGTGGAGGAGTTCGGTGGCGGATTTCTCATGATCGGCGGCAACTCGGCCTTCGGACGCGGCGGCTACCACCAGACCCTCCTCGATCGTATCATCCCGGTCGCCATGGAGGGCGCCTTCGACTCTTCAAAGGAGGACTTCCAGCCCAAGATACCCCGGGCAGCTTGGACACACCCGATCGTGGCCATCGGGGCTGATGCCGAGGAGACGCGCAAAATCTGGACCGAGAAATTCCCCACCCTTCACGGCATCAACCGAATGGAACGGGCCAAACCCGGGGCGCAGGTGCTGGCCTATGCCGACAATGCCCCGCAGGGCTTCGAGGGTGATGTGCTGCTGGCTGTCCAAGAAGTGGGTCGAGGCCGCACCATGGCCTTCACCTCCGACACCACCCGGTCTTGGGGTGCCGATTTCGAGACCCAGTGGGGTGAGCCCCGCAACCCGAAGTGGCTGGTCTCCGAAGACAACTGCGACTCCCGCTATTACCGCCGTTTTTGGGTCAACGCCATCCGCTGGCTGGCCGCCGGACGCAGCAGCCGCACCAATCCGCCCGTACTGCTCGACCTTTCCAGCGCCTACGTCACCCCGGGCGCGACGGCCTCGGCGTCCATCCGCGTGCAAGACCAGTCACAGCACGAGGTGACCGATGCCGAGGTGACTCTCTTCGCCGGAACCGGTGCTTCCAGCAATGCAGTGGCGGTGGCGCGATACGACCCGGCGCGACGCGCCTACGTGGCCCCGGTCACCCTGCAAAAGCCCGGAACCTTCGTGATCAGCGCCGTGGCCCAACGAGGCGGGGAATCCCTCGGCATGGATCGTCAACTGCTGGTGGCCGAAAGCGTGGATCCCGAATTGGCCGATCTCCAAGCCCGCCCCGCGGTGATGGAGGGGGTGGCTCGAGCCGGTGACGGTATGGCCCACCGGGTGGAGGAGACCGATCCTCGCGGACTAGAGGCCCTCTGGGGAGATTTGCCTCAGCCCTGGATCGAATTCCTTCGGAAGCCCCTTTGGGACCGCCCGCTGTATCTGGCGATCCTGTTGGGATTACTGGTTGTTGAATGGTCGCTGCGGCGTTGGAAAGGATTGGCCTAAGCCACCATGCGAAGCCACACGCCGATCCTGTTCGAGCCCACCCGATCTTGGGGATCAACCCGACAGCCCCGATTGTTGTGGACGGTCTCCAGAGGTCTCTTGAGTCGAGTCCTTCTCGGGATGATGGTGGTGGCGTGGAGCTGGGTCCTCGTCCTGAGTGGCGCATTGCCGGAATTTCGGGAATCAGCCCCGGGAATCGCTGTGGCCCACGCGGTTCGGGACGAACCCTGGTCAATCCACATTGTCCGGGTCGAACGCTCCCAACCCCGGTTGCGTTTCTTTCCCTCGCTGGCCTTCCATGACCGGATCGGACTCAATCCCTTGTCAGATCAAGTTGCCCTGTTTCCGAAATCCCTCGGCGTGCCGGTCGCCGCGATCAATGGCGACTTCTATGCCATCGAGAACGACCCGATGCCCGGAGACCCCCGGGGCCTCTTCATCCAACAAGGCGTGCTCGTGAGTGCCCCCATTGGGCGCGACTGCCTCTGGTTCGACGGATCCGGAAAACCCCACATCGACACCGTGCGGCCTCGATTCACGGTGCGCGTGGGCGAATCGGTCCCACAGGAATTTGGCATCAATGAGGACTTCGATGGCTCACGTCCGGTGGTGCTCACCCAAGCCGCATCGACAGCCATCGAGTCGGATCCACCCTCGGGCTGGATCCTGTCCCGCGACGGATCGCATCCCGGGCCGCCCTTGAAGGCCGCTCAACGACTCCGGGCCATCGTCCGGGGCGCCGTGACCCACCATCGCGCACCCTTGGAGCCCGACTGTTGGATCCTCCGGGCAGGACCCGAACTGCAGCACCACTTGCGGCCCGGAGCCCCGGTGATTCTCGAGACACGCACCGAGCCCTCTCTCGAAGGGGCCGTCTCGGCCATCGGCGGTGGTCCTGCCCTGGTTGATCTTGGCCAGCCAACCGGCAAGTCCGCAGCCCGTTCATCGGAGCGCCATCCTCGGTCCGCGTTTGGATGGAATGAGCGCCACTGCTTCCTGGTCGTCGTCGATGGGCGGCAGGCCGGGCTCTCGGTAGGCATGACCCTCGCCGAGCTCTCCGAGTTCCTCGTCGAACTGGGCTGCCAGGAGGCCATCAACCTGGATGGCGGCGGGTCCACCGAGCTCATCCTTGATGGACAAGTGCTCAACAGCCCGTGCTACGGCCGCGAGCGAGCCACGGCCACAAGTCTCTTGGTCATCCGGGTCCCTGAGGTGCGACCTGAGACCCCAACTGTTCAACCATCGCCATGAAACGTTGGCTCACCATCGTTCTCGGTGCCGCCGCCCTCCTCGGTGGCGAAGCATTGCGTTCCTCCGATCAGCCATCCCTCCCGCAAGCACCCGCGCCCAGAAATCGACTGGCCGACAGTTTCTCTTACAGCCAAGAGACCCTGGCGGAGGGTCCTTGGTCCGTGCACGTCATCCGAATCCGACGAGACCGAACCGACCTCGGAATCCATGTCCTGCTGGGCGGCGGAGATCGCTTGGGCGTGGCCACGCTGTCCAGTCAGGCCTCGACCTTCCCGAAAGCCCGCGGTCGGGCTCTGGCCGCTCTCAACGGGGACTTCTTTGCCAGAGGTGGCCCCTGTCTGGGCGATCCTGAGGGACTGTGCATCCGGGACGGGGAATTGCTTTCTGCGCCCAACGGCAAGAGCGCCTTCTGGATGGGTCCGGATCGTTCACTCCACCTCGGCCCGGTGATTTCGCTCCTCTCGTTGACCACTCCCGACGGATCGAGCCTGGCCATCGGGCTCAACGAAGAACGCCAAGAGCGCCCTGTGCTCTTCACGGCGGCCGTGGGTCCACGAACCCCTTCGGCCAACGGCACCGAATGCCTGCTCATTGCCGAGACCGGCACCGTGTTGCCCATTCGACCTGGGATCCGCTCGGTTTTCCGACTGCAATCCGTCCACTCGGGCGGCAACACCCCCATTCCCACCAACGGTGTCGTCCTTTCGCTGCCCGAAAGGCATGGAGTCTCTCCCACCCAAAGCGCACCCGGATCTCTCTGGACTCTGTCCACCGAAACCCGACCCGACCTGAAAGGCGTTCCGACCGCACTGGGCGGCGGTCCTGCACTGCTCAAGGATGGCCAGCCCACCCAGTTTCAATCTTCAGACGCTCGGCACCCGCGCTCGGCCATCGGATGGAATGCCCAATTCTTCTTCCTGGTTCAGGTGGATGGACGTCAGCCCGGCACGTCGGTCGGCATGTCTCTCACCGAATTGGCGACCTACTTCGTTCGCATGGGCTGCACCGATGCGCTGAATCTGGACGGTGGAGGTTCCTCGACCCTGTGGGCTGGGGGTCAGGTCATGAACACTCCGTGTGAAGGATCCGAGCGGCCCATGGGCAATGCGTTGCTCATCACCCTCGAACCCCGCGCCGGCGAATCGCGCTAATTCCCGGGGCACGGCGAAAGGGAAAACCTCTCAGCCCCGCTTCACCACCAGGTCCCGAAACTCGTCGAAGAGAACCGAGGAATCATGCGGTCCGGGAGCCGCCTCCGGATGATACTGCACACAGAACACCGGCTTGGTCTTATGGCGCAGCCCCTCGACCGTCTGGTCGTTCAAGTTGATCCGGTTCACGGCCACCTCGGCCGGCAACGAAGACGAATCCACCGCGAAACCATGGTTCTGGGAGGTGATCTCCACCCGACCTGACTCTAGGTCCTTCACCGGCTGGTTCCCACCCCGATGCCCGAACTTCAGTTTGAAGGTCTTGCCACCCAATGCCTGGCCCAGGATTTGATGACCCAGGCAAATCCCGAAGATGGGGATCCCCGTATCCAAGAGTGTCTTCACTTCGCGGACAATCCCACCCAGCGTCCCCGGATCGCCCGGGCCATTGCTGAGGAAGACCCCGGCCGGCTTGTATGCGAGCACCTCCGCAGCGGAAGTCCCCGCGGGAACCACCCGGACTCGGAACCCCCGTTGGCGGAGGAGACGCAGGATGTTGTATTTGATGCCAAAATCGTAGGCCACGATCGGGATGTCTGCCGCCCGCAGCGGAAGGCGCACCTGCCGCGGATTGGGTGGTGAGTGCTGCTGGGTCACGGCGAATTCCGCCGAGTCCTGATCTTTCTCATCCCAAATGAAACTCTCCGGGTGGGTCACTTCGACGACGTAGTTGCGTCCCTCCATCGACCCCCACTGCCGCGCCCGTGCCACTGCTTCGACATCGGACATCGGCTCCGTGGTGAGGAAGCCCGCCAGAGCCCCCCGTACCCGGAGTTTCTTGGTCAGGGCCCGCGTATCGACGCCCTGGATTCCCGGGATTCCATTTTGCTCCAGATAGGCCGCCAGCGATAGGTCCGCCCGCCAGTTGCTGACCAATGGACTCAGCTCCCGGATCACAAACCCGGAGCAGTGGGCCTTCCAAGATTCCATGTCCTGGAGATTGATGCCCGTGTTGCCGATCATCGGATAGGTCATGGTCACGATCTGCCCCTTGTAGGAGGGATCGGTCAGGATCTCCTGATAGCCGGTCATCGAGGTGTTGAAGCACACCTCCCCAGACGCCGAAGCCTGTGCTCCAAATCCGTTGCCACGGAACACCGAACCGTCTTCAAGGGCGAGAATCGCGTTCATTAGACTCTGATAGAGAGAACCACTGGCATCGCCAGGGCGCCGCGGAGTGTGCGCAAGCTCCCCCACGAAGCAAGGCGAAGGAAACACGAAGGAGACCTCCGAAGCCGACACTTCTTCCGGGCTCACAGCACCCGAATCCCAGCGGCAACCGGAGTTTGCCACGCTCAAGATTTCTGTTGAGTCTCTTACCTCAACAAAAGAGCGCCCGGGACGATCTGAAGATTTTAGTGGCATTCTGTCCGTCAATTGTTAGGTTCCGCGGCCCTCGATTTGAAATGAGTCGTGGGAGCAGGCACCTGGCGGATGAGTCGTCCGCGGTGGACGAGTGCCTCAGCAAGTAATCAGGGAAAGAGACGCCATGGCGAAAAAACCGGCACCCGTTCCGATCAAAAAGGCAACCCACCAGAAGGTCGGTGCAGCTAGTGCTGCCATGATCCTCGGGCGGCCCTTGGCTAAATCCGGAGGAAAACCCGTTCCTCCCGATACCCAGAGCTGGATGCCCATTTCCCGGGTCAAGCCCGAGTGGAAGAAGTTCTACCAGAACCTCTTGGACTTGCATGAGCGCCTCCGGGGTCAGATGAGCGGTCTGGCCAAGGAATCCCAATCCGAGATGGAGAGCTACAGCCTCCACATGGGCGACTCTGGCACTGACAATTTCGACCGCGATTTCGCACTGAGCCTGCTGTCTTCAGATCAGGATGCCGTGTATGAAATCGAGGAAGCCCTCAAACGCATCGAAAAAGGCACCTACGGCGTCTGCGAATTGACCAACAAGGTCATTCCCAAGGCCCGTTTGGAAGCGATCCCCTGGACCCGTTTCACGGTGGAATCGCAGGCCCAACTCGAGAAAGAAGGCGTCCTGCGCCAGCGCAACCGCCTCGGTTCGCTGGGCTCTGTTGAGGCCGGAGCCTCGGTGGATGTCGAAGACGACGACAGCGACGTCGAGGAAAAACCCAGCAAGGATAAGGAAAATTGATTTATGCCGCGTGAGATTGTGACCATTGAGTGTACGGAAGCGAAGAAGGAGGGTAAGCCCGTCTCCCGCTACCAGACGTCCCGAAACAAGAAGCTGCAGACCGACAAGGTGGAAAAGAAGAAGTTCAATCCTTTCCTTCGCCGTCATACCCTGCATCGCGAAATCAAGTAAGCCATGCCCCGCAAGACCAAGCTCGAGGAAAAGAAGAAGCGCCGATCGACCGCAGCCCGGACCCCGCGTCCGAAGCCCAAGGTCGAGTTCACCATCGACGCTATCGATTACAAGAACGTCGCCCTGCTCAAGCAGTACGTGACCGACAACGGACGGGTTCTGCCCCGGAAGTACACCGGCTTGCCGGCTCCCTTCCAGCGCAAGCTCAGCCTGGCGATCAAGCGCGCCCGGCAGATGCTGCTGATGAAGTAACCTGTTGCGACCATCTAGAAACCCGCCGGTTCGCCGGCGGGTTTTTTGTTTCCTTCAAACGTCTTGAAGATGCAAGCGGTTTGCAATCTTCAGAACCGGTTCCTATCCTGCCGGCCGTGAATGGCCCCCTCTACCACCTGTTGGCTTTGCTGCTCGGCCTGCTGTCTGTCCTGGGTGCTCCAGCGGCAGAGATCCGGGTGTTGACCACGCTGCCGGCCATCCATTCCTGGGCGGCCAACGTGGCCGGTGATACGGCCGCTGTGGAGAGCTTGCTGCCTACCAATGTAGGCCCCCACGATTTCCAATTCCGTCCCTCCGATCTGCGGAAATTGGCGGCTGCCGACGTGGTTCTGATGAACGGCCTGGGCGTGGACACCTGGCTCACACGGGCGGTGACCCGAGGGGCTTCCAAACCCTCCCGCCGAGTGGTCACAGTAACCGATGGACTCCAGAAGCAACTCATCCACGACCGAACGCCGCTGGCCATTGATCCCACGACTACCGGGTCCAAAAAACCCTCCCAAGACCACAGTCACGACCACGACCACGATCACGATCACAGCGATGACGATGCCAATCCCCACATCTGGCTCGACCCGGTCTTCGCCAAACACTGTGTCTCCAACATCATTCAGGCTCTCTGCCAGGCCGATCCAGCCCACGCCGAGGGGTACACCCGCCGCGGCGAGACTTACCTCCGAGAATTGGACCACCTGGATGAGCAGATCCGCTCCTCACTCAAAGGCCTGAGCAACCGCAAGGTGGTCACTTTCCATGACGCGTTCCCGTATTTCTGCCGCCGGTATGATCTACAGCTAGTCGGCGTCGTCGAAGAGGTTCCGAGCGTGGACCCCTCGCCGAAGTACCTCGCCCAGCTCTCTCGGGCCATTCGCCAACAGCAGGTGCGTGTGATTTTTTCCGAACCCCAGTTCCACCCCAGATTGGTTCAGCGGCTGGCCAATGATCTGGCCATCGGCGTCGCAGAATTGGATGTGCTCGAGACCGGCACCGCCTCCCGGACCTTCTACATCGACGGGCTGCGCCGAAACTTGCGCACGCTGGAATCCGCTCTGCGATAAAGTCCCATGGACATTGCATTCCGATCGCCGAAACCCGCCGCAGTGGAGGTTCGGGACCTTCATGTCCGCCTGGGTGGCAACCCGGTGCTTCGGGGCGTGAACCTCCGCATCGAAGCCGGCCGGATGGTGGCGCTCATCGGTCCCAATGGGTCGGGCAAGACGACCCTGCTACGCTGCCTCCTGGGCCTGCAGAAACCGGACTCGGGATCGGTCCGATTGCTGCAGGAAGGCCCACCGGATCCAGCCCTCTTGCGGCGGATGGGCTACGTACCCCAACGGCTCCAATTGGATCCCAGTTTCATGCTGACGGTCCGGGAATTCTTGGCCATCCGCCGACCACTCACCGCCGGTTGGTTCTGGAGACCGTCGCGCCAAATCGATGCGCTGTTGCACGAGGCTGTGGGCGAGATGGATGTCACCCGATTACTGGACCGCCCGGTGGCCGGACTCAGCGGCGGACAACTCCAGCGTGTCTTGATTTGCTCCAGCCTGCTCAACGAGCCTGAATTGCTGTTGCTCGACGAACCGACCGCCGGCGTGGACACACCCGGTGAGGCCGATTTCTACGAATTGATCGCCGAGGTGCATCGACGCCGGGGACTCACGGTGGTGCTCGTTTCCCACGACCTTTCCATGGTGTATCGCCACGCCAGCCGAGTTTACGCCCTCAACGGCGTCATTTGCTGCGAGGGCGCTCCCGAAGAAGTGATGAATGCGGAGTCCCTCAGACAGGCCTACGGCATTCATTTCACCCCGTACCAGCACCATCACTCTCATTCCCACGGCAGCCATGGACATTGAACCCTTCATGCTGCGCGCGGTACTCACCGCACTCTTTCTGGGACCACTCTGCGGATTCATCGGGGTCTTCGTCACTGCCCGGCGCATGTCCTTCTTCAGCGATACCGTGGCCCATGCGGCCCTGGCGGGTGTGGCGCTTGGATTCTGGCTCGGCCTGCCCGACCCCACGATTCCGATGATCCTCTTCAGCCTGATCATCGCGGGCCTGATCCTCTGGCTCAAAGAGCGAACAGCTCTCCTCAACGACACCATCATGGCCTTGTTACTCAGCGGGTCGGTGGCCCTGGGCATGGTGATCTTGAGTCTCCTCAAAGGGTATCGCGGTGAGCTCGACCGGTACCTCTTCGGTGACATCCTATCCGTGGGTTGGGGTGATGCCGCCTTGGCCTTGGTGGTGTTGATCACCGTGGGCTCAGTCCTGTTCTGGAAACTCAACGCTCTGGCGCTGTTGACCGCGCATTCGGATCTGGCACATGTCTCTGGAATCTCGGTCCGCTGGCTCAACTACGGATTCGTCGCCCTACTCACTGTGACCGTGGCTCTGAGCATTCGCCTGCTAGGCATCATCCTGGTGACCTCTCTGGTGGTGATACCACCGGCGGCCGCCCGGAATCTGGCTCGAAGTCTGCGCCAGCAAATTCTCTTGAGCCTCCTTCTTGGGCTGGTTGGCGCTGGCGGCGGTGTGGTGCTTTCCTATCCGCTCAACCTGCCCAGCGGCCCCTGCATCACCCTCACCTTGGTCGGGTTGTTTGTCGTCTCCCTGATCGGCGGACGGCTGCAACGTGCCCACCAGAACGCCTCATGAGCCGGCCCTGTCCTCAGCACCAGCACCCTCACCGACTCATCCAGCAGCCGCTGTCCGACCTGACGGACAAGCTTCGCCAGGGCGAACTGAAGATCACCGCCCCACGCCAGGCGATCCTCGACGTGCTCCGCAAGCATTCGTCGCCGCTGACCATCAAGGAAATCCACACCTCGTTGGGCAAGCTCGACTGCGATCTGGCGACCATCTACCGGAACATGCACACCCTCGAACGCATGGGGCTGGTGAGGCGTTACGATTTTGGCGACGGAGCCGCCCGCTTCGAATTGTCTCCCGAGGACAGCGATGCCCACCACCATCATCTGGTTTGCTCCCGCTGCGCCCGAATCGTCGAGCTCGACGACTGCTTCCTGAACGAATTCCAGGATCAATTGGCCCACCGGCACGGGTTCACCCAGATTTCGCACCGAATGGAATTCTTCGGGATTTGCCCCAACTGCCAAGCGCCTTGAGCGTGGCCGCTGGGATGCCATGCTGCGGGGGTTGGGTGCTCCAGCAATCCTCTCCTGTACGGCTACCATGAATCCGCCCTCCATCACCAAGTCACCGCCCAACCCGGCTTGGGTCTTGTGTGGGTACCTGGTCGCAGTGTTCGTCGGTGGAGCCCTGTTGGCCCCTTGGATCTGGACGTTTGCCAAGCACCTAGGCCCGAACTCGTCGCTGGCAGCACAACCTTTCCGCCGCTACGTGGACCGGAGTCTTCTGGGGGTTGCCCTGCTGGGGCTATGGCCCATGATCCGAAGCGGGCTTTTTCCAGGTTGGCAATCCGTGGGCCTGGTATGGGGCCGTCTCGCCCGGCGGTATCTATTGATGGGCCTGGCCGGCGGTATGGTGTCGCTGGCCGTCGTGGCGCTCCTGTCGCTCGGGTTCGGCGTCCGCACCTGGGACTCGGGTCATTCGTGGAGCTTGCTGCTCTCCCATGCGATTCGTGCACTGGGCGCTGCCATCGCCGTTTCGTTCATGGAAGAACTGCTGTTCCGAGGGGTCGTTTTCGGATCGCTTCGCCGCCGCTTTTCTTTTGCCCCCGCCGCGCTGAGCAGCGCGGCACTCTATGCTCTCGTACATTTCTTCCGCCGGCCCGAGGCCCCCGATTCCGTGGGTCCTTGGACCGGCTTGGAAATGCTCGGCCAGATGCTTTCGGGCCTGAGTCAACCCGCACAAGTATTCCCGGGAATCCTCACCCTAGGTGCGATCGGCTGGTTGCTGGCCTGGTGCCGGGAGCGGACGGGCGCGCTGTGGCTCCCGCTGGGTTTGCACGCCGGATGGATCTTCTGGTTCAAGTCCTACACCTTTTTCACAACAACGGTGGCCCGCAAGGGCACACCCTCCTGGTGGTGGGGATCGGCCCGACTGCACGATGGGTGGCTAACCTTCGCGGTCATCGCCGTCACCACCGCGTTCTTTGTGGGTGCCCTCGGAGGCCGCAGGAACCCAGCCACTGCTTCCCCACTGGGCAATGATGCTTGAACGCTCCATCGGCGGACCCGATCGCAAATCTCCTGGCAGGCCCGATGGCGAACTTGGGCCAGGCGCTTGGGCCGAGGTGATTCTGGGACTGGTCTATCCCCCGGTTTGCGTGGTGTGCCGCCTGGAGCGGGCCGGACGCCATCACGGGTATGTTTGCGATACTTGCCAAAACGGTGTTCGCCGCATCACCGAGCCTTGCTGCCAACGCTGTGGGATTCCCTTCTCCGGAACGATCATCGGCTCTCATACCTGTGCCGCCTGCCGAAGGGGTTCGTGGGCCTGGGATGAAGCCAGGGCCGCCGTCATCGCCGAGGGCCTCGCCCTGGAATGCATCCACCGGCTCAAGTACCAGAAGGAACCCTGGTACGGGACGTTCCTTTCGGGGCTGCTGATGGAGTCGGCTTTGCCCCGATTGCTGGGCCATTCCTGGCAAGGAGTGGTGCCGGTGCCACTGCACCGCGTCAAACTGCGCGAGCGGGAATTCAATCAGGCCGAACGACTGGCCGCACCGCTGGCCCGGGCGCTCGGCGTGCCGCTGGAGACCGATCGGGTGCGACGACGTGAAGCCACTTCGAGCCAGACTTCCCTGAGCCGAGAGGATCGAATCCGCAACATGAGGGCAGCCTTTGAACCGGCGCGCAGCCCACGCATCCATGGATCCTGGATCATCGTGGACGACGTGCTCACCACCGGAGCCACCACCGACGGGGTGGCAGCCGTGCTCAAAGATCTCGGCGCCGAGCGGGTGGTCGTCTGGGCTGTCGCTCGAGCCACCCTGGAAGGGGATCTGCTGCCCGCCCGTCAGGCCTGACCGTTCGAGTTCAACACCTCGATACCCTCAGTCGCCGATGGCCATGGGGACTCATCCTCCAGAAATGCGAAGAGGTGGCTCACCCAGCCCTGATCATCAAGGTGCAATGTGAACGCCGCGCGGGCGGAGCAGCCTTCCCACCGGGCAAACGTGTGGCCTCCAAAAACGGCACCTCGAGTTCCCGGGAATGAACCGTCCGGAGCGCCCAGTCGAATCAACAACGCAGGTCCCAAACGTTCACGTCCCAAGACCTCCACGCCAGTCAACTGCGTCGCCAGAGCGGCATCGGGCTCGGCCAACAGCAGTTGACGCAGCACGGCTTGCTCCCACGCTTCGGGGACAGTCGCTCGATGGCCTTGGCTTCCCATAGCCTGCCTCAGAGACGTTTGAGCTTCGACCCGGTCTTGGAATCCTCGACGGTCCAACCCAGGGCCTTGAGTTCATTGCGCACGGTGTCAGCCAGCGCAAAGTCGCGAGCCGCTTTGGCGGCGATGCGCTTCTCCAGCAAAGCCACTGCTGCAGCCGGGACTTCCTCGGCAGGGCGCCCGCCCAACCCCATGACTCCATCGACCCGGAACCAGGACTGAAGGCGCGCAGCTGCAGCGGCGGGGCTCAGGGAACCTGCGGCCAAAGCCGCATTGGTTTCCCGGACCCAATCGAAGATCACCGCCCATGCCTTGGACACATTGAGGTCATCATCGAGGGCGTCGGTGAACGCGGTCTCCAAGCCAGAGGGTGTGGTGCCGATCTCGGCCGCCGCCGAACCGGCTCGCTCGGTCAACTGCGCGACGGTTGCATCCAACCGAGACAATGCCGACCGGGCCGCCTCGAGGCCGTCGCGGGTGAAATTGAACGTCTCGCGGTAATGGGCACTGATGAGAAGGAAGCGGATTTCCCGACCTAGGAATCCCTGACTCAGCAAATCACGCACCGTGAAGAAATTGCCCAACGACTTGCTCATCTTCTTGCCGTCCACCAGCAGGTGAGCCGCGTGCACCCAATGCTTGACGAACGGCCGACCCGGCTGCTGCAACCCGGTACCCTCACTTTGGGCGATCTCGTCCTCGTGATGGGGAAACGCCAGATCTTCGCCACCCAGGTGGACATCAAAGCTCGGTCCGAGAATGGCCATGCTCATGGCCGAACACTCGATGTGCCAACCCGGGCGACCTTCGCCCCAGGGACTGCCCCAGAAAACAACCCCATCGCCCGGAACCCGGGCCTTCCACAGCGCGAAATCGGCCAGGTCGTCCTTGTCGTAGGAGTCGCCCGAAACGCGTTCCGTGCGCCGCTGCGCCTCCGGGTCCAGCGTCACCAATTGACCGTAGCGGCATCCGCAGGCCCGGTACTTGTTGATGCTGAAGTAGACCGAGCCATCGCCGGCCCGATAGGCGATGCCTCGCTGCTCCAACCGTTGGATCAGGTCGATGATCTGGGGGATGTAGTCGGTGGCCTTGGGCAGATGGTGCGGTTGAAGGCAGGACAGGGTAGCCAGATCCGCGAGAAAGGCCTCGGTGTACTTGCCGGTAAACTCAGCCAGCGACAGTCCCGTTGCCGCCACTTGGCGGATGATCTTGTCCTCCACGTCGGTGATGTTCATCACGTGGTTGACGCGAAATCCCCGGAATTCGAGGTAGCGCCGGAGGAGATCGGCAAAGACGAAGGTCCGGAAGTTTCCAATATGACCAAAGTCGTACACCGTCGGTCCACAGCAGTAGAATCCGATGAATTCCGCGTTGGGGAACAGTGGGGTGAATTCTTCCACGCGACGGTGGAGCGAGTTGAACAAGCGCAGGGCCATGCGATGGAAAAAAATCGTACTCCTCTGGCGCAAAATAGAAAGGCATCGTGCTCCTGAGGATTCCGCCCAGAAGGAGTTCGGGATTTCACAATCTCTCAGCCCAGCCGGGTGAGGCCAGAGCACTCAATCGATCGCACACCACCCTTTCCCACCCCCGAAGCGCGCGAATTGGCCGTTTTGCACGATCATTGCGAGCGACGGGCCGATACCTGGATCTAGGACCCCCTTTGGCAGGGAATCTTGTGGGTCTGCCCCTCGCGGCCTACGCTGAGGCCCCACAAATTCGCTGACATGCCTCGGACCCCCAAGACGACCCCGCCCCGCTTCGAAGGCGAGTTGGCAGCTTGGGCTGCCATCGGTGCCGGTTGGCGACAGCTCTTCGGCAGTTTCGGAAGTCTCGGCTTCAGCCTGGAGTGGCACGATTTCAACGCGGCCGAACCCATCGACTGGGCCCGTAGCTTCCATCCGGGGAGCGTCGAACTCTGCCTGAATCTCTCAGGGCAGGGTTCGGTGAGCAGTGGCAGCAAGACCGCCCGCTTCGGGAACCAGTCGGCCGGTTTCTATCGTCAGGGCCAAAGCCCGCTCTCCGCCGTCCGCACACCAGGGCAAACCCACCAGTTCATCACGGTGGAATTTCGCCCCGATTTCCTGAGCCGGGAGCTCGGAGAGAGCCGAGATTTTCTACACCCCCTGATCCAGACATCGCTGGATGCCCAGCCCGCGGTCTCGGGGGTTTCCGAACCCGAGCCCCTCACCACCCGTCAACGGGATCTCGTCATGGCCTTGCGCCAACCGCCGGTCTTGGCCGGGGCCCAACGGCTTTGGTACGGGGCCAAGGTCCGAGAGTTGATGAGCGAGTTTTTCTTCGCCCCGCCGTCGGATTCCGAGCTGTTCTGCCATCGCCAACAGCGGGTCGCCCGTGACCGGGTGGAGACCGTGATCGAAGCTCTCAAGAAAGACCTGACCCACCCCCCTTCGCTGGAAGCCATCGCCCGGGAGGCCGCCTGCAGCCCGTTCTACCTGAGCCGAACTTTCTCCAAGGAGATGGGACAAACCATTCCCCAGTACCTGCGGCAGTTGCGCATGGAGAAAGCGGCGACTCTCCTGCGATCCGGTTCCTTCAACGTAACGGAAGCGGCCTTGGAAGTGGGCTACTCCAGCCTCAGCCATTTCAGCGCCGCGTTCCACCAGACCTTCGGTTGCTGTCCGGGGCTCTACCCCATGGCCACACCGACCCAACGGGCCACAGTCCGCAAAAGTTGAGGATCGCCGGGGCACAAACTGGCCAGTAAGGTCACCGGCACCGTGGCCTCCCAACCCACCAGCGTCCGGTTGCTTCAGGATCTCATCGCGCTGCCCAGCGTGAACCCCGCCTTTTTCAGTGATCCCGAATTTCATGGCGAACATCGGGTGGCGGAATTTCTGGCATCGGCTGCCCGTCGGATCGGCCTTGAGGTGGAATTACAACCCGTGGTCCCGGGAAGGTCCAACCTGCTGGTCCGACTAACCCCGCGGGGCCAAGTCCGGAGTCGAATCCTTTTGGCACCGCACCTCGACACGGTCGGTGAACCGGCCTACGCCCTGCAGCTCAAACCCGTGGTCCGCGATGGTCGCGTCTATGGTCGCGGCGCTTGCGACACCAAGGGGTCCGTGAGCGCTTTCTTCCAATCCCTGCTCAACGTGGCCACTGCGGGCCCTCGCCCGGCGCACACCGAGATCCTCTTTGTCGGACTGATCGACGAGGAGAACATGCAACTGGGTTCCCGACACTTTGCCAGTCACGGACCCAAGTGCGATCTGGCGCTCGTCGGCGAACCCACCGGTTTGGAGATCGTGACCGCCCACAAGGGTGATGTCTGGCTGCGCCTGCGCACCATCGGACGTCCGGCCCATGGGGCCACACCGCATCGGGGCCGCAACGCCGTGACGGCCATGTCGCGAATCGTCCTGGCTCTCGAGACCGAGTACGCCGCCGAACTGGCCGCCCGCCCTGCCCATCCGCTCCTGGGTCGACCCACGATCAACGTCGGGCGTATCGACGGGGGCCGCCAACCCAACATCGTGCCCGCTGAATGCATCATCGAAATCGATCGACGCACTCTTCCCGGCGAGACCGAGGCGGGGATTCGCCGCGAAATCCATGCCTTGTTGCGACGCCAGGGACTCAAAGCTTCCTTCGACACACTGCGCACCAATCCCTGCCAACCGCTCGACACCAACCCGGACCTGCCACTGGTTCAGTCATTGACTCGCGCCGCCGGACGACGAACCACCCGAGGCGTTCACTACTTCACCGATGCCGCACCCCTCGCCGCTGGAGGGATCCCTTCGGTGGTGTTCGGCCCGGGTAACATCGCCCAGGCCCATACGGAGCGGGAGTGGTTGGCCATCTCCCAGCTGGAGAAGTCGGTCCATATTCTGGAACGGTTCCTTCGCGGTCTGGACTGAACGCCCTCAAAACCGAGTCTTCCCGAGCAATGCGCCTGGCCTTCCTGACCCACGAACCGTATTTCCCGCCCAGCGGCGGAGGCTCAGCGGAGGCTATTTACCTGATCCGGGAATTGGTGCGCCGGGGCCATGAGGTCCATCTGTTTTGTCCCGTCTTTCCGGATTGGGAATCCATCGCAATCACGCAGGGTATCCACATCCATCCGTTCAGCGGGTGGCCGATGGGTCGCTACACGCCCTACCGCAACTTCAAGTACCTGGCCTATCCGCTGGCCTTGGCACGACACGCCGACCAGACGCTGAAGTCCCTGCGCCGATCGGCTTCCCCGGAGTTTTGCTTCGACGCCATCCTCTCGCAGCACACGATTTCGGCCGTGGCCGCCGGCCTGCTGAGGAGCCGCTGGAAAGTGCCCATCATCCTCAACTTCCTGGACTACCTGACAGGGTTCATGGAGACCTGGCCTGCAGTGTTTACGCGAACCGGTTTGGTTCCCTGGCTCAACCGTTACGAGCGCTCGTTGCCCCGGCGCTTTCGGGCTGAGGGCGTGATGACCGTGTCGGCTCCCTTGGCCGAACGATTCCAAGCCACTGGTTACCCGGCCGACCGGATCCGAGTCATCCAGTATGGCTACGATGCCAGCCTCTTTCGGCCGCCTCCCGAGACCACGGCCGATCCGACAATTTCCAAGACGCCCGTGGTGGTCATGCACGGGTCGTTCGACACGCACCACTTGGGACCCATCGCCCGGGACGCCTTGTTGCACTTGCACGCCCAACGGCCGGATCTCCGGTTCCGATTCCTCGGCAAGGAAACACCTGCCTTGACGCGATTGGCCCAACAAGTCCGGGCCGCCGCTCCAGGAATCTCCCTCGAAATGACCGGCTTCATTCCCTACGAACAAATGGCCGAGGCCCTGGGCGGAGCTTCGGTGGGAATGGTTCCCTATGAGGAATCCCAAGGTGTCCACTGCGCCTTCGTCGCCAAAGCGGTCGAGTACCTCGGCTGCGGAATTCCCTGCGTCAGCACTCCTCTGGAAAATCTTTCCCGCTACTTCGCCGACGAACCGGCCATCCGGTTCTCGGGTTGGACCGGCCTATCCTTCGCCGAGAATGTTCTGGCAATCTTGGCCCTGACTGCTGGGGAACGCCGCACCCTGGGGTTATCGGCCGCAGCCCGGGTCGCCGCCCGACTCGACTGGAAAATCATCGCAGCCAATGCGGCAGACTTCATTGAGCAGCAAGCAGGCCTTCCCAAAAGCAGTTGCCAAGCTGCGGGCCCGGTTTGAGCTTCAGGGCTGTCGATGAGTTCGTGTTCTTCCACGATGGCGGCCCCGATGGCCGCGATCCCGTTGCTTCCCAGGCGCCGTCTGCCCGAATGGCTGAAGGTGCAGTTGCCGACCTCCAGTGCCTTCACGGCCACGCGCACGCTGCTCGATGGCCTGGGACTCCACACGGTATGCGAGAGTGCCAAGTGCCCCAATCATTGGGAGTGCTGGAGCAAGGGCACAGCGACCTTCATGATCGCCGGCGATCGCTGCACCCGCGCCTGCGGATTCTGTGCGGTGTCGACGGCCAAACCGTTGGCTCTGGAACAGGACGAGCCTCAGCGAGTGGCCGAGGCCACCCGTCGCATGGGTCTCAAGCACGTGGTCATCACGGCCGTGGCCCGGGATGACCTCCAGGACGGGGGAGCCGAACATTTCCGGCGCACCATTGAAGCGGTGCGAGATCTGAATCCTGGAATTGTGGTCGAGGTGTTGACTCCCGATTTTCTAGATCGCGACGACGCCATCGATTCGGTCCTCGTGGCTCGACCGGACATCTTCAACCACAACCTGGAGACGATTCGACGTCTCACCCCGTCGGTCCGGCACCGCGCCACCTACGATCGGTCGCTCCGTGTTCTGGCCAAGGTCAAAGACCGCCTCGGCGACCAAGTCCACACCAAGTCCGGCATGATGCTCGGGCTCGGTGAAACGCAGGAAGAAGTGCTGGAGGCCATGCGAGACCTCCGCCACGCGAACTGCGACATGCTCACTCTCGGACAATACCTTCAACCCACCCTCAAGCACCTGCCCGTGGTGGACTTCATCCCACCGGCCGTTTTCGACACACTGCGGCGTGAGGGCGAAGCCATGGGATTCGCGCATGTTGCCTCAGGCCCCTTGGTTCGCAGTTCGTACCATGCCGACGAATTCTCTCCGTCCCGTACTGCATGAGGTTTTGGCTATTCGCATGGATCCCGCTGCTGATGCTTCTGGTTCCTTTGAAAGCCGCGGAATCCACCTCGACCAACCGCTTTGAGCCGGAGGTCCTGAAGTTTGAGGCCCTGGACCGCCGGGTCCCGCCACCGCCACGGCCCATCTTGTTTGTGGGCAGTTCCAGCATTCGATTGTGGACCAATCTGCCCACCTCGATCCAGGAGCGACCGGTGCTCAACCGCGGTTTCGGTGGTTCTCGGTTCAAGGACTTGCTTCGGTTTTTCAATCGCGTGGTCCTGCCGTATGGCCCTTCGGTTCTGGTGGTGTATGAGGGCGACAACGATCTGGCCGACGGACAGACCCCCGCAGAGATCGCCCAGGATCTGGCCGTGTTCTTGGACCGTGCCGAAACGGAGCTCCGGGGAACCTCAATCGTCTTGCTCACCGTGAAGCCCAGCCCGTCACGGAGGCATCTCCTCGAAGCCCAATCCGAGTTCAACCGGCGACTCCAGACCTTGGCGGCGACCCGTCAACGGGTGCGTGTCGTCGACGTGGCCTCGCCGTTGCTCGACTCCCGAGGCAGGCCTGATCCTCGTTTCTTCGCCGCAGACCAACTCCACCTCAACGCCGAAGGCTACGAGGCGTGGCGAAAGCCGGTTCTCGATGCCATCGAACTCAGCCTGAAGCACTGAGCGGGATTCGGAATGGCGAGGCTGCAGCGGCGGCCGACAAACCGCCATCGAGAAACCCCTGATATTCGGGTGACTCCAACCGATGGGTCTCCGGCAGGGTCCGGAGCAAGTGGCGCAGTTCATCCCGGTTGCGCGACCAGCGGTGCCCATTGAAGAATTCCATGGGCTCGAACTGGGTTTTGTAGAGGGCTTTCTCCGCATAGCAGGTGCCCAAATGCAGGTGACGCAGACCACTTTCCTGAGCCCAAGCCACCGCCCGCGTCATCATGGCCATCCCGAGATGGCTGCCCGCATCGGCCAAGTCGTAGAAGGCGTAATAATAATAAGCCATGCGCGGGGGCTCGAGGTAGAGCAGCGCCACTCCGCGTTCGGGTCCGTCGGCACCGCCCTCCCGGAATACCAACAAGTGGGAGATCACCCGGCCGGCCAGGAGTCGATCCAATCGGGCAGCGGGCATGACCCCGGAACCGAAGCGAGCCTCGGCAAAGGCCAACCAGGCCGCCCGGCGCTCCGGCGTCAGATCAAAGCGATCCCGGGGCACCAACTCACACTGCAAATTGCCGGCCTTGCGCAACACTCGCCGGTTTTCAGAGGAGGCTCGCCATTCTCCGAGCGGCACCCGCAGTTGGCGTCCCAGGTAGAAACGGGAGAGATCTGGAGCCGATGGCAGAAATCCGGCGGCGAACAAATCGGCCGGGCTTTCTCCGGGTTCCGGAAACGCCCAGACCGCATACGGATAGACGTAGCGGCTGGGATCAGCGACCGCCTCAGAAAAGACCAGCTTCATGGATGATGCAGGGAGCCCTACTCGGACCGGCGTGCCAGAACACCTTCGCTCAGGAGCCAAGGGTCCTGCTCTGCCGACCGCCAACGCTTCAGTGACTGCTGATGCGCCTGAATGCCGCGCGGTTGGCCACCGGTATCGGTGTCATCAGGGTGGTGGTGGTGAGAAAATTCTGCCACGAAATATCGAAGACCCTGCGGGCTCTCTCGGTGTACGGCGGCAAACCTCCGGGTCAAGAGAGTCCGAGGGTCCGAAATCCGCTGCCTCCGTGGCTTGAGACTGACGACCGAGCCGTTGGTGTATGCCCCTCCAATGGCGACCAAGGGCAGGTTTTCAGGCCCTGCCGTCGGGGGTCAGATCGGTTGCCGGTGGGAGCCCTGGAATCCTCAGACCCATCCCGGGTGTGGTCGTTGGTCGAGGTCCCGGTGCAGTCACCCACTGGCACCTCCGAGTCGGCCGAAGTGTTCAACTCGAAGGAATCCCGGATCCGGGAGACGGCGGCCACCGCGACGGCGCCGGATTTTGGCGTTTTCTCCGTCATGGTGGATCGTCCACTCAGACGATGCGGCACGCCGCTCTCGGATCCCGGACCCCGCCTCCAAGACGTCGAGGGTTTTGTTCCAACGGCCGGTCAGAAATGGCTTCACTTTCGAGGCTCTGGACTTTTTGATCCGCTGCCGGTTCCATGTTCAATTCAACTTTCTCTCAATCGGGATTCCGCGGCCTTTGTCTGGTCGTGGCCGGGTTGTCGGCCCTGGCAGGCGAGGGTCCTTGGCGTCTTCGGTCCGCCATGGATCTTCCCGAGTGGGCCGATGTCGGCATGGAACATCGGCTTCGCTACGAATCTCTCGGCAACAACTTCCGGACGGGACGTCCGGGGAGCGACCAGGCGCTGGCCCTTCGAACCAGTCTACTGGGACAAATCAAGACCGAGCCGGTGGGTGTGGTGGCCGAATTGATGGACTCCCGGCAGTACCTTTCCGATTCAGGCAGCGCCATCGACACCACCCAAGTCAACGCGGTCGACCTCTTGCAGGGGTACGTGCGCTGGAACCCCGGACCCCTGTTCACCGGGGGCACCCATCAAATCCAAATCGGACGAGAGACTTTGGATCTGGGTAATCGCCGGCTGGTCGCGCGGAACGCTTACCGCAACACCATCAATTCGTTCACTGGAATCGATTGGTTGTGGACCTCCGATGGTGGCGGGTCGATTCGAAGCTTTGCATTCCTGCCGGTGCGACGCCTGCCGGACGACGCGGCCTCGTTATTGGACAATCAAATCACCGCAGACACCCAGAGCTTCGGACAACAGTTTTACGGTGTGTATGCCACCTCACCCCGTCTGGCCCTCGATAGCCGTGTTGAGGCATACTGGCTGGGTCTTTTTGAGGACTCCGATCCGACCCGTCGCCACCGACAGCTCCACACCACGGGCAGCCGACTCGTTCGCAATGCCAAACCCGGCCATTGGGATTTTGAAGCAGAGGCGGCCATCCAACAGGGAACTTCGCGATTCAACACCGGTTTGTCCCCAGATCTGGACCACAGCGCGTGGTTTTTTCAGAGCGGTGCCGGTTACACCTGGGATGCCCGCGCAAGGCCTCGCTTGGGTATCCACGTGGATCAAGCCAGCGGCGATCGCAATCCGACCGATGGACAAAACCAACGCTTCGACACGCTCTTCGGAGCGCGCCGATTTGAGTTTGGTCCCACCGGTCTTTACGGAGCCATCGCCCGCGCCAACTTGCGCTCCCCGGAAATCCGGGCCTCTGCCAAACCGATCAAAACCATCGAGACATCCCTCGCTCACCGGTGGATCTGGCTCGAAAGCCCCTTTGACGCCTTCACCGCGGCCGGAGTCCGAGACGCATCCGGTCGTTCTGGCTCGTATGTTGGCCAACAGCTCGAGGGTCGGATTCGCTGGGACATCATTCCTGGCAATTGCCGCTTGGACACCGGTGTCACGACGCTCTTCAAGGGCTCCTTCCTCGAAAATGCCCCGAATGCCAATCCCAATGGCGATACCCTTTACGCTTGGGTGGAATGGACGTTCACCTTTTAAAGCGGCGGCCTTCGATCGCCAGAGGACTGTCACCGCTTTGCGTTTCCTCCGACGCCTTGGGTCCAATAGGTTGGCCCCTCCATGAGCAAGCCTGCCTGTCCGATGTGCGAAATGACCGATGTGATGGAACACCCCGCCAAATGGGAGTGCCTCACTTGCGGACATGAGTGGGAACGGGCGGCCGAAGCTGACGCTCCGGAAGGCCCCCGAGTCGTGAAGGATGCCCACGGCTCAGTGCTCCATGACGGAGACAGCGTTATCCTCATCAAGGACCTCCCGCTCCGCGGATCTTCCGGAGTGCTCAAGGGCGGATCGAAATCCAAACCCATCCGACTGGTCGAAGGAGACCACGAAATTTCCTGCAAGATCGACGGAGTCGCCGTCGGCTTGAAGGCCTGCTTTGTGCGCAAGGCCTGAAGGCCCGAGTTGGATCCAATCGCTCCGGCAGGTTGGGCTCCAGAACCGTCTGCCCGAAAAACCTCCCCAAAACCTCCTGCCCAAAACCTTTGCTGGGCGGGCCTATTCTCAGGCCTTGGAATAGACCTCGGCTCCCTGCTCCACGAACTCCCGAGATTTTTCCTCAAGCCCCTTCTTCAAGGCTTCTTCTGCAGCCATACCTTGTTCGGCTGCGTACTTGCGGACGTCCTCGGTGATTTTCATCGAGCAGAAGTGAGGGCCACACATGGAGCAGAAATGGGCCGTCTTGGCTCCTTCCTGCGGCAGGGTCTCGTCGTGGAATTCACGGGCGGTGATCGGATCCAGACCGAGGTTGAATTGATCCTGCCAACGGAACTCGAAGCGCGCCTTGCTCAGGGCGTTATCGCGGTACTGGGCTCCGGGGTGTCCCTTGGCCAAATCCGCGGCGTGGGCGGCGATCTTGTACGTGATGACTCCATCCTTGACGTCCTTCTTGTTGGGCAGACCCAAGTGTTCTTTGGGCGTCACGTAGCACAACATCGCACAGCCATACCAACCAATCATCGCCGCTCCGATGCCGCTGGTGATGTGGTCATAGCCCGGGGCGATGTCGGTCGTGAGAGGACCCAGGGTGTAGAAGGGGGCCTCATGGCACCATTCCAACTGCTTGGCCATGTTCTCCTCGATCATGTGCATGGGCACATGTCCGGGTCCCTCGTTCATCACCTGAACGCCGTGCTTCCAGGCGCGCTCGGTAAGTTCACCTTGGACTTGCAGCTCTCCGAATTGCGCGTCGTCGTTGGCATCGGCTATGGAGCCCGGCCGCAGGCCATCGCCGATGCTGAAGCTGACATCGTAAGCGGCCATGATCTCGCAAATTTCATCCCAGTGGGTGTAGAGGAAATTCTCGCGATGATGGGCCAAGCACCACTTGGCCAAGATGCTGCCGCCGCGGCTGACGATGCCGGTCATCCGGCGGGCGGTCATCGGAATGAACCGCAGGAGCACTCCGGCATGGACAGTGAAGTAATCGACGCCCTGTTCGGCCTGCTCGATCAAGGTGTCGCGGTAGACTTCCCAGCTGAGATCCTCGGCCTTCCCGCCGACCTTCTCCAAGGCCTGATAAATCGGAACCGTGCCGATCGGGACCGGTGAGTTGCGCAAGATCCACTCTCGGGTGGCGTGGATGTTCTTGCCCGTGGACAAATCCATCACCGTATCGGCTCCCCACTTAGTGGCCCAGCGCATCTTCTCAACCTCTTCCTCGATGCTCGAGGCGACGGCGCTGTTGCCGATGTTGGCATTGATCTTCACCAAGAAATTCCGGCCGATGATCATCGGCTCGTTTTCCGGATGGTTGATGTTGCTGGGAATGATCGCCCGTCCGGCGGCGACTTCACTGCGGACGAACTCCGCCGTGATTTCGTTGGGAATGCGCTGAGGGAACCGACGGAACACACTGGGTGAATAGGCGCTGGCCGACAGTTGGCTCGATCCGGCGTGTTGCTTGGCGAGGTCGTTGCGAGCCGGATCACCGGCCAAATCGGCCAATTTCGCTCGGCCCATGTTCTCGCGGATGGCGATGAACTCCATCTCCGGAGTGATGACCCCCGCTCGGGCGTAGGCCAATTGGGTGACACCCTGACCTGGCTTCGCCCGGAGAGTCCGGCGGCGGTTGGCGGTCAGCCCGGGGAATTCAACCAGTCGGTTCTTCTCGGCCTTGCTGGCATATTCGGCGTGCTTGCCGGAAAGGTAACCGTTGTCCTGAGGCTTGACCTCGCGACCCTCGTATTCTTCCACGTCCCCTCGAGCCCGAATCCATTCTGCCCGCAATGCCGGCAAACCCTCTTCAGGTCGACCCGTGAAATTCGGATCACCCCAAGGACCCGAACAATCGTAAACCCGCACCGGCGGATTGGTTTCTTGAGCTCCACTCACCGTGTGGGTCGGATGCTGGCTAATCTCCCGAAACGGAACCCGGATTGCAGGATGCACAGTACCTGCCACATAGACGCGATTGGAGCTGGGCAACTGCTCCCGGCTGTGCGGTTCGAACGAAGTCTTGGGATCGGCGATCATGGTATCGGGTTTCTCTCTGGATCTGGTCTCTGGATCTGAAAATGGTACGAAGGGCCGGTATCCGTGGGTTCCTCGGATGGAACGTTCTGGACGGAGACCTGAGGCGGAAAGGCTGGAAGAAGGGTTATCCCTTCGCCGGCATGATCCGGATCAGGTTCCACGGGTCGGGTGCTGCGGCACCCCTCTCAGCCATGACATCAACGGCTCCCCGAACGATCTTCAGTATGGACTCGGAGCCTGTCGTCGCCAAAAGGAAAGTGATCGAGTCCTCGCAATCCTCACAAGATTTGGGCCCTTGCGTCTCGGGTTACCCGCCCCTGATGCATACAGATGCCGGTAATCGGCTCGAGGCTCCTCGGATCAGGTCAGGTCGCCGGTATGAAACGCTGGGCCAAGAGAGATATCAAAAAGAGAGCGGCATAAACCACGGTCCCACTGGGGTCCGGTGCCACAGCTAGCTGGTCCACCAAACAAATGCCGGCCAAAAGACCGGAGACCGTGCGGCCAAAGTGGGGTTGGGCCCGGGCCACGGTATGACTCAGACTCCAAAGGGTCCAAAACAGTGCCAAAACTCCGGTGATGATCACGCTCATTCCCGGTTGATCTCCGTGGACTAGCCAGACCAAAACACCGGGCATGGCCAAGAATACCAAGGGCCAATACGCCATCGGACCCCTCCGGCTTTCCCGTCGGGCGATGTAGCTCAATCCCACGATCCACGCCGCGAGTGCCAATGCTGCCCATAGGGCTTGGCCGGTCACACCCCGTTCCCCGACCGACGCCACTGTCAGGAAGAGGAAGAAGCGACAGGCGGCCATCAGCACCGGAGACACAGTCACGCGCTTGTGGATCGCATCGTAGAGAATGACCGAACCTGCCAACAGTGCAGACAAGACCGCGGTCCACCATCCCTGCACCGCCAAACCAATGACACCGGCCACCATCAGAGACCATCCCGCTTGCCACACGCGTTGCTCGGAAACTGCGCCAGAAGGAATCGGTCTCTCGCGTCGGAACTGCCGGTCGAAGTCTGCATCGAAGGCGTCATTCAGGACCATGCCTCCGATATAGACCGCACTGGCCGATAGTATCACGACGAGCATTCGGCCCGTTTCAAGTCCGCCTCCCAATGCTCCAGCGGCCAAGCAATTGGACCACACCGTCGGCAAATTCGATGCCCGGGCCAAGATCAGCCAGGATTTCCAAGATGGGGTTGTGGAACTCAAGGTCCGCATTCCCGTCCGACTCTCCGCTTCAGTCAAGCGTCCGGATCTTTACTCCGTCCACAATCCGCTCGCCTGAGGCCATATTGGTCACCACGACGACCGTGTTGCCTCGGCGGAGCAAGCCGTCGTTCAGGAGTTGAGCCACTGCAGCATCGACCGTCTGGTCGGGAAATTGGGAATTGAACGCCACCACACGGGGCATGACTCCGCGCAACAACGTCAACCCATCGGCGGTCGGCCACCGATCGGTGAAGGCATAAACGGCAGAATGACGTGGCCGCATCCACGCTGCAAACCGGGCCATATGACCTCGCTTGGTGAAGACCAACATGGCATCCGCCTTCAGGTCGTCGGCCAGTCCCACCGCACTCCGCACCAGCTTCTGCCGAGAAGAAGTCAGCTCGGCTTTTTCCTGATAGTTGGCCCCGCCACTCCGTTCAATGCGACGGGCGATGGTGTCCATCACCTCAATACAACCCAGCGGGTATTTCCCAACGGTGGTCTCACCACTCAGCATGATGGCATCGCTTTGCTCGAAGACGGCATTGGCCACATCCGTGATCTCTGCCCGAGTGGGCAACGGGCTCTGGATCATGCTCTCCAGCATGTGCGTAGCGACGATGACCGGCCGGCCCAGTTGCTGGCAGGTCTTGACGATGCGCCGCTGAATGATGGGCAACTCCTCATAGTTGCATTCGATTCCCAAATCACCCCGGGCGACCATGATCACATCGGCCTCCCGGGCGATGGCATCGAAATGATTCACCGCGAATTGATGCTCAATTTTTGCGACGATTTGCGGCTGGTGAGCGGAGGGATGTTGTTTGAGAAAGGCTCTCAGCAACTCTATGTCCTGGGGTTCGCGCACGAAGCTTAGAGCGACGTAGTCGACTCCGACTTCAAGTCCCAGACGGATGTCTTCCTTGTCCTTCTCTGTCAAAGCCGGCAACGAGACGTGCACTCCCGGCAAATTGATATGACGACGACTCCCCAGGGTTCCCTCCGTCAGCACCTCGCACTCCACGGTGTCCGTCGTCTTCGACAGGATCCGCATTTTCATCTCTCCGTTGTCTACGATCAGGGTGTCGCCAGCGTGGACGTCATCGGCGAATTGGTCATAGCCCACACTGGTCCACTTGCCTTGGGCGGGAATCTTTCCTCGCACTGTGAAGGTGAAGTGTTCGCCCACGGACAAAGCAATTTTTTCGGCCACATCTCCGGTCCTTATGGAAGGCCCTTGGGTATCCAATAAAATACCTACCGCCCTTTTGTGCCGTTCGGAAAGTAGCCGGATGTCTTGGACCACTCGTCGAACCCATTCCGGTTTGGCGTGGCTCATGTTGAGCCTTAAAACATTGACGCCAGCCAGGATGAGTCGCTCCAACATCTCCAGCGAATCGGTGGCAGGTCCTAGGGTGGCGATGATTTTGGTTTTCCGGAAACCGTGAATGCTCATGGATCTGCTGTTGGATGGTTGTCTGGCAGGAGCATCACCCGATCTGGAGCCCGGTCAACGGCGCTTGGCAAAGAGTCCGATTGGTTGGACTGTCGTTTTCAGATTCGATGTCCTCCGCCTACTCGCAATTGTTGGATGCTACCATAGCCCACTTGGAGAACTTGAAGGGTCGAGGCGTCAGTTGGGTTCCTGTGCGCCGAGAGACTCTCCTTTCCATGGGAAGCGCTCCCTTGAAGGGAGCTTCTCAGCCAAGGCCTCTCGATGCGGGAAGAACTGTTCCGCCGGTGATTTCGGAAGCGACTCGCCCAACCGTGACTTCCGAGCGTTCGACCGCTTCCTCTTCAAGGGACTCGGTCGTCCCGATTGCCGTTCGTTCCGAGGCTGCGTTGTCCCGATGGTCCATGGCGGCTGCCGGCAAACCGTCCGTATCTGCCAATTCGAAATCGTCATCTGCTTCCGTTGCGTTGCCCGCTCCGTTGTCTCTGGAAGCCCGAGCGTCGGCGATGGCAGAACTTCAGGCTCAGGTTTTAGGCTGTTCTCGCTGCTCCCATTTGGTGGCCTCGCGTCATTCGGTGGTCTTTGGGATTGGTGACATTCAATCCAGAATATTGTTTGTCGGTGAGGCACCGGGTGTCGAAGAGGACCTCAGGGGGCAACCATTTGTGGGTCCAGCCGGTGACCTGTTCTCTAAGATTCTGACTGCGATGGGATTGAGCCGTGATTCGGTGTACATCGCCAACCTTCTCAAATGCCGGCCGGACACTCCCGGTGAAGCAACTGGAAATCGCAAACCAAAGCCCGAAGAAATGGCCTCATGCTTTCCCTGGCTCGACCGGCAAATCGACTTGGTTCACCCCCAAGTTTTGGTCGCTTTAGGCGCTAGCGCCGTCCAAGGACTTTTGGGTAAGGGCACTGCCGCCATCACCCAGCTCAGGGGTTCTTGGCAAAATTACCGAGGGATCCCTCTCATGCCGACGTATCATCCAGCTTACCTGCTTCAAAATCAGGCTTTATCCGAAAAGCGAAAGGTGTGGGAGGACATGCTCCAAGTTCTGGAACGAGCTGGTTATCCTATCACCTCCAAGCAACGCGGGTTTTTTCTGACCCGTGACTGATTTGCTTGCGGCTCTCTCCCCCAGCAAAACTGCCCTCACTGCTTGGTTGGCTGGGAACCGGAAGCTTCGAGAGCTAATTCGGTCTCCGCGGCCTGAGCCCAGGACCTATCGCGGTCGGTCAAACCTCCCGTTTCATGCGTCGTCAGCCTCAAGGTGACTCGATTCCAATGAATTTCGATGTCGGGATGATGGTTCCGTTGCTCAGCCAGTCGGGCGACCTGATTCACCCATCGCATGGCTGCTGGGAAATCCAGAAAAACCTCGGTTCGGACCCATGCTTGACCTTCCAAAGTCCATCCCGGCACCAGAGGTGGCTTGTCCCTGTCTATCGCTTCCATTGCGTGCTTACCGTACGAACCAATGCGTCGGGTTCAAGCTCCCGGCTCAAGAAGTTCTTGGCCAAACTTTGGGAACAACAGTCTAAAGCCATGCCAACAAGGGCCCAACAAACGGGGTTTCAAACTTTGGCCCGGGTTGTTGCCAAAATGATTCACAGTCGTAAAATCTTTCTTCGGCCTTGTTTGACGGGGTTTGCGATGGTTGTACGGTTTGTTCACCGTCCTTACTAAGGACTTTCTCTTTGAAGACTCTCCATTGATAGTAAGCCAAACATGAAACTAACGATCGCCAAGGATCAGCTGCTCGTTGGCCTTCAGGCCGTTCAGAACATCGTCGGGTCGCGATCGACGCTCCCGATCCTGTCCAATGTTCTGTTGGAGACCGGTGATCGGCGCCTATCGCTGACCGCCACCGATCTCGATGTAACGATAACCTGCTCGGTCGCCGCGAATGTCCAACAATCGGGTCGGGCAACACTGCCTGTGAAGAAGTTGGTCGATATCACTCGAGAACTGATGTCCACGGACATCGAGATCGAAATTGATGAGAAGTCGGTGGCCTCGATTCGGGCTGGTAGCGCGTTCTTCAAAGTGAACGGTCTGGCCGCCGAAGAGTTCCCGCCGTTGCCGGTTTTCGCGCAGAACCGCACGGTAGTCATCCCTCAGGACAAACTGAAAGGGATGCTGCGAAAGACGAGTTTTGCCGTTTCTACCGACGAAAGCCGTTTCGTGCTCAACGGGATCTACTTCAGCCTCAAGGAGAACAAGCTCATCTTGGTCGCGACCGACGGACGTCGACTGGCTCTCTGCGAAGAAGAACTGGAAATCTCAGCCGACAATCAGGCCGACTTCATTTTACCCACCAAAGCCATCAATGAGTTGACCCGATTGCTGCAAGGGGGCGGCAACGTCGAGGTCAAGTTCACCGAGAATCAGGCGTCCTTCGCCACACAGCCCGCTACGGAAGGCGCCGTCTCGGCAATCCTGGTCACCAAGCTGGTGGATGGAGTTTATCCGAATTACCGCCAGGTCATCCCTGCCGAACCGTTGGAGCGGGTGCCGCTCAATCGCGAAGAGTTTCTGAAGTCGCTCCGGCTGGCCGAGATCATGACCACCGACAAGCAAAACTCGGTTAAGCTGACCTTTAGCCGCAATCAGTTGGCCATCACGGCCAACGCCCCCGAGGTGGGTGAGGCTCGTCAGACGGTGGCCATCAAGTATCAAGGCAAGGATTTCGCCATCGCATTCAACCCAGGGTACCTCATGGATCCTCTGAAAGCCTTGGACACCGATGAGGTTTATTTCGAACTCATCGACGAGCTCAGCCCGGGGGTTCTCAAGACCAACGAGCCGTTTTTGTACGTGATCATGCCGATGCGCATGAGCTGAAGTCAGTCGGCGTCGGGGAGGGGAATTGTGGCCTAAGTGCCACATTCCCCGGTTGCGTGTTAGGGCCCGGATGCGGTTGACTCGGGCTCTTCCATGAAGACTTCGTTTCGTCCGCATGTCTGGACTGCACTGGTGGCCGCTTGGGTCACCGTAGGCTGCTCGACTCACACCGCGACTGTCGGTACCGGTTCCAACTTCCGAGGTCCTGTTGGCATTCAGCTGTATAGCCTTCGAGCCCAGTTTACCCGCAATGTTCCTCAGACCATCGGAACAGTGAAGGGATTCGGAATTCAGGAGGTCGAGCTGGCCGGCAACTACAACATCAAGAATCCGGCATTCCGCCAAATGCTCGACCAGGCGGGTCTCAAGCCCATTGCGGGGCATTTCCCAATGGATCGCATCACGGGCGACACCGAGGCGGTAGCCAAGGAATGTCAGGACTTGGGCATCCGGTACGTGGGGGCGGCGTGGATCAAGGGCAAGGGAGAGTTCGACATCGAGGCCGCTCACAAGGCAGCAGACGATTTCAACAAGGCAGGCAAAGCGCTGGCCGCCCATGGAATCAAGGTGTTCTATCACAGCCATGGCTATGAATTCAAACATCGCGACTCCTCAGGCAGAAAGGCGATGGACGTTCTTATCCAAGAAACAGACTCACGGTACGTGGCCTTCGAAATGGACATCCTGTGGGTCCAGTATCCGGGAGAAGATCCCGCGGCTTGGTTGGCCAAGTATCCCGGGCGTTGGGAGTTGATGCACTTGAAGGATTTGAAGAAGGGTGTGCCGACGGGTTTCCACAATGGGGGAACCGATCCCAACAACGACGTGGCTCTGGGCACGGGTCAAATGGACTGGCCCAAGATCCTCAAGGCAGCCAAGAAGTCTGGCGTGAAGCACTACTTCATCGAGGACGAATCGGCCTCCAGCGTGGAGCAAATCCCGCAGTCCCTGAAGTACCTCGAGGGTGTGAGCTGGTAACTCGGTTCAGGCGTTGAATCGGGCGGCGTGACGAATCCTCCGCCGGAGTAATTGTCAGTGAATCCGTCAGTGATGCCGGCTGGAGGCCCATCCAGTCACGGCTTTAGGTTGGTTGAGCAGCACCCCGGCACCGTTATGGCCCGGGGCTCCATTAGGGACACGGAAACCCAGGACCGACTATTCCGGCTTGGGCATCTTGGCACCGAGTCGGATGTATTCCCAGAGCGCGCGAATGGTCTTGGGTCCATCGCCTTCCAGCACATCGGCCAGAGCGCTCTTGCCGTCTTCATCAAAGTAAGCGGGCATTTTAGAATTGGGATCCAACGATACCGGATTGCGCAACCAGCGGCGATAGAAGTCGGGCTGCAGTCGTTCAAACGAGTGGGCCAAGTTAATCCCTGGTGCCTCGAAGACTTGCGTGGCTCCAATGTCGCCGATGCTGTGACAGGAGATGCAGGCGAAGCCCCCGGAGGAGCCGACTAGCTTGAGGCCCACCTTGGCCAATTCGGCATCGGGAGCATCGTCCGCCGTGGTCATCGGAGCCAATCCATGGGCCGTGGCCAACCCTTGACCCAGAAGAGCAGCGTGGGTTGGGAAAGCGGGCATTCGGGATTCCAACCACGGGCGGGGCTTCCAGGATTCGGATCCACCGATGAAGCCGCTGGCCCACTCGGGCTTGAGTTTACCGCCGAGGAGCTCCCACGCGGGGAAGCCTTCGAACTTTCCGTGGCATTCCCGGCAATTGAGGGAGACCGACTGCCGTTCGAGGAAGTCCGCAGCCGTGTGTCGGGTGAGCGAGGAGCGGTCGGTCCGACCGAAGGCTGCCAGGGCTTGTCGATCGGCAGCGGAGAGCGCATAGCGTGGAGCTTTGGATTCGGGGGCTGGCGAGGCAGCCAAGCAACCGGCCGACCATGCCTCGGGCTTGAGCGAGACGAGGGCCGGGGCTTTGTAGGTGTTGGGGATATCGAGAGTGTGACAGTTGAGGCAGCCGGAGCTCTGGACCAAGTTCTTGCCCTTGAGGATCAATGCTTCATCGGACGGGATGGACCGTTCAGACGGTTTGTCTGCGGCCGATTCGAGGTAGGCCGCCAACTGGGAGGCTTCTTCGGTGGAGAGCTTGAAGTCGGGCATGCCAATCCACGCGAAGTGTTCGGAGGGCTTTCGTAGGAAGCCGATCAGGGCCCCCGGCTTGAATTTCGCCAGTACTTGTTTTTGGGAGATTTTGGCCGGGTCGGCCTTGCCATCGTCAGGAGCCACGTGGCAGGCGACACAGTGGAGTTTTTCATACAGGGACTTGCCAGCCTCCACGAGTTCGGTTGTCGAAGTGGGAGCCGGTGAAGGAGGGTTGGCCGCCTTGAGTGAACAGAGAAACGCGGCAATGGCGTCGGAGTGGGTGGCGGCGTCCGCTCCGTGGAAGAGGGCGGGCATGGGAGAGCCGGGTCGCTGAGATTCCGGGTTCGCAATCCATTGAGCCAACCACGTCGAATGCCGCCGTGAGCCGATGCCACCGAAGGCTGGAGCGTCGGCGGCCAGATCCGGCATGCCGCCAGGGGTGGTGTGACACTGCGCGCATCGGAGCTCAGCAAACAAATGTCGGCCGCGACGCAGTTGGTTGGCCGAGGCGATTTCGGCGCTGGCAGAGTGACTCAGGGCAGCGACAGGGATGGGATTGAAAGGAACCTCCTTGCCAGACCAATAGACCCGCACCAGAGACTCTCCGGATTTCGGCGCCGAGTATTCGGCGATGATTTTGTTGGCCCCCTTGTTCAGTCGGACCTTCGCGCTGTCGATCCAAGTCGGGCTTTTGCCGTCGGCATCGAGGACAACGGCATCATTGATGGAAACCTTGAGGTGCCCGGTGAAGAGGCCATGGAAGGAGTACTCGCCCCGAAGATCGACGGACAGCTCTCCGGACCAGACCGAGGTGAACGGCCCTGCAACCAGAAAAGGGGTCGCAGATTCACCGGAAGGCACGAACAAGGCGATCCCGTCGGCGGAGCGGTGATCGGACGATGTTCCCGAACGCAGTGTCTGAGCCAAACCAGCCGAAGCTTCGGCAGCCATCAGGCCATCCCGGCCGACGAGCCCTAGGCAGACCGCGGAGAGCAGCAACACATTGCGAACAAAGAGGCAAAAGCAACGCACGTCCACAGCGTAGAGACTGCCCCAATGACGGGTCAAGCGAGCCTCCCTTCGGATCAGCAAGAAGGGCTGGGATAACCGGCTCACACGCCATCAATCGGGCCGAGCGGTGTCGCCCACTTGGGGGATCCCTTCCACGAAATCCGCGGCGGCGGTGGTAGGATTGCTCCAACGGGACAATCGAACTCGGCCCACGCGATTGGAGGAGCGATAGACTTCCAGAAAGGAACCGGTGGGCGGCAGGGTGCTGAAGGAGTAATCCAAGACCACAAATCGGAGTCGCTCATTGACCAGAACCACGGAACCCACGCTGGCATCCAGAGGGCGTATGACGGCGGGAAAGTCGGGAGCTGGCATGAGCACCCGGGATCTGGAGGATGCCGAGCAGCCGACAAGGGCCAACAACGCGCCGAAGAGAGCGATCCCTGCGGCCAACCACCCTCCCGGGTTGCGGATCCAATTCATGAAGGAGGGTTGCATGTCGGACAGCCAATCATGCCCAGCCAACAGGTCAACCGTATGGAAGTGCCAAACGTCGGTGCTGACGCCTGGGGTTGATCCTCAGGTAGCGGCCGTTATGCTGCGACGTATGGACTGGCAGAAACTGGCTGCTCTGGGCGTGGTGGGAATCACGCTGGGGTTCTTTCTCTGGGCCCGGTGGGCACCGCAACGGTGGCGCCGTCGGCTGGGGAGTCGTGAGGGAGGGTGTGGCTGTTCGGGAGGCTCGTCATCCCATAAAGGGGCCGGATTGATCGTGCACGGTCGACGCGGAGAGCGACCCCAGGTGATTCTCCGATGAGCTTCCTGTCTCCAACAGGGACGGCAAAGAGCCGGATTCTCGATTCGTTTTTGGCCTGCATCAGGATTCTGGCCGTCTGTATCGGTGGGTTGTCGGCAGCGGGTGCCGAAGACACCGCGGAAGCCCAGGGACGCGAGTGGGCCCAACGGTTGCGAACGGTGGCTCCCGGAGAGCCGTCGACCAATCAGGCGGTCTTGAAGATCCGTAATCGGGAGGGACGTCGTCAGGTTCCGGTCACAGTGATCACCCAACCCGGAAAGGGTGGCTGGTCGGTGGAATATCAAGTGGGAGGCGATGGCGCAAACGGCGCCGGGGAGATTTCAAGAATCCACTACAGTACCCAGGGCCCTCCCACCTTCGAAGCGCGTGTGGAAGCACCCGGGAAATCACCCGCCAAGGAGGTCTTAGCGTCCGGTGATCGAGCTATCGCAAACAGTGATTTTTTACTCCATGAATTAGGCATGGAATTTCTCCATTGGCCAGAACAACGCCTAATCGGTCGAGAATTGAGTAATGGAAGGTGGTGTCAAGTGCTGGAAAGCGTCTCCAAGAAATCCCAGGGACCGGCCTCGGTGAAGTCCTGGATAGACGAAAAGCTCGGAGTGGTCCTGAGTGCCGAGGTCTATGACGCGCGCAAGGTTCGGCTCAAGCATTTCTCGATCACCCAGTTTCGAGAGCAGGCCGACCGATGGACTTGCAGTGTGAGCATGGTCGACGACGTCCGCGGGACCAAAACCGAGCTGGCGTTTGACGGTCCAGTTCCTCGATGACTCTGGCAGCGGAGCCGGCGCGGAGTGCCGGGCCGTTGAGACGTCAGGACATCGACGAGGGACTTGCCAACGGGTCCTGGAGCTTCGACTTGGAAGCTTTGGCTGCTTCAAGAGCTTCACCTACCAGTTGGGCCAACGAGAGGGTGGAGGCCATGGAGTTTTCAGCCTTTCGAACCGCATCCAGGGCCTGAGTCACCGGCTGGCGACCGGCATCTTCGGCGGTGGAAAGATCCCTTCCATGCGCAGTCCGGATGGCCAGCAAGATGGAATGAAGGGAGACCTCGTTCAGGGGTTTGGCCGGAACAAAGGCGGCTTCGGCACCCGAGGTTTCGTGCAACAGGCCAGAGGAGGTCAGCGAACGGAGCAGCGATGCGGCGAGCTTGGGAGGGATACCCAGCTGGTTGGCCAGGGACGAAGCGGCAGGAGGGCGCTCGCCCCGTTGGAAGTACATTCCAATGGCGGTCATGAGACGCAATGCGGCGAATTCGCGACCGTTCTGGTGAATGGACTCGGCCTGACGGTCCTGAAGGTAAGCGCCTCGGTTTTGGAAGACGTAGGCCACTTGTGATCCAAAGAGCAGGATCAGCCACGAAAAGTAGAGTCCAAGGAGGAACAGAGGCACCGCGCCCAGGGATCCATAGATCTTGGAGTAGGTGACCACCCGGGTATTGTAGAGAGCTCCCAGTTGGGTGTTTCCCCACCACAGGGTGGCCGCCACCGCTGCTCCGACCGCCGCCGATCGGGGGTCGACCCGGGTATTGGGCATCAAGAGGTAGAACAAGCCAAAGGCAATCGTCAGGGTGATGATGGGCAGGAGCGCAGTATTGAGAATGCCCAAGATCGGGAGTTTCTGCATCCATTCGACCTGGTCGAAAGTGGCTCGGACATAACTGGAGGTGGTGACCAAAGCCAGGACCGCCGGCCCGAGGGTCAGAACACCCCAGTAAAGAAGAATGCTATTCCACCAGGACCGGGAACGGGTGACTCCCCAGATGTCGTTGAACGCGGCTTCGATGGTCCGCATTAGGGAAATGGCGGCAAAGACCAAGCCGATCATCGCCGTGACGCCGATGGTGCCGAATCGGATCTCAGAGACGGAACTGACAATATTGGAGACTACCGCTTTTTGGAAAGCGTCGGCTCCTTGTTGCCCCGACGACCTCAACGTAAGAGCCGCATTGGAGACGGAGTTGACGATATTGGCGACCTCGGGTTTTTGGAAAGCATCGGCTGCCTGTTGCCCGGACAACTTCAACATCGGAGCCACATTGGAGACGGAGTAGACGATATTGGTGACCGCTGGTTTTTGAAAAACATTGGCTGCCTGTTGCCCCGACGACCCCAACGTCGGAGCCACATGTTGGACCAATTGAGAGATCCAGTGATCGATGGCATTCTTGGCGTTGTCGATTTGGAAGATCGCCAGCATGCTGACCGCCACCGCCAGCAATGGGACGAGGGCCATCAGCGTGGTGTAGGCCAGGGCCGAGGCCCGGACTTGGCAGCGGTTCTTCCAGAAGAATCGGACCACCAAAGCCCAGAAGTGGGTGAACTTGTGGAACGCAGACAGGGACTCGGGATCCGGATGGGCCGGTACACCGTCGCGGAAGGTGGCCGCGACATCAGCCTGGATTTGTTGGAGACGCGAGGGCTTCGGCACGTGTTAACCGTACTCGGACTTCGGGGGTTTCGGCAACCCTCCAGACCGCCCACTCCAAATCGAAAGTCGTGGGCCGGCTAGGTTGACTGGGTCGGTCTCAGGATTCGGAGGACCGCCGTGTCCTAGCGCTTCAGAGGTCTCCGCAGCACTGATTGTGGGCCCCAGGGGCATCTAAGTGTTCCTCCGAGCAGCAGGCGTTGGACTCCGATTCTGCTTTGGATGGGGCAGCCATCATTCGTTTGAGGAAGAGGCTCAACACCGAGACATCGGCCGGGGTGACTCCGCTGATACGGCCGGCTTGGCCCAAGGAAGCGGGACGAAGGGACTGGAGCTTCGAGCGAGCCTCGATCCGCAGGCTGGGTACCTGTCCATAGTCCAACGTGGACGGGATGCGTTGGTCTTCCCAGAGACGCTGGCGATCCACTTCGGCTTCTTGGCGGTCAATGTAGCCGGCATACTTCAGGGTGATTTGAACCTGGAGGGTGACTTCTTCGGGCAAATCGGTCCGGAGACCGGGCAGGGAGCGATACTCCATTTCCGGCCTCTTGAGCAAATCGGACAGAAGATCCTGACCATGTCGGGTGGTCTGGAGGCGGTGCACCTCCTCTTGAATGGCCTGAAGCTTGGAGGAGAATTGTTCAAAGTGCCGTTGGGGCAGCAAACCGATGTCCCGGGCGATGGGGCTGAGGCGTTGGTCGGCATTGTCCTGACGCAGGAGGAGGCGGTATTCGGCTCGGCTGGTGAACATCCGGTACGGCTCCAGGGTGCCTTTGGTGACCAGATCGTCGATGAGAACTCCGATGTACGCTTGGTCTCGTCGCAGGACGATCGGGTCTTTGGCTTGAACCCTGCGGGCGGCATTGATGCCGGCCATGATTCCTTGGGCCGCCGCTTCCTCGTAACCTGAGGTGCCGTTGATTTGTCCGGCCAGGAAGAGATTCTGGCAGCAGCGGGTTTCCAGGCTCGGACAGAGTTGGGTGGGATCGGAGAAGTCGTACTCGACTGCGTAGGCGGGCCGGAGGATCTCTGCCTGTTCGCATCCAACAATGGAACGGACCATTTCCACCTGAACCTCGAAGGGAAGGCAGGTGGAGAAGCCGTTGACGTAGATTTCATCGGTCGCGATCCCCTCTGGTTCCAAGAAGATCTGATGCCTAGGTTTGTCGGCGAACCGGACGAACTTATCTTCAATGCTCGGACAGTAGCGGGGCCCGACACCCTCAATGACTCCGGAATACATCGGGGACTTGTGCAGGTTCCGCAGGATGATCTCCCGGGTGCGGTCGGAGGTATGGGTAATGTAACAGGGTTCCTGACCGCCATGTCGGGCCAAGATGGACCCGGCAGGGTAGGGGCCAGTTTGGGAAGCGGAACTCCCGGCGCGATGTTCCACGTGGAACAAGGGATCGTTCCAGAGGTCTTCCTTCCAATAGGTGAACCAAGGAACCGGTTCATCTCCCTGTTGGGGCTCTGTTCGGGTAAAATCGATGGACTGACGCACCAAGCGAGGCGGAGTTCCTGTCTTCAGCCGACCCAAACGGAGTCCAATCTCAACCAAGGACCCGGACAGACCGGTGGCCGCGGATTCGCCGGCCCGACCACCGGACTGTTGATTGGCCCCGATGTGCATCAGACCCCGCAGGAACGTTCCGGTGGTCACCACGACCGTTTCAGCGAGGAATTGGACGTCCAGAGCCGTCTGTACCCCATAAACCTGACCTTCCCGATGGAGCAAACTCACGGTCTGGCCTTGTTTGCAGTCCAATAGGGGTTGGCGCTCGCAAACCCACTTCAAACGGAATTGGTAGGCCTTCTTATCGCATTGGGCCCGAGGAGCCCAGACAGACGGCCCCTTCTTGGTGTTCAACATCCGGAATTGAAGCCCGCAGAGATCGGTGGTCTTGCCCATCTCTCCACCTAGAGCGTCGATCTCTCGGGCGAGATGACCCTTGGCAAGCCCGCCAACCGCCGGATTGCAGGACATTTGTCCGATGGTATCCAAATTGATGGTCAGCAGGAGAGTCTTGCAGCCCATTCGAGAGGCTGCCAATGCCGCCTCAACTCCAGCATGGCCGGCTCCGACTACAATGACATCATACCGCTTCGGATAGACGAACATGCCGTGAAGGTATTGATTCCTCCGGAATCAGCAATCCCGCGCAGAACCCTCGAGTATCTGCTCGTGATCCTGCCTTGATCATCGGACCGATCCAGGAGATCCCTGTGAGGCTCCGGAATCTGGTCGAAAGGGGGGGCTGGGAGGTGAAACGATTTAGGTTCCTCCGGAGGACACCGCAGAGGCGATCTCCATCCGGTCCTTTCAGGCGCCCCGCCTGAGATGTCCCGCGAGGGAGTGATTCCAATCCAATGTTCCACGTGGAACATTTAAGCCAACCCCAATCGTTGGCTAAGAGTCTGTCTGAAAACGGGGAGGGCCCGCTGGCAGCGTTGCTTGTCGGCCACAGACCGCTGCGGGCCTGCTTCTTTCTTGCGCCTTGCCAATTGAACCCTTCCCTCCCAAACAAAACCCCTCCTCATTATCAGGCAGGTTCCAAATAATGAGGGAGAGGAGATCGGCGTTCATTCCTGTCAAGGAGGGCTTTGAGGCGGTAACTGTCAAAACGCATTTAAATATCGTTAACCTTATTCAAAATAGGCCTAACCGGTAGTCGATAACATTAACGAACTGTTAGGGTGTTCATGGAGGCGTCAAAATCCCCGAAATGGCTGTGATGTGGAGAGGCTCTTGGCTCGTCCAATTATTCCCACGCATTTTCCCCACATCCGCCAATGTAGGGGTCTCGGGACGTTTGAATCCCTCAACAGGGTCATCCAAAGGCATTGGCTCCTAGGCCGGAGTCGTGAAATGTCGCGTACCAATTAAGAGCTTGCTAATTCGGGTAAGAGATGATTGTGTGCTTCAGAAAATAACAGATAATAACATCATGAAACTCGTCCTCGCTGTCGCGGCCATGGCCGCTTTGTCCACCGCCGCTTTCGCCAAGGACGTTACCCTCACCGGCGAAGGCAAGTGCCTGAAGTGCGCCCTCAAAAAGGCCGATAAGTGCCAGAATGTTGTCGAGGTCAAGGATGGCGACAAGACCGCCACCTACAAGCTCACCGGTGACGTCTCCAAGGGTTTCCACAAGGAAATCTGCAGCGAGACCAAGAAAATCAAAGTGACCGGAACCTTGGACAAGGAACACGGCGAGTTGGCGGTCACCAAGATCGAGGAAGTCAAGTAAGACGCTATCGGTTCGGGCTGGTCTGTGGCCCCTTCTGAATAGCCTCTCCTCAGAGTACCTCTTGAAAAGCAAACCCGCCTGAACAAGGCGGGTTTTTTGTTAATCGTCGAAGGATCTAATCCCACAGGCTGAAGAGGAAAAACCGTTGTTGCCTCTGCGTATCCTGCAGTCCTTCGAACCGGACCCGGGGAGTGATAACAGGGCCGCGAAATGCGGCTTCGAGCGAAGCGAGAGAATGGTTGGCCGACATGGATTCGAACCATGACTAAGGGCTTCAAAGACCCCTGTGCTGCCATTACACCATCGGCCAACAGCGGGGCCAGTCTAGGTGGGGGCATTCCCGGCTGAAAGTGAATTCCACAGGAGAGGATCATCTCCGGTGAGTTTTCCCGGGTCAGCGACAAGGTGTCGCCAATGGAGAAATTTTGGGCTAAAGCTCGAATCTATCAACACATCCGACAGCTCAACTGAAGTGGTTTCAATACCGCCGATCATCCGGCGATGGTCACGGCTATCTTGGATCGCAGCTGTCTTGTCGGTGCCCTCGTTCGTCATTCTCCTCATCGCCCCTGGATTGCTGTTTCAGCGGATGATGGCGATGGAAATGAACGCCGTGGGCCCGCTATTCGGGATATTGTTTGCTGCTGTGTGGGCAGGTTTTTTGGCCTCAATATTCGGAGGACTGGCGCTTCGGCGGCTCCACGGTCCGGATCCCGAGCGTCGCGGCCGGGCGTGGGCTGTTTTCGCAACGGCTGGCATTCGGGGTTTGTTGATGCTGGTCGGCGGGATTCTCGGTTCCGTGGTTTTGGGCCGCGGGGGCGTTGAGGGGGGTGATTCAGAGTTTTTGCTGCCGCGGTGGATCGCGGGGTTCATCTTCACTTTGTTGCTGGTGGGGGCCTATCTTCGTTCGCGTTTTCGAAGCGTTCAGAAACCTCGAAGGGGCCGAGGTTGGGGGGCCTTTGCTGGCGGATTACTGTTCCATTTGGTCCTCATCGCGGCCTTGCCGGTTTCCTTTTTCTGGGCCTGGGTCACATTCCACCCGGAAATCGTCCGCGGCGGCGGTCGGAATCGGCGTTACGAAGGACCGCAGGAACAAGGGCTCTTTGCGCAGCGCCAATTGCGGCTGAAAACAGCCGATGGGCAGGGAACTACGGTGGTTCTCAGGGTTTGGGAAGCTGGCAAGCCGCGTGAGTTGGGACGGAAGAAGGTCCGCGATTCAACCGCGCTAGAGTGGCGGCTCATTGAGGGTTTGGATTCGACTCAGGGACTCATCCTGCGCTGGAGCCAACCAGCCGCTACCCCACCAGAAACGTGGTCACTGGCAGTGCCATCCGGAGTCGAACTCGCCCCGGTGCTCGATCCGCAGAGCCTGACTTTGCAGTCCGGCATGAAGACCAACTTGTGGATCTTCCAGAACTTCGATCAAGTGCTTCCGATGCCTGCCGTTGCCCGTCCGGACTGGGCGGTGGAAGTCCTTCTGGAATCAGAATCCCGATCCCCCTGAAGCATACCCCAAAGAGGAAAAAGCCCCGAGCTGGCCCGCGCCTCGCTCTCGCCTCGTCTTGCGAACGAATTGGCCACTCCATGACGACCCACCAAAGTGTTGGCTCAGGTGGCTGAAACCTCTTCGATGGCCTTGAGGCAATACCACTTCACGGCCCCACTCATGGGTGGATCCAGTTCGTCGAGTTCTTGCGGCGAACACCAGCGGATGTCCAGATGCTCTTCGGCGGCCAGGCTCAGCGAGCCGCCGATGGGTCGGGCAAAATAGATCATCCCGATGTGTTCGTGGGTGGCATGGATGCGGTGGATGTCGAGGAATCGGGGAGCAATCAGGGCCCGCGTACCGGGCTCCGTGGTGGGCGGACGATCTCCCAGAAGCTCGATCTCCAAACCGCTTTCCTCACGGGCCTCCCGCAACGCCGCCTGCTCCGGATCTTCGTCCAATTCGATGTGTCCACCGAGTGGCAGCCATTTGCCAAGCTTGCGGTGCAGAATCACCAGTACCTTCCGGTCTTGAACGATGAAGAGGGCAACGGTGAAATCGATTTTCTCGTGGAGATGCGGCATAAGTTAAATGGGCGGGTGCAGGCTTAAGCGGATCAGATAGAGTCTGCTGTGCGGGAAAACGCCCCAAGGCCTGATCCCAAGGGTTGAATCCCAGGGGACCGGTGGAAACAATTCAGTCGAAGCACTCATGCACGGTCGAGCGCCCAGCCGATTCGCGTCAATCGTAACCGATGGCCGACTGCTGCGGTCAGCATTCATGTCTGGGGTCGTCATGACTCCGCAATCAACAACGATAGCCATGAACCGTTCATCCCTCGCCTCCCTGTTGGCCGTCTGTGGCCTGATCTTCTCCACCGCCACCGGGTCTCTGCTGGCCCAGAATGACGCTCCGGCTCCTCAGCAGGGCGGCCCCGGCGGTCCCGGCGGCCCCGGCGGCCCCGGCGGCGGCCGTCAAGGGCGCGGCAACTGGGATCCCGAGCAAATGCGTCAGCGCATAATGGAGCGCTTCCGCGAACAGCTCGGTGTGAAAGACGATGCCGAGTGGAGCCTGATCGAGGCTCGCATCAAGAAGATCAATGATTCCCGCCCCGGAATGGGTCGTGGATTCGGCGGCCCCGGCGGCCCCGGCGGCCCCGGTGGCCCTGGCGGCCCTGGTGGCCCTGGTGGCCCCGGCGGTCAAGGTGGGCAGGGCGGCCAGGGTGGTCGTCAGGGCCGCGGTGGTTTTGGCCAACCCAATCCGGATGCCGAAGCTTTGCAGTCCGCGCTCGATTCCGGTGGGTCAGCCGACGACATCAAAGCCAAGCTCACGACCTACCGCGCCTCGGCCAAGCAGAAAGAAGCCCAGCTCGAGAAGGCACAGGACGAACTCCGCCAGTTGCTGTCCGTGAAGCAAGAGGCCCGTGCCGTTCTGATGGGCCTTCTGAAGTAAGCCTCGATCAGGCCAAAAACCCCGGGAGGGGCGCTTGAAGGAAGGTGTGGAACTGAGGTTCTACACGGTTCCTCAAGGGCCACCTCCCGGTCTCATTCCAGCAGGATTCCATTCCGACACTTTTCCGACATTTTCCAGCCCCATGGCCGAAGCCTCGACACCGACCCAAACGCTCCTCGATCGGATGATCGTCGAGCGGCAGCTCTCTGCGGCCGACGCGGCGGCGTTCGTGCAGGCACGGTCGCTCCCAGGAACAGGCGGTACAGGGGGTCAAGAACCCAATGAGCGGGAGGTTCTGGAATGGTTGAGTCAGGAATACGGAGTTGGATTTCTACCCTTGGAATCGGTCGAGGCGGATCGTGAGGTCTTGGCTCTGTTCCCGGCTCGCATCCTCCTCAAGGAAGAGTTGCTCCCGCTGCGGCGCGAACAAGGCACCATTGAGGTTGCCACTTGCCGGCTCTTCTCGACCCGCGGACTCGACACCCTCCGCTCCCTCACCGGTCTCCGTCTCAAATTGGTGTTGGTTCCCCGCGAAGCGCTGCTGCGGGAAATGAAGAAGAACCTCGGTGTGGGTGCCGACACCATCGGAGCACTCGACGAGGAGAAATCGGTCCAGGTCGTCGATGAGAACACCGAAGATTCCAACCTGGATGCCGGTGCTGAAGACGAGGCGTCCATCATCCGCTTCGTCAACCAGGTGCTCAAGGATGCCATCGAATTGCGGGCGTCGGACATCCACCTCGAACCCTTCGAGCACGAGTTCCGGATTCGTTACCGCATCGACGGCGAGTTGCAGGAAATCCCGCTTCCGGCCCAGCTCAAACAGTTTCAACCGGCGATCGTTTCGCGCGTCAAGATCCTCAGTCATCTGAACATTGCGGAGAAGCGTTTGCCTCAGGACGGCCGCATCAAGGTCCGCATCGAAGACAACGAGGTGGATATCCGAGTCTCGGTGATTCCCATGCTCCACGGTGAAGCGGTCGTCATGCGTCTCCTGCGACAGAACTCGACCTTGCGGGGCTTGTCCCAAATCGGCTTGGGAGCGCGGGAGTTGGCGTGCTTTCGCCGGGTTCTTGATTTGCCCCACGGCATTGTGTTGGTCACGGGACCGACAGGCAGCGGCAAGACTTCCACGCTGTACACCGCGTTGAACGAGATCAACGACGAGGTCCGCAAGATCATCACCATTGAAGATCCGGTGGAGTATCAGCTCCGAGGGGTGAACCAAATCCAGGTTTCAGAAAAGGCCGGCCTGACCTTCGCGCGGGGGTTGCGTTCCATTCTCCGTCACGATCCGGATGTGGTGCTCATCGGTGAAATTCGCGACCGCGAGACGGCACAAATCGCAGTGCAGGCTTCCCTCACGGGTCACCTCGTTTTTTCGACCCTTCATACCAACGACGCTCCGGGAGCCGTGACCCGACTGGTCGACATGGGTGTCGAGCCGTATTTGGTCGCCTCGTCGCTCGAAGCGGTCTTGGGTCAGCGACTGGTCCGCGTTCTGTGTCCGGAATGCAAAGTCCCGGACACGTCGGCCCATGCGAAAGCCTTCCGATCCCGCATGGGCATTGCTCCCGACGTGGAGCTCTTCAAAGGCGTGGGGTGCCGTCATTGCCGACAAACCGGATTCTTCGGACGTCACGCCATCTTTGAATGGATGGACACCGACGAGAACATCCGTCGGATGATCCTCGAGAACGCATCGACCGATCAAATTCGGGCCGCCGCACGGGCCGCCGGCATGCGGACGCTGTCCGAAGATGGCTGGCGGTTGGTGGCTGAGGGCATCACGACGGTCGAAGAAGTTCTGGGAGTGACGACCGACAAGGACACGCCGCGCAACAACGCCGCGACCGAATCCAGTGATTCCTCCGAGACCACTCCGGGAGACACCGCTGCGGGAAGCCGAACTTGATCCATGCCGACGTTCTCCTACCGAGCATTGCAGTCCGACGGGCGGATGGCCGACGGCATCGCCGAGGCGGCCAGTCGTCCCGAGGCCTTGCGGATCATCGAGGGCAAAGGTCTGAGACCGGTCAGTGTCACCGAGACGCGCGGTGGCGGGAGCCGATCGTCCAAGCCGGGCAAAGAGGTCGCGGCTCAGAATACCGGCATGCCCGGTTTTTCCTTCGGCGCTCCCAAAGTGAGCGGGGCCGAATTGGAGAACTTCACCCGATTGCTCTCCAGTCTCTTGGCGGCGGGCGTTCCGTTGAGTCGCGCACTGACCATCCTCGGTAAGGAGGCTTCGTCACCGGTGGCCTCGGCCAAGTGGCGGGAGATCCACGGGTTGGTGGTCGATGGCATGTCGCTGGCCAATGCGATGGCCCGATCCTCGGACACCTTTCCCAAGGTCTACACGGCGATGGTCGAGGCGGGCGAGGCCGGTGGATTTTTGGATGTGGTGTTGGCCCAAATCGCCGACTTCCAATCGCGCGAAAAGGAGCTCCGCTCGAAGGTCCTCACGGCAATGATTTATCCGGCGGTGCTGCTCGTGATGGCCTTGGTGGTCTTGACGGTCCTGCTGGTGTTTTTCATTCCGAAGTTCCAGAAGGTGTTCGCCAGTGCGAAGGGAGCCCTGCCGCTCATCACCCAAATCATCATCGCGGCCAGTGACATCCTGCGTTCCTACGGATTGTTGGTTTTGGTCGGTTTGGTGTTGGGTGGGTTCTTCCTGCGCACTTGGATCATTTCACCGGCCGGCCGGCGCATCTGGGAAGGACTGACCTTGAAGGCTCCGGTTGTCGGGCCGCTCAGTTCCCGGTTCGCGATGGCCCGATTTTGCCGGATGCTGGGCACCTTGATCGGAGCGGATGTCCAATTGATTCAGGCCTTGAATGTCGCCCGACGTTCCATTGGCAACCAAATCCTCGTGGATGCGGTGGCTCGGTCAATTGATCAAGTCCAACAAGGCGGACGCCTCGGGCAAAGTCTCGCCGAATGTCCGGCCCTCTTCAGTGGATCGGTGATGGAGATGATTTCAGTGGCCGAAGAAAGCGGACGCCTGGATGTCGAATTAATCCGCATCGCCAATGTCACCGAGAGTGAACTCGACCGGCGCCTCAAGACCGCAGTGGCTTTGGCAGAACCACTCATGCTGTTCCTCATCGCCGGATTCATCGGCTTTATTTTCATCGGAATGCTCCTGCCCGTTTTCTCCCTCCAAGACTACATCAAGTGATCCCCAACGATTCCATGAACCTGAATCTGTTCCGTTGTCCCCAAGCCGGACCCCAGGCCGGTGTTTCCCGTCGTCGCCATCACCGCGGCTTCACCCTGGTTGAAATGCTGCTGGTGATCACCATCATTGGCATTCTGGCTGCCCTTGTGGTGCCGAAGATGATGGGCCGCAGCGAGCAGGCCCGACAGTCGGCGGCCCGCGCAGACATTGCCTCCATCAAGACGGCGTTGGATGCGTACGAGGTGGATAACGGCAGCTACCCGAAGGCCCTGGCCGACTTGCTCCAGGCGCCGCGTCAGGCCCGCAATTGGCGCGGACCGTATCTCGACAAGATCCCTCAGGATCCCTGGGGCAATGAATACCAATTCGCCCAACCGGGGCGTCAGAACGCCAACTCGTTCGACCTGTCCTCCATCGGACCGGACGGCAAGGCGGGAACCGAGGATGACTTTGGCAACTGGACAGCCAAATAGCGTTCCCACTCGGATCGTTTCGCGCCGGCGGGCTTTCAGCTTGATCGAAATGATCCTGGTGATGGCCTTGCTTGTGGTGGCCGTGTCGATGGTTTCTCCGCGCTTGTCGGGATTCATCCGTGGCCGGGCCTTGGAGTCGGAAGCCCGAAGGGTCTTGGCACTCACCCACGCGGCCCGCAGCCGGGCCATCTCCGAGAGTTTACCGGTCCTGTTGTGGCTCAATTCTGCCACCGGGCACTACGGTATCGAGCGAGAGACCCCGGGGCAAACGGGTGATCCATTGTCTCAGGAGTTTGCCGTGGATGAGAACCTGAAGGTCACGTTCGACCAGGCCCAACGTCTCATCGGACAGACGCTGACGGGTACCCGCACCACCCGGATTCTTCCCGGTGTCTCCAGCTCGCAAAGACCCGCCACCGCTCGCACCGAACCGTCGATCCGCTTGCTTCCGGATGGGACCATCGATGAGGACAGTCCGAATGCTATTCGCATTGAGGACTCCGATGGTTCCGTGCTCTGGCTCGTGGAAGGTTCCGACCGCCGTCATTATGAAATTCGCACCGACCTCCAATAACCGTCGGCGATCGGGATACACCCTGGCCGAGACGCTGGCGGCGTTGTTGTTTCTGGCCATCGTGATCCCAGCGGTGGTTGAGGCGCTGCATATCGCCGGCCGCGCCGGCACCGTCTCGGTCCGTCGGTCGGTGGCCGCCCGCATCGCTGAAAAAGTTCTCACGGAGGCGACGCTCTACACCAATCTCAACAGTGGCGCTCAGAGCGGTACCCAGATGGAGGGAACGGTGGACTACCAGTGGACGGTGACTCGCGAAAATTGGATTCAGCCCAGCCTGCCCCTGATCACGGCCGACGTTCGATTCCTCACCCAAGGACAAGAATCGTCAGTGCGCCTTTCAACGCTGGGCCACCCGGTCGATGCCGTGGCCGGATCCAGTCCGTCCAGTCCGAGCACCACCCGATGATCGCGCTCCTCCCAACGGCTCGCCGGAACCGCTCGGGGTTCACGATGATCGAACTGATCCTCTCGATCGGTGCGGCTGCGCTCATTCTCATCGTTGCCAACCAAGTGCTCTTCACGAGCCTTCGGCTTCGCAACACCGTGTCCGACGCCATCGAGTCGGCGGCCCCGCTCGAACTCGCATTGGATTCCATCCGGCTGGACCTCCAGGGCGCAGTGACACCCAAGACCAATGGCTTGATCTCGGGCTCCTTTCGCGCGGGCAATTTATCCAGCACGGTGAATTCCCAGCCGGTGTCGCTAGAGTTCAACACGACGACCGGATCCCTGCGCGCAAACGAACCGTGGGGCTCGGTACAACGGGTTTCCTATAGCCTGAAGAATTCCGTCGAAGACGGAGCCGGAGCGATGGACTTGTACCGCGGCGTTTGCAGGAACTTGCTGGCCACCTCAGTCGCGGAGGTCGAAGACCAACTGTTGCTGCGGGATGTGGCCCGCATGGATGTCGAATCCTTCGATGGTACTCAGTGGCTCCAGCAATGGGATACGACCGATACTTCGGGCATGACCACGAATCTGCCGGTCGCCGTTCGCATCCGGCTGCAACGGGGGATTTCGTGGGGTGCCAACATGGGTCCGGTGGAATTGCTCGTGCCCCTGAGTTTACAATCCAGAACCAACTCCACCAGCACGGTGGGAGGCTGAGCATGAAGTCTTCGCTCCATAGCCGGGAAACGGGAGGGCCCAGACCGGTAAACGCGCTGGAAACGCGAAGCCGAGGCCAATTCCGTAGCGCGGCCTCGGTGCTGGTGGTGGTTCTTTGGATCACAGCCGGCCTGACGGCGCTCATTTTGTATTTTGCCGCTTCCATGGGTTTGGAACTGCGGGCATCGGCCAATCGAGCCTCCGACATGGCGGCCGGTCAGGCGGTCGAGGGGGCGGCGCGGTACGTGGGTTGGGCGCTGGCCAACTTCGCCACCAACGGCATGATGACCACCAATTCGCAGTTCGTCTGCGAAGCCCTGCCCATCGGCGAATCCCGGGTGTGGATTTTAGGCCGCAATCCGGCCGCCTCCGAAACCGGTTTGAATCAGGTGGCTTTCAACCTCCAGGACGAGTCGGGCAAACTCAACCTCAACCGGGCCAATTCCAATGCACTGTCGATGTTGCCGGGGATGACCACCGAACTGGCGGCCGCGGTGGTGGATTGGCGCAGCACCAATGGGTCCCTGTCGTTGGGTTATGCGAGCTTGGGCTACCAAGCCAAGTGGAGTCCGTTTGAAACCGTGGATGAATTGCGCTTGGTCGAAGGCATCACGCTGGACCACCTCTTTGGCGATGATCGGAACCTCAACGGGATCTTGGATCCCGAGGAGCGGAGTCTCACGGGATCTCTGTTTTCGACCCCGGGCTTGCTCGACACGACCACTGTCTTCAGTCGGGAGCCCAATTTTCATGCCGACGGCACTCTCCTGACCAACGTCAATACGCGAGCGCAAATTCAGGGGTTGCTGGAGTCCTCGTTCGGGACCGGTCGCAGTCGGGAAATCATGACGCGTTTGGGATTTACTCAAGGCGGCGGCCAAGGGGGCGGGGCAGCGACTCCGAATTTTTCCAGTTTGCTGCGATTTTACCTCACGAGCGGTCTCAGCCAGGATGACTTTGAGCGGATTGCGCCCGAACTGTGTGTCACCACGAATTCTTACACCTACGGTCGGGTGAACCTCAATACAGCCAACGCCACGGTTTTGACGGCGTTGTTTGTCGGTGTGGGGCTCTCACAGGACGCCTCCAGCAGTGCCGCCACGACGTTGGTGCGTTACCGTGAGCAGAATTTTTCGAGCCTGAATTCCATCGCCTGGATGGTCGCGGCCCTCGGTCGTGATCATCAGGCCGTAACCACTTTGGCTGGCCGCGATCTCCTAACGACACGGAGCTTCCAATATGGAGCCGATGTGGTGGCCGTGGGGCCCTTGGGGCGCGGTTACCGGCGGGTTAAGTTCATTTTTGATATCAGCGATGGAGTTCCGAAAATCATCCACCGTCAGGATCTCAGCCGTTTGGGCTGGGCATTGGGGGACCGTGTCCGTGAGCAAATCCGTCAAACGGTCGGTCCATAGGTAAAGGTCCAGAACACCGCATGATCCATTTCCTGAAATTGGGATCCCGTCCCCGTAAAGCCCCCCAGGCCGTTCTGGGGCTTTCCTGGGAAGGTCGGCGTATCGAGGGCACCCTCCTGCGGCGCACGCCGGGCGGGTTCCAGAAAGCGGCCGATTTCCAGGCGGAGTTGTCTCTGGATATCGATTCGGGTGATCCGGAGACCGTGGGCAAGGAGCTGCGAGCCCAGCTCGATCAGGCCGGAATCCGGGAGCGCACCTGCGCGGTGGCCTTGTCCGTCTCCAGCTTCTTGGTCACCCAGACCGAAATCCCGGTCTTGGCCCATGCCGATGCCGAAAGTCTCCTCCAGTTGGAGGCGGAAAAAGGATTTCATGCCGACGCCTCCACTTTGCAAGTCGCCTATTCCCGGTGCGCCCGAGTGGAGGGCAGCCAATGGGTGACCTTGGCCGCCCTGCCCCAAACCCGCTTGGCTTCGTTGGAACGGTTGATGGGCGCGGCGCGGCTCAAGCTCGTCAGCGTTTCGTCGAACATCGGCGAGCTGCAGGCGCCGTCGGATCCGTCCTCTGAGGGTGTCATTGCCTTGAATTTGGGTTCAGGCCCGGGTCCGGTGACCCTCCAGATCACGGCTGGAGGCGGCATTGTGGCCCTGCGGTCGTTTGAAGGGGTGACAGAAGATCCCTCCGGCCAGCCGGTCCTTCATGCCGACAGCGTGGCCCGCGAGATCCGGATCACCTTGGGACAATTGCCCGAGCCTTGGAGTGGATCCTTACGGACGGTCCGAATTTACGGACCCGGTTCGCTCAGTGAACCGCTGGCCGAGCAGTTGTCGGCGCGATTGGCGGTGTCCGGATTCCGGATCCGCGCTCAGTCGCCCGAAGTGCCGGGCTTACCTCATCAGCCGGCGCCGTTGATTTCGGCCATCATCGCTTCCCGCGTGTTGGTTTCCGGAGTCGCGAGTTTGGAATTCTTGCCCCCGAAGCCCTCGGTGCTGCGGCAATTCCTGGTGCGCCATGCTCAGGGTCCGCGGCGCACCGTTTGGACCATCGGCGGGGCCGTGACCGCGGTGGTGGTCGTGGCGTTCCTCGTCCAGCAAGTGCAACTGTCGCTGTTGGAATCCCGTTGGGCGGGTTTATCGGGGAAGGTCCGCGAACTGGAGCGCATCCAGCAAGACCTTCGCCAGTACCGGCCATGGACACCCGAGTCGTCCCGTGGGTTGGCCATTCTTGAAGCCCTGAGCAGCGCCTTCCCGGAAAACGGTTCAGTGACGGCCAAAGTTATCGAAATCCGGGAGTCGGGAGAGGTGGTTTGCAGCGGCACGGCGACGGATAGTCCAGCCTTCCTGGCCATGAGTGCTCGCCTGAGCGCCTTGCCCGGCGTCAGCAAGGTCCATCATGATCAGTCGCGCGGCGCTTCTCCGATGCAGTTCAACCTGACATTCGTGTGGAACGGAGGCATGGCCCGATGAATCCCGTCCAACGCCAAAAACTGCTGATGACTGTGACCCTCGCTGCCGTGGGTCTTTACGTCGCGGATCTCGTGCTGTTCACCCCGGTGGCCCGTCTGTGGTCGGAGCGGTCGGCCCGGATTGCGACGCTGCGCCGTCAGGTGGCCGAGGGTCAGGAACTGGCCAAACGCGAATCCAGCCTGCGGGGTCGCTGGAACCATCTCCGCACCAATGCCCTGCCTCAGGAACCGTCCCAAGCCGAGCAGCGACTGCTTCGGGCGTGCGATGACTGGGCCAAGTCTTCGGGTGCCCAGATCGTGGACCGCATGCCCCAGTGGAAGGGCGACGAGGCCGCCTACCAAATGCTCCGGTGCCGACTGGAGACGGCTGGAAGCCTTTCGAGCCTGACGCAATTCCTCCAACGCATGGAAGAGGGACCCATGGCGGTGAAGCTCGACAGCCTGCAACTCATGAGCCGCGATCCTGCCGGGCGGCAGTTGACCATGGGTCTTCAGATCAACGGCCTCGTGCTCAACTCCCCAACCAAGCCATGAAGGTCCTTTCCTCCAACTGGATGGGTTTTCTATTGGCCTGGATCGCTTTCGGATCCGGACTCACCCATGCGGCCGAAACGAATCAGCCAGCGGTCCTCGATTCCAAGGCCTTGGCCCGTCGAGTCGCCGAACGGAACATCTTCGATCCGGATCGCCAGCCGAGAACCCGGGGAGAATCCCGACCCATTTCCAAACCCGTGGTTGCGGTGGCCGCCGATGCACCCGAGATGGGTTTGGTCGGTGTGATGACGTTCCCGAAGGGAACCTTCGCCTTCTTTGATGGCAATGCCGCCGAGTATCGCAAGACGCTGCAACTTCAAGCCCTCATCGCTGGACACACCGTGACCGTCATCACGCCTCAATCGGTGACGTTGTTGGAGTCCAATCGACCGCCCGTGTTGCTGAAGGTGGGTCAGCGTTTGCGCAAGGATGCCGAAGGAGTTTGGAAACTCGCGGCCGGTGGCAGCGGAGAAGCATTCACTCGATCCGGCGGAAGCGCCGGCACGGGTTCCGGTACTGCGTCCTCGTCGCCATCGACGTCTTCGTCGTCAGCGACGTCGACCACTGAAGATCCCCCGGGATCCGATGAAATCTTGAAGCGGCTTTTGAAAAAACGGGAACAGGAGATGAAATGAAGACCTTGATGACTCGAGCCTTAGGCGCCGCCTGTGCCGTGGGATGTCTGGCCGGCGCTTTGGTCGCCCAGGACGCTGCAGCGCCCACCACCGATGCCAAAGCCCCAACTCGAAGCGAGAGCGTTCCGGCCGAAACAACATCGACCCCTGTTCTGACTCCGGCGGCCAGTGGTGGCTCCACCGGCATTCAGATGAATTTCAGGAATGCACCGCTTGAGCAGGTTCTCGAATACCTGAGTGAGGCCGCCGGCTTCATCATTGTTTTGGATGCCCCGGTAAAGGGCACGGTCAACGTCATCAGCGCCAAGCCGATGAGCCAGGATGAGGCCGTGGATTTCCTGAGTTCCGTCCTGAACAAGAACGGTTTGGCCGCCATTCGTGACGGTCGAACGCTGACCATTGTCGATCGCGCCGTGGCCAAGACCCGGGATATCCCGGTGAAGGTGAACAACGATCCCCGGATGATCCCGAAGAACGACGAGATCGTGACGCAAATCATTCCAATCCGGTACGTCGAGGCCGATCAGCTCGCCAAAGATCTGGCATCGTTCATTTCCCCGCAGGCGACCTTCGTGGCCAATGTGGCCGGCAATTCTATCGTGATGACCGACACCCAGGCCAACATCCGGCACATGGTGGAAATCATCAAAGCCATCGACTCCAGCGCGGAAGCCGAGACCGAGATCCGTGTGTTCCACCTGACGCACGCCAGCCCTTCCGATGTCGCCACGGCCCTGTCCGGGGTTTTCCCCAGCAGCAGCGGTTCCGGAAACAACAACCAGGCCCCCGTGCGATTTGGCGGTAGCCCCTTTGGTGGTGGCGGTGGTTTTGCCGCCATGATGGGAGGATTTGGCGGTGGTGGTGGACGAGGCGGCGGTGGTGGCGGTGGCGGGCGAGCCGGTGGTGGTTCTTCATCCGGCCAAAACGATCGGATCCGCCGGGCTTCGCAGGTGTTGGCAGTCGCCGATGCCCGGACCTCTTCGGTCATCGTCACGGCTTCCAAGGACTTGATGTCCCAGATTGCCGGCATGGTCAGGGAGTTGGATGTGGCCTCCCCGCGTGACCAGCAGGTGCACGTATTCCGCATGAACAACGGCGATCCTCAGCAAGCGGTGCAGGTGTTGCAGAACATGTTCCAAAGCACCTCGGGCAGCCGGACCGGTGCCGGTGGCACCTCTCAGAACAGCGCGCTGATGCAACGCCAGCAGAACAACAACCAGACCTCCGGCGGCACGTCGGGCGGCTCCGGTACCTTTGGCAACAGCGGCGGCGGTGGACGCGCCGGCGGGCAGCTGTTCTGAACTCAAGAACCTTGAACGATTCCAAAATGAAAACCAGTGGTTCTCTCCTTTCGCGGTTACTGACCGTTTCACCGGCCTCTCGGGTGCTGGCCGTGGCTCTCGGATTGACCCTCGCCTTGCCCGCCGTTGCACAGCAGCGCGGTGGCGGTGGTGGCGGTGGATTTGGCGGCGGCGGTTTTGGAGGTGGCGGTTTTGGAGGTGGTGGCGGCGGTGGTGGCAATCGTGGCACCGGCACCTCTGGCGCCTACAACAACAACGGCACCGTCGGCAGCGCTCTGATTTCCGTAGATCCGCAGACCCACAATTTGGTGGTCATTGCCGATGCGCAGACGGCCCTGCAAATTAGCAACGTCATCCGGAACCTGGATTCACCCAAGCCGCAGGTCCTCATCAAGGTGGTCTTCATGGAGGTCCAGAGAAACAATGGCTCGGAGCTGGGTGTCGAGGGAGCTTGGGGCAAGAACAACATCGGCAACAATGTCAGCAGCAGTGGTGGCACGGTCCTGGGGCTGTCCGGGGTCAACAACATCACCACCAACTTCAGTGGGTTGGGTCAATCCATGGGAACGGCGCTGACGCCGTCGGCCACGGGTGGCGGCGCAGGTGGTTTGTATCAAATCGCTGGCTCCGAATTTCAGGCGACGTTGCGGGCGGTGGCCACCTCTGGAAAAGCTCAGGTCCTCTCTCGCCCTTCCATCATCGCCCGTGATGGCCAGTTGGCCCGCATCGTGGTGGGCCAACAAGTGCCCCTCCCCAGTGGTGTTTCCTATGCGGCCTCCGGCAACAACACCATCCCCATCATCAATGTCACCTACAACGACGTGGGCATCATCCTGAACGTCACGCCTTTCATTGGTTCCAACGGTCAGGTCGAGATGATCGTCCAGCCGCAGATTTCTTCGGTGTCACCGACCGAACGACAGTCCCTGTCGGAGGACGTCTCGGCCCCGTACATCAACGTGCGTTCGGCCGATACGGTGGTGGTCACGCCACATGCCGAGACGGTGGTCATTGGTGGCTTGATTTCCAACAACCAGTCTCAGAGCGAGAAGAAGGTGCCTTACCTGGGAGACATCCCGGTGCTGGGCAATCTCTTCAAGACCCGCGCCAAGAGCGACGCCAAGACCGAACTGCTCATTTTCCTTACGCCCTACATCCTCCAAGCCCCAGGGCAATTGGCCCAGTTGACGACCAAGGAGACGCATCAGGCCTCCATGATCACCAACTCGGTGACGGAGGCGGAGCTGAACCGTTATCTGGAGAAAGTCCCGGTCAAGCCCGAGACCCCGGCCCCGGCCCCGAAGTCCAAGAGCTTCTTCAAGAAATGACTCCTTGCCGGTGACCGTGGCGGTGACCCTCGCGGTAATCGCATGGTGTTGACGACCTCCGACGACCCTCCTCCGGGATCCCACGCTGCGGTGGCCAAAGCGAAGTTGACGGGATATTGGCCGGCCAACAGGGTACGTCTCGGTGTCTGCGGGGATCTTCGGCAACAGGTCTCTTCAGAGGACCTCCGTCCCCTTGATTTATGAGCAAACTCGATTCCGTTTACGCGAAACTTCAGGTCAAGACCGGGGCCAAAATGGCCCTCATCGTTCTCGATGGCCTGGGAGATCTGGCCACACGTTCCCAGAATTGGATGACGCCCTTGGAGGCCGCGAAGACCCCCAACCTCGATGCCCTCACCCAATCGGGTTGCGCCCAGGGACGAATGATCCCAGTGGCCCCGGGCATTACTCCGGGCTCTGGCCCAGGACACTTGGCCCTCTTCGGATATGACCCGATTGAGTGGGAGGTGGGCCGCGGTGTGATCGAGACGCTGGGTCTGGGCATTGAGCTCAAGAATGGTGACGTGGCGGCGCGTGCCAATTTCTGCACCCTCAATCCCAAGGGGATCGTCACGGATCGTCGAGCAGGCCGCATCGCCACCGAGGTCTGCGAGCGTCTGTGCGCAATCCTCTCCGCCAAGATCCAGAAGATCGGTGCGACCGAAGTGCACATTTATCCGGGTAAGGAGCATCGCTTTGTTGTGGTGTTTCGGGGCAAGGGTTTGGAAGGCCCGCTCACCGACACCGATCCCAACCGCGAGGGACTGCCCATCGCCGAAGCCAAGCCGGTGGATCCTGAGAATGCCGGCCAGAAGAAGGTCGCCAAGCTCATCGCCGACTTCTACAAAGTGGCCCTCCCGCTCCTGGCTGGTGAGAAGACCGCCAACGGATTCCTCATGCGCGGCGTGGCCCATCAGCCCGACATCCCCACCTTCGAGCAACGCTACGGTTTGAAGGCCGCCGCCATCGCGGTGTACCCCATGTACAAAGGCCTCAGCCAGTTGGTCGGGATGGTGAAGATCGAAGGTCCGGAGACCATCGCCCAGCAGTTTGAGCGATACGTGAAGGAATACGACCAGTACGACTTCTTCTTCATCCACTACAAGTACACCGACAAGGCCGGTGAGGACGGCGATTTCGCCGCCAAGGTCAAGGCCATCGAAGACTTCGATGCCGCCTTGCCCATCCTCTTGGCCAAGAAGCCCGATGTGCTGGCCATCACCGGCGACCATTCCACGCCGGTGGCGGTGAAGGGTCACTCGTGGCACCCGCAGCCGGTGCTCATCCACTCGGAAATCAGCGGCAGCGATAAGCTGGCTCGCTTCACCGAGACCGGAGCCAATTCCGGATCGCTGGGCATCTTCGAGGCCAAGTATCTTATGCGTCTGATGCAGGCCAATGCCCGCATGTTCGACAAGTACGGCGCCTGATCCGGGGGTGGTCTAGAGACTCGCCACAGCGAGCCAACGAGAAAAGGGGCAGGCCGATTTCGGTTCTGCTCCTTTTTTCGTGAACCAAAACCTTACCCGGCTCGCAGACAATCTCTTGGCTGAAAGACCATGACCGCGGTCGTGTGAGCAGGGCTTGATCGGGAAGGATTCGGGACGCAGATTCTTTCCATGCACCCGCAGTTGCCGACCCCGATCTTGGAATCCCTCAAGGCCTCCACACGGCGGCGCTTTCTCCAGCACTGTGGGACAGGCATGGGAGCCTTGGCCTTGAGCAGCTTGCTCAATCCGTCACTGCGGGCGGGCACTGCGGAATCCGGCCCCTTTCTCAAGGCCCCGCATTTCGCTCCCAAGGCCAAGAACATCATTTATCTCTTCCAGTCGGGCGGCCCCTCGCACCTGGATCTCTTCGATCCCAAGCCGGAGCTCACCAAGCGCGACGGCCAGCGGGTACCGGAGGAACTGGTGAAGAACATCCGCCTGGCCCAGATCGGCAAGGAGTCCAAATTACTGGCCTCTCCCTATCAGTTTGCCCGACATGGCAAATCTGGAGCCTGGATCAGTGAACTCCTGCCCCAGTTGGGTTCTATTGCCGATGATGTCTGTTTCGTGAAGGGCTTCTACTCCGAGGCCTTCAACCATGACCCGGCGACCCTGTTCATGAACACCGGGGCTCAGCTCGCTGGTCGGCCGGGCATGGGTTCTTGGTTCAGTTATGGGCTCGGTAGCGAAAACAAAGACCTGCCTGCCTTCGTGGTGATGATGACCGGTGTGGGTCAGCCTCTGACCAATGCGGCCTGGGGCAGCGGCTTCCTGCCGACGGTGCATCAGGGGGTCACGTTGCGTTCGCAGGGCGATCCGGTGCTCTACGTCGGCAATCCGCCGGGCATGGATCGCAAACGGCGGCGCCAAACGCTGGATGTCCTCCGGGACCTCAACCAGGAGCGTTACGATATACTGCAAGATCCGGAGATTCAGACCCGCATCGCCTCCTACGAATTGGCCTACCGCATGCAGACCAGCGTGCCCGAGGTCATGGATATTTCCGGTGAGAAGCCCCGCATCCATGAGGCCTATGGCACCACCCCGGGTCGCGCTTCCTTCGCCAACAATTGCCTCTTGGCGCGTCGATTGGTCGAGCGCGGCGTCCGCTTCGTTCAACTCTATCACCGTGGCTGGGACCACCATGGTGGGCCTGATGGCAATCTGGTGTTCGATCTCAAGAAGCGTTGCGCCGAAACCGATCAGCCTTCGGTTGCCCTCATCAAGGATCTCAAGGAGCGTGGTCTTCTCGACGAGACCTTGGTTCTTTGGGGCGGGGAATTTGGCCGGACTCCGATGATGCAAGGAGCCCTGAAGCCCGACCAGATCGGCCGGGATCACCATCCGCATGGGTACACCATTTGGATGGCAGGCGGGGGCATCAAGCCCGGGACCGTCTATGGCGGGACGGACGATTTCGGTTTCTACGCCGTTGAAAACAAGGTCCACGTGCATGACTTGCATGCCACCCTCCTGCACCTCTTCGGAGTGGACCATCACAAGCTCACCTACCGATTCCAAGGGCGTGATTTCCGTCTCACCGACGTCCACGGAGAGGTGATCCGAGGCATCCTGGCCTAGTCGATGGAGCGCGACGGTGGGGATAACTCATCGGCCCTGTGCGTTGACGCTGTCGGAAAAGTTTCCATATTGGCAGACCGATGACGTTCGACCTCACTGAGATGCTGCAGGACTGGGATTACAAGCCCGGTCAGGTGGTGGCGCGCCGCTTTCAGGGCAAGGACGGTGAGAAAATCCAGCTGCGCGTCGATCTGGGGATTCTCCAGATGAATGTGCTGGGGCGTCCGGATGGCAAGAAGCCCATGGGGCATGAGTCTTGGTTCCACTTCTACCGGAAGCGTTCTGAACAGGCTCCGACCAGTGCCGACGGCGAGAATCCTGATTTTTCCTTGGGTTCCGAGGAATGCGGCCGTCTCCAGCAAGAATCCATCCAGTATCACCACCGGTACATTTGCTTCTTCCAGCTCAAGGACTACGAGGCCGTCGAGCGCGACTGCGCCAGAAACCTGGAAGTCTTCAGCTTCGTGGACCGGTTTGCTGAATCCGACGACCTTTCTTGGAGTGTGGTTCAATTCACACCCCAGCTCACGATGATGCGCACGCGCGCCCGCGGCGAGGCCTGTCTCGGAGAGAGCGATCGAGACGCCGCCCTTCTCGCCATCGAGGCCGGCATCACCGAATTGGCCGAGTTCTATCGGGACCACGAGCGCGAAGAACTCATCGAACAGAGCGGCGAGATTCTCTCCTTGCGTGGATGGCTCGACGAAATCCGTCGCAAGCCGCCGCAAAATGAGATCGAACGCCTTCGCTTCGCTCTTGCCGAGGCTATTCGGATCGAAGACTACGAGACCGCTGCCGAAGTCCGCGATCAACTCCGCAAACTCCAAGCTTCCGAAACATGAGCCTCCAACAACGCGTCACCGACGAACTCAAATCTTCCATGCTGGCTCGCCAGACCGTGCGAACGGGCACTCTCCGGATGCTCAAGGCGGCTCTGGGCTATGCCCAAATCGAGAAGAAAACCGAGACGCTTCCTGACGCGGATGTGATGGCGGTCATCCAACGTGAGGCCAAGAAACGGCGTGACGCGATGGATGAATTCGAAAAAGGAGGTCGCGCAGAAATGGCGGCCAACGAAAAAGCAGAGTTGGAAGTGTTGTCCGACTTCTTGCCCAAGGCGTTGTCCGCCGAAGAGTTGGAGAGCCTCGTTCGTGGGGTCATCACCGAAATCGGTGCTACGTCCAAGAAGGACATGGGAGCCGTCATGAAGGCGGCCCAGGCCAAGATCGATGGCCGCGCCGACGGCAAGTCCGTCAGCGCCTTGGTTTCGCGGCTCCTGCCTTGAGGTCAGAGAGCCCTTCGGATGCCCCTCCCTCATCAACCCTCGCGAAACGCCTCCGCGGCGGACTTCATCCGCGCCCTGAGCACTTCTGCCCGCACCGCGCGCACCGGCGGGCAGACCATCGGAGAGTTCCTGGACCAAATGGGTGACGGGAACGCCTGGCTCATGGCGCTGATCCTCACTCTGCCCTTCATCCAACCGCTGCCCACCGGGCCCATGGCGACTTTCGGCGGATTGGCCTTTGCCGGGATGGGCTGGCGATTGATCCGCGGGGATGAGTCGGTGTGGCTGCCGATGCGAATCCGGTCCACCCGACCCGGTGCTGCCACGTGGAATGCCTTTTCCGGTTTTGGTTGCTGGTTGCTCCGGATCCTGGGTCGGGTGAGCCGGACTGAACGCATGGTTTGGCTCGTCGAGGCCGTGGGTCGCCGCGGTGCGGCTTGGATGATCCTCCTGGGTGGCCTGTTGGTGGCTGTTCCGTTCCTGGTGGTTCCGCTTCAGAATTCGCTCCCGGCACTCATCATCTTCTTCGTCTGTGCGGGTCGCCTTCAACGGGACGGTGCCATGTACCTGCTCGCCCTGTTGAGTCTGGTGGTCACCTTGGTCTACTTTGCTCTCGTGACATGGGTGCTTTTCTTCGCCGCTGAGCAGTCCTGGATGTGGCTACGGGGTCTCTTGAAAGCATAGACCCGAGGCAGAAATTTTCCGGCAGATCCGTTTGCACCGTAATGCCGGTGAAATAGCTCTTGTGAAAGTTTTCACAATCCCCCAACTTCCTCCCATCTTTCGTCGGTTCTACCTTCGGCTGGGCGCTATTGCGCCCCCGGGGCCTGCTGACATTGGACCTGTTCTCATGCGTTTGCCCAGTTTCTTCACTGCCTTGGCCGTCCTGCTTGGAACCGGCCTTGTGGCTGTAGCTGCCGACCCCGGCGCTGCCCACTCGGTTGCACACGGCGCGGCTCATGCCGAAGAAGGCCTGCCCTTGGCCGCTCCGGTCTTGGTGGACCTCGGATGGTTCAAGATGACCAATTCCATGTTGGTCATGGCCTTGGTATCGCTCGGCCTCATCACTTTCGCCCAATTGGCCACCCGTAACGTCCAAATGGTTCCCCAAGGGCTCCAGAACATGGCCGAATGGATCGTCGAGTCTCTCCGAGACTTCTTGGGCGGCATCCTGGGGCCGAAATTGGCTCGCGAGACCTTCTGGTTCTTCGCCTCGGTTTTCATCTTCATTATGTCGGCCAACTGGTTCGGCTTGTTGCCCGGCGTTGGTTCCATCGGGTTCGGACATCCAGATGCCAATGGGGCTTTGCACCATATCTCGCGCCCGCTTTTGCGGGGTGCTGATGCCGATCTCAACATGACCTTCGCCTTGGCGGTGGGTTTCTTCCTGTGCTGGTTGTATTGGTCGATCAAGGCCAACGGAGTGGGCGGCTTCCTCTCCCACATCTTTGTTTATCACGGCGAAGACAAGGGCATCCTCAAGGTCCTGCTCTTGGTGATGTTCTTCCTTGTCGGGTTCCTCGAGGTCATTTCCATCATGATCCGACCGATTTCACTCACCTTCCGTCTTTTCGGAAACATCTACGCCGGGGAATCCCTGCTGGAAACCATGCTCAACCTGGGAGGACCGATCTTCGGTTGGCTGGTTGCGCTGCCCTTCTATGGTCTGGAATTGATGGTCGGCCTGATTCAGGCTCTGGTCTTCACTCTCTTGACCGCTGTCTTCACCTCGTTGATGTGCACTCATTCGGAGGAGCACACCGAGGAAGGCGGCCAACACTGATTTTCGGCTGAACCCTGAAACTGATTTCGACCGCCGGACCGTGGCATGATCTGCGGGGGCGGCCGTGAAACACCAACATAAGATAACATGAACGGAAACATCGCCATCGCCGGCGCCGCCTTGGGCGGCACGATCGCCCTCGGACTCATCGGCTACAAAGCCGCAGAGGCCGTCGGTCGCAATCCGGGTGCTTCTGGCAAGATCCTCGTGCAGGCGCTGCTCAGCGCCGCGCTCGCGGAAGGCGCCCTCATCATCACCATCCTGATGGGCAAGTAACCCTCACGGGGCCGTGAAAACGGTCCCGTGTTCCCCTTTTCCTGCGTATGTATTCGGGTTTCCTCCTAGCCGCCACCGAGGGTGGCGTTGTCGACGGTCTCAAGCACACAGCCACCGAAGTGGGTGAGAAGTTTGGTTTCAACACCCAACTCTTCATCTCCCAATTCATCGGCTTTTTCGTCGTTGCCTTCCTCCTCCAACGTTTTGCCTTCAAGCCACTCCTGGCGTTGTTGGACGAGCGCCAGAAGAAGATTGCCGACAGCTTGGCCGCCGCCGAGAAGATGAAGGCTGATCTGGCCAAGGCCGATGAGGATCGCAAGCGCGTTCTGGCCGAGGCGGGTGCCCAAGCCTCCAAGATCATCGAGGAGGCTCGTGCTGCCGCCGCCAAGATCGGTGAGGCCGAAACCCAACGCGCCATTGCCACGGCTGCCGACATCATTGCGAAGGCCAAACAGGCCAATGAAGCCGAACTGGCCCGCATGCGCTCTGAGCTGCGCAAGGAAGTCGGCCGGTTGGTGGTGGCCGCCAGCGTGCAGGTCACCGGCAAGATCCTCACCGCCGAGGATCGTCAACGGCTGGCCCAAGAGACCCAGCAGCAGTTCGCTGCCTGAGCCGCATATCGGAATCACTCCTAGACACTCCCCTCAGGATGAAGATCGGAAAACAAGCCCGTCGCGACGCCAAGGAGCTTTTCTTGGCCTGCAGGCGTGATGGTGTGCTGAACGAGACCCGCGTCCGCCAGACGGTGACGCAGGTGTTGGCCAGCAAACCGCGCAATTATCTGGCCGCCCTGACCCATTTCCAACGGTTGGTGGAGCTCGATATCCAGGGCCGTACGGTCCGCATTGAGAACGCGGTGCCGACCTCCGAATCCCAGATGGCCACCCTCAAGGCCAGCCTGACCCAGAAGTATGGGGCGGGTCTTGATTTCCAGTTCTTCGTGGATCCTTCCCTGATCGGTGGGCTCCGCATCCAGATTGGTAGCGATGTGTTTGATGGCACCGTGAAGACACGGTTGGCCGCTCTCGAGAACAGCTTTTAACGATCATTCCCAACTTTCCCACAGTCGAATAATCCCACAGACGACATGAGTTCCCTGCTCCAAGAAATTGAGGCCCAGATCGCTGGTGCCAAGGCTTCGGTGACGCGCCAAAACGTTGGCCAGATCCGCGAAATCTCCGACGGTGTCTGCAAGATCGAAGGCCTTTCGGATTGCATGGCCAATGAGATGCTCGACTTCGGTGCCGGCATCATCGGCCTCGCCCTGAACCTCGAGGAGACCGAGGTCGGCGCCATCATCATGGGTGACTACACCAGCCTCCATGAGGGCAGCGAGGTGAAGACCACCGGCAAGCTGCTGTCCGTTCCCGTGGGCAAGGGCCTGCTGGGCCGCGTCGTGGACGTCCTCGGGCGCCCGCTCGACGGCAAGGGTCCCATCGAGGCTTCTGCGTTTTACCCGGTCGAGAAAATCGCCCCGGGCATCGTCAAGCGCAAGTCGGTGAGCCAGCCGCTCCAGACCGGAATCATGGCCGTCGACGCGATGATACCCATCGGCCGCGGTCAACGTGAGCTGATCATCGGAGATCGTTCGACCGGCAAGACGACCATCGGCGTTGATACGATGATCAATCAGGCCCGGATCAACAAGCAGAACGCCGGCACCAAGGATTTCCGTCCGGTCTACAACATCTACGTCGCGATCGGTCAGAAGCAGTCCAACATCGCCCGAGTTATTGCCGAGCTCGAAAAGGCCGGCGCGATGGAGTACACAATCGTGGTGGCTGCCGCCGCGTCCGATTCCGCCGCCGACCAGTATCTGGCGCCGTTCTCGGGTGCGTCCATCGGCGAGTGGTTCATGGACAACGGCATGGATGCGCTCATCATTTATGATGATCTTTCCAAGCAGGCCACGGCCTACCGTCAGGTGTCCCTGGTGCTGAAGCGCCCGTCCGGACGCGAAGCCTACCCCGGCGACGTATTCTACCTGCACAGCCGCCTCTTGGAGCGTTCGGCCCGTGTGAATGAAAAGAGCGGCAATGGTTCCCTGACGGCGTTGCCCATCATCGAGACCCAAGCCGGCGACGTCTCGGCCTACATCCCGACCAACGTCATCTCCATCACCGACGGCCAGATTTACCTCGAGACCGATTTGTTCTACCAGGGCGTCCGTCCGGCCATCTCGGTCGGTCTGTCTGTCAGCCGCGTCGGATCGGCCGCTCAGATCAAGGCGATGAAGCAGGTCGCCGGCAAGATCAAGCTCGACCTGGCCCAGTATCGCGAACTGGCCGCCTTCGCCCAGTTCGGATCGGACCTCGACGCCAAGACCCAGGCCACCTTGGAGCGCGGCAAGCGCATCGTGGAGCTCTTCAAGCAGAGCCAATACAATCCGATCCCGGTCGAGATCCAGGCGGTCATTCTTTGGACCATGCAGAATGGTCTCTTGGATGACGTCGCTGTGGAGAAGGTCAAAGACTTCCAGAACAAGATCACCGACTTCATGAACACCCGAAAGCCGGCCGTGCTCGAGAAGATCCGCACCGAGAAGGCCATCAATGACGCGTTGGCCGCCGAATTGAAAGCTGCCGTCACCGAGTTCAAGCAGAGCTACCGCTAAGCCGCAGCCCGACGGGAGCCCGTCCCACCCATCATGCCCAGCACACGCGACATCCGGCGCCGCATCAAGTCGGTCAAGAACACGGCGCAGATCACCAAGGCGATGCAAATGGTCGCCTCGGCCAAGATGCGCAAGGCGCAGCAGGCTGCCCTCGCGGGCCGGCCGTATGCGTCCTTGATGAACGAGGTGTTGGCGGCGGCCACGGCAGGAGCCGGTGAGTTCCAGCATCCCCTCACCGAAAAGCGTGAGGTCAAGAAGCGGGCGTTGATCATCATCAGCACCGACAAGGGTCTTTGCGGCGCACTGAACACCAACTTGCTGCGCGAGGCTGCCAAGGCCCATTCGCCCACCACGGTGTATGTGGTGGCCGGACGCAAGGCTGCTCAGTGGGTGGCCCGGCTGAAACGCGAGCTGGTCGCAGAATTCTCCTACAAGGACGCACCCGAGTTCGCCGAAGCGCGCGCGATTTCCAAGTTCGCCCAAGAGCTCTTTCTCAGCGGTCAGGCCGATGCGGTCGACGTGGTTTTCACCAACTACGTCAATACCTTGACCCAAAAGGCCGAGCTTCGATCTCTCTTGCCCCTGGGTCGCCTCCAGAAACTGGAGGCCGACATCCGAGGCAACGGCGCCTCGGATGACATCCAGCCCGGCTCCGCCCGGGAGTACAGCTTTGAACCGGCTGCACCGCAATTGCTGGGCAACCTGCTTCCGCACTACCTGAATTATCAGGTGTATCAAATGCTCCTGGAGGCGAAGGCTTCCGAGCACTCGGCGCGCATGGTCGCCATGAAGAGCGCCACCGACAACGCCAAGCAACTCATCAAGGACCTGACGCTCGAGTACAACAAGCTCCGTCAGGCGAACATCACCAAGGAACTTCTCGAAATTACCAGCGCCGCCATGGCGATGGGCAACTGACCTCTCTCGGAAATGAACACAGGAAAGATCGTCCAGATCATCGGTCCCGTCGTCGACGTGGAGTTCTCCGGAACCCTCCCCGCGATCTACAACGCGCTCACCGTCGACTTCACGCCTCCCGGCGGCTCCGCCACCCGTCTCACGCTCGAGGTGCAGCAGCACCTTGGCGGACACTGGATTCGCGCCGTCGCCATGAGCACCACCGAAGGCCTCAAGCGGGGCCAGGCCGTCGTCGATCAGGGCAACCCGATCTCGATGCCCGTGGGTGAAGCCGTCATGGGCCGCGTTTTTAATGTCACCGGCGACGCCGTTGATGAGCAGGGCCCGGTGAAGGCCGACAAGTATTATCCCATTCACCGCAATGCCCCTCCGCTGGTGGACCAATCGACCAGCCCTCAGATCCTGACCACCGGCATCAAGGTCATCGATTTGATTTGCCCCTTCCTCAAGGGCGGCAAGGTCGGAGCCTTCGGTGGTGCGGGCGTCGGCAAGACGGTCGTCATCATGGAGCTGATCAACAACATCGCGAAGCTGCACGGCGGCATTTCGATGTTCGCCGGCGTCGGTGAGCGTACCCGTGAAGGCAACGATCTCTACAACGAGATGATCGAGGCCAACGTCATCAAGACCAAGAAGGACGCCAAGGGTCACCCGGAGATCGGTGAAAACGGCATGCCGATCCTCGAGCCCGGCTCCCGCATCGGTCTGGTCTACGGTCAGATGAACGAGCCGCCCGGAGCCCGTCTCCGCGTCGCTCTCTCGGCCTTGGCCGTGACCGAGTACTTCCGCGACGAGAAGAACCAGGACGTGCTCCTCTTCGTCGACAACGTATTCCGCTTCTCGCAGGCGGGATCCGAGGTGTCCGCGTTGCTCGGCCGCACTCCGTCGGCCGTGGGTTACCAGCCGACGCTGGCCGCCGAAATGGGCAACTTGCAGGAGCGCATCACCTCCACGAAGAAGGGTTCCATCACCTCCTTCCAGGCGGTGTACGTGCCGGCCGACGATCTCACCGATCCGGCTCCGGCGACCACCTTCGCTCACCTCGATGCGACCATCGTGCTTGAGCGCTCCATCGCCGAGTTGGGCATCTTTCCGGCGGTCGATCCGCTGGCCTCCAGTTCCCGCGCTCTGGCTCCCGAGTTCGTCGGCGAAGAGCACTACAATGTCGCCCGTGGCGTGCAAAAGGTGCTCCAGCGCTACAAGGACTTGCAGGACATCATCGCGATCCTGAGCATGGACGAGTTGTCGGCCGATGACAAGCTCACCGTGTTCCGCGCCCGCAAGATCCAGAAGTTCCTCAGCCAGCCGTTCACGGTGGCCGAGCAGTTCACCGGTCGTCCGGGCAAGCAGGTGCCGGTGGCCGAGACCGTCCGCAGCTTCAAGGAGATCTTGGAAGGCAAGTACGATGATATCGGCGAGGCCAACTTCTACATGAAGGGTGGCATCGACGAGATCAAGGACTGACCGAGTCGTCTGTCCCACGCATAGCATCCCAACGACATGGCCACGCTCAAACTGGAAATCGTCACGCCCGAGGCCCGGATTTATTCCGAAGAGGTCGACATGGTCACCTTGCCTGGGCTCGAGGGCGAGATGGGCATCTTCCCGATGCACATCCCGCTGATGACCCAGATCACCCACGGAGAGATCGTCGTCCGCAAGGGTGGCCAAGATCACTTCCTGGCCGTCGGAGAGGGGTTCGTGGAAATCACCGGTGAACGGGTGGCCATCCTGACCGATATGGCCATTCGTGCCGACCACATCGACGAGGCCCGCGCCGAAGAAGCCCGCAAGCAGGCCGAAGCGCGGCTTGCCCAGAAGCTGGGAGACGAGGAGACAGCCGTGGCCCAGGCCGCGCTCATGCACTCGCTCACCCAGCTGGGTCTGAAGCGGCGTCACCATCGATGAACTGATCCATAGGATTTATTTCGACAGCACGGCCGCCGCTAAAACGGCGGCCGTTGCATTACGCCCGCCCCTCCTTATCTTCGCAGGATTGCCGCTCGGAGAGCCGAGCCTCCGAGAACCGAATCCGTCGAGCCAGTCCACCGCATGCCGGGAACCATCGAATTGCCGACTCCCGAAGTCGATGTGGGGAGTGATCCCCAGAAGCTCCGTGAACCGGATTATGCCGTCATCGTCTGGGATGATCCGGTGAACCTCATGCCCTACGTGACGCATGTCTTCCAGCAGGTCTTCGGTTGGAGCCGTGAGAAGGCTCAGCGGCACATGCTCGAAGTCCATGAGCAAGGCCGCAGCGTCGTGGTCCGCGACAGCTTTGAAAAGGCCGAGTATTACGTCCACGCTCTCCAGAAGTATTCTCTCACCGCCACACTGGAGCCGGCTTCATGAGGGTCCACGAACGCGACGACGAAGCCACTTCCTGGTTTCTTTCTTCCAGGGAGCGAAACTTGCTGCTCACGCTTTTTTCTCGACCGACGGAACCACGCGAACGGGCCCGGCTGAGCCGCACTTCCGAAGCCCTTGAACAACAGTGCCAGTCGGATTTGTCCGGTGAGTTGGAGAAGCACCGAGCCGAGGCTCGTTCTCGGTTGGTGATGCTCTTGGGCGTGGCCGTTTCCGCCCAAACGACCATTCAAACCCCCACCGGACCCCGGGAAGACTCTGGCTGGATTCTCCGTCTCACTCCCGAAGACCGCGAATTCCTCCTTCAGGCCCTGAATGAATTGCGTCTGGGGGCTTGGGAACAACTCGGGCGACCGGATCCCCCGGAGGTTCCCGACGATCTGCCTCCCACCTCGCCCGATATCTTGCATTGGTGGAGCTTGGAGATTTCTTCCCGATTCCAGAGCCGACTGTTGTCCGAGGAATCCATCGAATGAGCGATCCAGCCGGATCCGTTGCGTTCCTGTCTCCTGGAGATCGGTTGCCGGATCCGAGCCAGGCCCGGGGAGATGGACTGGTGGCCGTCGGAGGCGATCTGTCGGAGGAGCGGCTGATGGAAGCCTATCGGAAGGGACTCTTTCCGTGGTCGGCCGACCCCATTACCTGGTGGTCCCCAGATCCACGCGGTGTTCTCCCGGTGGGTGCAGTGCATGTTTCCCGGAGTCTGGCCCGGACGTTGCGTCGGGCTCCCTATACGGTGACCTTCGATCAGGATTTTTCAGCCGTCATTCGAGCTTGTGCCACGGTGCCCCGAGGTGGAACCGCCTCGACCTGGATCTCCCCGCGCCTTTCGGAGGCGTATGAACAACTGGCCCGGGCCGGGCATGCCCACAGTGTGGAATGCTGGCAGGAGGGGCAGCTGGTCGGTGGGGTTTATGGGGTTTGCGTAGGAGGATTCTTTGCCGGCGAATCCATGTTCCACCGCGCGGACGATGCTTCGAAGGTGGCCTTGGTCCACCTGGACCGGCATCTGTCCCGACGGGGATTCACCCTGCTGGACTGCCAAATGGTCACCTCGGTCACCCGGTCGCTGGGAGCCCAGGAAATCTCGCGGGCGGATTATTTGGGTCGGTTGGCCCGTGCTGTCGATCAACCCTCCCGGTGGTGACCCTGGCTCTGCGGTTCACGGCGAGGTTGCCTCCCTCCTGCCTTCAGGCCGCAGCCCGACGGGATTCCAAAGCCGAGACCATGCTGTTCAGGATCGAACGGCCGTCTTCCGTTCCGAGGATTTCTTCCACCGCCCGATCCGGGTGGGGCATGAGACCGGCCACGTTGAAGCGCTCGTTGGCGATGCCGGCGATGTTCAGCACGGAACCGTTCGGATTGGCCGCATCGGTCACGGCACCACGGGCGTCGCAGTACTGCCAAAGGATCTGGTGCTGCGCCTGCAATCGTTCCAGCGTGGGGGCGTCGGCAAAGTAGCACCCTTCGCCGTGGGCGATGGGAATGCGGATGGGAACACCGTCGCGGCGGATGCCGGAAGTGAACGGTGTCTCGAAGTTTGCAGTCTTCAGAAACACTTGTTCGCAGTGGAATCGCAGGTCCCGGTTGCGGATCAGGGCACCCGGCAGAAGCCCCGCCTCGCACAGGATTTGAAAGCCATTGCAAATGCCCAAGACCAGTCCGCCATTGTCCGCGAAGCGGCTCACCGCCTGCATCACCGGGCTGAAACGAGCGATGGCCCCGCAACGCAGCGCATCCCCGTAGCTAAAGCCACCGGGAACGATCACGGCATCGACCTCGCCCAGAGAGGTGTCCTTGTGCCAGACCAGTTTTGCCTGGGCTCCCAACACGCGGAGAGCGTGCACGCAGTCCTGGTCGCAGTTGGAAGCCGGAAACTGGAGGATGGCAAATCGCATGGCCTGGGTGGGCGTCATTCCACGATCTCCAGACGGTAATCTTCGATCACCGGGTTGCTCAGGAAACGCAGGGCCGCCTCGTTGAGCGCTTTGTCAGCGGCGGCGGCTGAGGTGCCCGGAGCCAGGTCGATCTCGATGTACTTGCCCACGCGGACGCCGATGACTCCGGCGTATCCCATGTGTTCGAGGGCGTTGGCGACAGTCTTGCCCTGAGGATCGAGAACGGCCTTTTTCGGGGTGATGACGAGCTTGGCTTTCATGGAGGCGGGAATCCCACCGGGAACCCCGGTCGGAAGTCGGAGAATGGGGCAGCATCCGGATGGAGGTGAAGCAGATTTCTGGGAGGTTCGGGCGAGTCCTGGGCCAACACCGTCAGAATTGGACGCTTGCCAGCCATTTTCAGACCGTTAGGGTTTTGGTTCTTTCCGCTGAATCATTCTGCGGAACACCCATTTTCAATTTATGTCAGTCAACGCGAACGAACTCCGCAAGGGTCAGGCCATCCAGTACAACTCCGACGTCTGCGTCGTCCTCGAGGTCACCCACCGGACCCCCGGCAACCTGCGCGCCTTCGTGCAAGCCATCCTGCGCAGCATCCGCACCGGCAAGAGCATGGACGTGCGCTTCAGCTCGGCCGAGAAGATCGAGACGGTCCCGCTGATGACCTACAAGATGGAGTTCAGCTACAAGTCCGGTGACGACTACGTGTTCGTGAATCCCGAGAATTACGAAGAGGTCACCGTGACCCCTGAATTCGTGGGCGATTCCAAAAATTTCCTCACCGAAAACAGCATCGTGACAATGACCTTCGTCGAGGAGAAGGCTGTCATCTTGGAATTGCCCTCGAGCGTCATCCTGACCGTGGCCAATGCTCCGGAAGGCCTCAAAGGCGACAGCGCCAACAATGTCCAGAAGACCGTGACGCTCGAGACCGGCGTCGAGATCAACGTCCCGCTCTTCATCAAGACCGGTGAGAAGATCAAGGTCGACACCCGCACCGGCAAGTACATGGAGCGCGCCTGAGGCGTGCGACCGGTCGATCTCACGGCTTGATTTCGTCTCCCAGTTTTCAACGCCCGTTTCGCTTCATCGCGCAGCGGGCGTTTTCTTTTGGGAGGCGACACCGGACTCCGAAGCCTGGCCAGAACGACTGAAGGGCCGGCTTCGGTGGAACTCGGGCCCGGAGCCTCAGTCCCAATCGCAGAGGGCAGAGACCGCCGCTGCGGAGCCGTCGCGCAACCAGCCATCGAGCTGAGCCGGGTCTTTTAGCTGTTGGCCCCGAATCCGGGGCACCACCACGAAACGAGTGTCGATTTCGCCCAAGGCACTCAGATCGCTCCAGAGCTTCTCAAACTGAGCGACCGGATAGACATCTTCCTGGCCATGTCCCCAACGCTTCTTCACGTCCTTGATCGTGACATACGTCGGCAGCCGACCGGCCATGGTGCGGATCGCGGCGGCAATCTTCGGTTCGTTTTGGGAAAGGATGTCCTCCCGCGTCAATCGGAAGGCTTCCAGCAACCGGTCCAGATGGATCCAGGTGGTCATGGAATTGTAGAAGCGCAGCCGGAACTCATCCTCCTCCCGTGGCATGGCCAATCCTTCGACCAGCCGCGGGCGGCCATGGACTCGAGCGAGGCCGCCGCCCCGGTCTTCCAACCGTCGCCCGATCACCTCGAAGGTGAGGCAAGCCCCGCTGAGGACATGCTGTCCCAACAGAGCCGGATCCACCGAGGCCCCGAGGGTGTCGATGTTGTGGAGCAGCAGATATTTGAGCTGGGGACGTTCACCCAAGAGTCCGGCCAGCACGCCGTTGCGGAACAAATTGGGAACCTCGAAGAAATGCCCGACCGGATGCAGGCATTGCAGCGGCACGTTGTCGGTGTAATCGCCGGTCTCGCCCGCTGTCCGGGCCCAGCCGATGAGTGCCGCCCGGAGACTGTCGCGGACCTTCTGCTGCTGAACATCCAGCACTTGTTGGGGCATTTCTTCCCAGGCGAAGCGAAGATCGCGTTCCGTGGGGATGAGTCTCAGGCCGACGCTGCGGCCCGGTGACAGAACGAGCGGCCCCGGGTAGCCATAGCCGTCGACTTGCCGGAGGAACCGATGGGTGGGTTCGTGGGTGAGGTAGCTCGTCGTGAAGAGATGAGGCAGAACGTGGCCCGCCGCCCGCCCGGAGCGCCGGGACTTGGCCAGATGGGTCTCGATGAACGTCCGGTGCCGACCGGCGAATTTGGCGAAGGGATGCAGGGCTTTGCAGGTGCCGGCACCGCCGGTCCATCGCGATCCGGCTCCAGCCGCCAGAGTGACCACGGCGACTTCGCCGGCTCGCAACGCAGCCTCACCGGCGGCGCGAACCTCGGGCGGAACCGTGGTCGAAGCGGTATCCCAACGGAGGACATCGCCGGCTTCGACGTCTTCGATCCGGCTGTCGGCACGGAGGCGATTTTGGGCCAGGCCGATGCGACCTTCCCGCAGGTCTGAGCGAATTTGCTCATGCTGGGCCGGATCGAATCCATTCGCCTCGAGCAACCCCTGCAGTCCGCTGCGTTCGTTCGCACCATTTCGGGAGCGAGGCAGGAGGGCATCGAACAGTGTCTGGATCATCCCGCCCAGCTCCGGCCGTGTGCGTGCCGCCATTCCCACCCGGTCGAGTTCCGCACGGCGAGCCGGCGTCAATGAGCTGCGATCGGCGCGCAGCAGGGTTGGCACCGTGAGTGCGTAGTAGTTGGGCGGCATCAGCGCCTCTTCGCCGGAGAGCATGTCAGCCACGGTGCCGTGCTCGTTGATGGCGTAGTCAAAGACAACCGGATCCATCGCGAAGGGCAGCGCCTCGGCCAAACTGCGTTTGGTCTCCAGCATGAGGATCTGGAGCCGTCCTTGGGCCTCGGCCTTCCGCTCCGGGGCGAAGATGAAGCCCATGCCGCCACCGGACATCCCACCGAGCATCCAAAAGCCCCAGAAATCAGCGCCGAATTCGGTCTCGCATTGTTGGATCAGACGTTCGGTGAAGTGGTTGGTGGCCCAGGGAATGATCGTCTGCAGGGGCTGCCGGAAATTGCGCGTGGTGGCCTTGCCTACAGCATGGATGTCTCCGCGTCGGAGCGCATCGATGATTTCGTCCAACACTCCGAGGGCTTCTTGCCGACCAGCCCACTCGGCTGCCGAGCGCAGTAGGTACTTTTCGGTCACCATCTCGAGGATGGGGCCCACGTTCTGGGCCATGCCGCCGTGCACCACCACCAGGGACTCCATCAGGGCTCGCCGCGACGATTCTGGAATCTCCTGGCCGCTGAACACGTGATGGGTCGGCATCAGGCAGCCGCGCGAGATCCCGAATTCAGGATCGTCTTCGGTGGCCACCACGCCGGTGATGAGCTTGATGCCCGGCCACACGCCGCCTGAATCTTGCCATCCGCCGCCGGATCCGCCGAGCCACTCACCCAGCAGAGCGCGGGCGAGGACGAGCCGTCGTTCGGGTTCTTCGAGGGCGCCGGTCAGCGAGGCGGCCTGCCCGGTCGCACGCATGCAAACGCTGATGAGGGATCCCAGCAGGTTGGTGCTGACCGCCAGCCGGGAACCTTTGGGGATGTCGTTGACGCTGGAGCACAGTTCGAGGCCGCGCCCCGGGCCCACGATGCGCGCCAGCAAGTCGGCCAGTGACTGACCCGAGCCCTCGATTCCGGGCGGAACGACCCCCGCAGCGATGACCGCCGCCTTGAGTAGCCCGAGATGGTCCTTGGCGAAATCAAATACCTCGCCCAGCGAAGCGATATCGGCCGTGGCGCCGAGATCGACCGAGGTGAGGCGGAGCACCGGTTCATCAAGCACGCGCAACCAAGCGCTCACCGGCGGACGCGGAGCCGGATCGCGTCCATGGACACCGAGATCCACTGAAATGTTCAGCACCTGGGCTCCCTCGGGATAGTCCATGCCCAGGAAGAAGATGTCGGACCAGGCCGAGTGGGTGAGATCCATCCGCACTGGGGTTTGTTCGCGGAGAATGGGGTA
>CAMCYJ010000003.1 GCA_945883815.1 Akkermansia muciniphila | reverse complement strand
CAGGTGGCTGCGCCAGAACAGCGAGCCACCGGCTACGGGCTGATGAACCTGGTGAGCATTAGCTGCGGTGGGCTGGCGGATTGGGGATTCGGGCTCATGCGCGATCGGCACCTGCCGCTGGCAGCCATCTTCAGCGTCTTTGCGTCCGTGGCCTTGGTTTCCGTGTTCTTGGTTTTAATGATCCGCCCCTCAGAAGTTCCACTTGCGTCCAACACCCCAGCCCCCAAACAACCCTGACGCCAGCCTCGCATTGACGGCGGCTCGTCGGTTGCCTGAGCGTCTTGGGCATGCTCCCCACCGTTGGAACATGCCGCGCCCTTTACATCCTCGCTGCCTGGATGGCCGGTGTCGCAGTGCCACCATTGGCTGGCGACTGGCCGCAGTGGCGAGGCCCGACCCGCACAGGACGAGTGGCCGCCCACGAACCGGTGTTGACCCGACTCCCGTCGGCTCCCCACGTGGTGTGGTCCATCGCCGCGGGGCCTGGATATGCGTCACCCATCGTGGCCGAAGGACTCGTCTTTGCCATGGAAGCCCAAGAGGGCCAGGAGGTCTTGAGGGCCTTGGACGCCGCCTCGGGTGCCGAACGGTGGAAAGCCATCGTCGATGAGACCTTCACCGACTCCCAGGGACCCGCCGCGCCGCGCTGCACGCCGGTGGCATCCGAAGGACGGGTTTATGCACAATCGTGCCGGGGCAAGTTGACCTGCTTCGCGGCCGCCAATGGCAAAACATTGTGGTCGGTCGACTACACCAAGGATTTTGCTGCCACGTTCATCGGTGAGAAAGGCAACTCCCAGGGAGCCATGCGCCATGGCAACAATGGATCGCCGTGGGTGGAGTCCGGGTGGTTGTGGGCCTCGGCCGGGTCCACGAATGGCGCTGGCATGGTGGCGCTGAATCCCCAAACCGGCGCGGTCCGATGGAAGAGCGGCCATGAGGTGGCCGGATATGCCGCTCCGATGGTGGGCACGGTCTTGGGAGTGCGTCAGGTGGTGAACTTCATGGCCGACGCCGCCATTGGATTCGATGCGCAAAGCGGCCGCGTGCTGTGGCGGTATCCGCTCAAGACGGCCTTCGCCCGGCATGTGATGACCCCGCTCATCGTCAACGACCGGGTGATTCTCGGGTCGCATCAAACGGGTCTCATGAGCTTACGGTTCACTCATGAGGGCGAGCGCTGGTCGGTCGCCGAGGTGTGGAACTCCAAGGAGGCGGCGCCCAACTTCTCCTGCCCGATCCTCGTTGGTGACCGCATCGTGGGCCTCGGTGCGCAGCGCGAGGTGGTGTGCATCGGCGTCGATGACGGCAAGGTCCGTTGGACCCAGTCGGGCTGGATCACGAGCGCAGCCGACAAGTCCCACGCCGGATTCATCGCCGTCGGCGGTACGTCGGCGCTCATGCTCAGCGATGGCGGTGAGCTGATTCTCTTCGATGCCGGAGGCGAAACGTGCCGCGAAATGGGTCGGGCCCAGGTGACCGGAGTGAACTGGTGCAATCCGGCTTTGTCGAACGGTCGCCTCTACCTGCGGGATGGCCTGCGCAATGCCGGCCATTGGATGTGCGTCGACCTGACCCGGTGATCCACGTGTCGCCGTTTCTGTAAGTCCAAAACAACGGACCGCGAAACCCCAAGATCAGCGGATCTGACACAGGTCCCAATCGAGCTATTGAAGGTGGGCACAGCGGCCTTGCGAGTGCGGTGGGTCGGGCTAGTCTCGAAGCAATTCCTCGGTTCGCAACATCCGGGCCGTCATGCGAAATGGATGCATCCATTTCCGGGCTTTCAACGGATAGAAGAACACCAGTCTGTTTGTATGAGCACTTTTCACCCCCTTCATTGGAGATTCCTCAGCCTGCTGTGCCTCCTCCTCGGTGCACTGACAATGGCCGGACTGCAGGCGCAGACTCCCCAGGATCCGGGGCGCTCTGTTCAGGTGTTTCTCACGTCACCGGCCTCCGGCACGCAGCAGCTATCCGGGTCCCTGAAACTCGAAGCCGTCGCCGTCGATCCCGTGGGTGGACCGGTCACCCAACTGGAGTTTCTGGCTGATGGTCAGGTAATCGCCAAGTCGGACCGCAGCGGCGATGTGTTCGCTACCGTGATCGGACTCAAGGTATTGCATCAGGCAGTCTGGGAGTCACCGACCCCGGGCATCCATGTACTGGAGGCTCGCGCCGTGCAAAACCAGAAGATCCTCGCCACCTCGGCACCGATTCGAGTGATCATCGGAACACTCCCCGTTCCCCCTCCGGTGGATCCGCCAATCGTTCCGCCCCCGTCGACCACGGTGGACCTGAATGTCCTCGATCCGATGGCCGTGGAATCCGACTCCAAAGATTTGATGACCTTGGAATTCCGCCGCTCGGGTGACTTGTCGAAACCGCTTCGGGTGTATTTCAAGATCGGCGGATCGGCCGACTGGGACACGGATTTTAAGATCATTCCTGGCGGTCTGAAATCGGAACCCGTGAGCGATCCCAACCTCGCCCCGTGGGTGCAATCGGTGGTCATTCCGGCCGGGTCGGCCGTTGGCAAACTCCCGCTGGCACCGATCCCGGATGACAAGGTCGAGGGCGACGAACTCTTGTATCTGGCGGTGATCCCGAAGCCGGCGAACCTCAAGGACGGCCCAGAGTCTTCCGACTACCTGCCCGGCCGCAATCCGGCCGCACGGGTGATGATCCGCGACTCAATCCCACCGGCCCCGTCCGATGCACCGACCATCCGCATTCTCGCGGTTCAACCCGTCACCTCGGAGCCGAATCCCTTCATCCGGGTCATGCCTGGACGCATCGTTTTCCAGCGGTTGGGGAACCCGGCCGAACCCGTCCGCATCCGCTACGCGGTCGGAGGCAGTGCGCGCAATGGCGAGGACTTTTCCCTGCTCGACGGAGACATCACTTTGGGAGCCGGTGAAACCCAAGTCGAACTCATCATTGGAGCCCTCGAAGACGACCTCAAAGAACCGGAGGAAACCGTGGTCATCAAACTCATCGACGACCCGTCCTACCGGATCGATCCGTCCAGCGCCTGGGTCCAGTTAACGATTTTCGATTCCACCATATCCCCGAAAGCCTTCCTGAAGTGGGTCAGCCCCAAGACCGGCGAGCGACTGCGCATCGGCAGCGAATGCGCGCTGAAACTCGTGGCGGTCGACCCCAACGGCTACCTTCCATCGGTGTCCTTCTGGGCCAATGGAAAGCCCATCGGAGATTCCCAAATCCAGTTCTTCCGGGCTCCCGATCCGGAGACACCCATCGAGCACAACCTGGTCTGGAAAATCGACTCCGAAGGGCCGATCCAGCTGGAGGCCATCGCCGTGGATGCCTCCGGGAACAAGATCGTATCGGCCGCGCTAGTGATTCTGGGTCTGCCAGCAACCGACCCCATCGAGCGCAGCCTGCACCCCGCCGACAACGCGCCGGCTGACTCGGTGATTTCCGACATGGAGTGGATGGTTTGCGCCAAGTACTGGCGTTATGGTGTTCCTCTGCCACCGCAGTCAGCTCCGGTTTCCGTCGGACACCTCTCCCGAGCCGGATTCCTGTGGCGATCTGGAGGCGACTACCGGTACGACGCTTCCGTCGGTTCGTTCCCCCGAGGATGGGTCCCGCTCGAAGGCTCCCCCGGCAATTCTGGCAACGCAGGTCCGCTCCCGCCGCTGCCCGGTTTGCCTGGAATTCTGGGCACCAACGGAACCCCAGATCGTTCGCCCAACTCGTACATTCTGGGCGAATGGACTACCGACTCGGCCGACTCCATCACCCTGAAAATCCATTTGGGACCGGCCGCGAACACCCGTTGCCAGGCAGTCGAGATTTTTGTGGGGCGCGATGCTGTGGTCTCGGACATTTCGGATGACGGACAGTTCGACCCGAGGACCGGCATCCTTCGTTGGGGGCCATTCTTGGACGATTCCCTCCGGGGATTGAAGGCAAGCGTCTCGAAAGCCACCCCCCTGGAGTTCTCGGGTTTGGGTTCCTTCGATGGATTTGATCTGAAGATGCTGACCCTCGGTTCAAAATTCAATGCCGAAGGGCCAGCGGCTTCCACCCCTCGACTCGCTGCCATTCCCGCATCGGCTCAAGGAGATGCCCGCTTGGTGCTCCTCGGTGCCACCAACGGCAGTGCAATGGACCTGGAGGTGTCGGAGGACATGGTCCAATGGCGACGCATCGGAACGATGCTCGGCAATGGTGAATCGCAACTTCAAGTCGACACCGATTCGGGATCTTCCACGCGGCGGTTCTACCGGGTGATTCCCCGCAAGCGTTGAGGGCAGCTTGAGGATGGCGCGAGGAATGCATCCATTTCCGGATTTTCAGCGGACAGAAAAATGCCATGCACTTCGGTTGCCCACCGTCTCGAGAGTCTGAAAATCAACAATCGGTTTGGCGGAGAAGCCTGCTCGGCGAGTTTCGGTTCATCATTGCAATCGCCGGAGTCTTGCTCGGCATCCCAGTGGGATGGGCGGCCACCAACCGCTTCGATGCCCTCACACCGGCTGGATCTCATTGCGGCATGAATCACGGATGCTGAGCCGGAACCCGATAGCCCCGATGCCACGTCAGGAACCAGAGGCGATCCAGGCCCACGGCTTCCACATGCCCGTCCACCATGACGAAGTTCACCGCCCCCGGCATCTTGGATCCCGGCGAAACGGTGACCGTGCCGCGGAAGGATGAACCATGTCGCGAAATGCAGAAGCGCTGCATCATCGCATCGTTGCCACCCATCGCGAGATTCCGGGCCGGACGGTCGGTGGCAAGTGGCCAAGAATCCGCCCAATTGCTGTCGCCAAAAATCGGTGTGGTGACCGGAACTTCGTAGCTGCTCTCCTTGGCGAAAGCCTTCGTAGCATCGATGGCGCCTTCACCTTCTGGGGAATACTGCCAACCATTCATGCCGTAGCTGCTTTCGAAACCGGTGTTCCACTGCACCGGAGACTTGACCGGGCCATACCAGGCGGCGGTGGCAGTCCCCATGGCTTCGCCCGTCGGGTTACGGTTGGCAGGAATGGGCGCCGTCGGGCAAACCCGGATCTTGTCGGACGGCACATTGTTGGTCCGAAGCACAGCCATCCAGAATCGGGACGGTGTGTACGCCACCGGGAACGTCTTCCCGGTGTCGTTGAGGTACATAAAGAACCCCAAGCCCATTTGCTTGAGATTGTTGAGACAAACCACCGAGGCCCCCCGCTGCTTGGCACGGCTCAGAGCCGGCAGGAGCATGCCGGCCAAGATCGCGATGATGGCGATCACCACCAGTAACTCGATCAGGGTGAAGGCTCCGCGCTGGCGACCTAGGAGCGGGACCGGAACTATGGATTTTGGAGAGGTCATGGAGATGAGTTTTACCAAGGTTTGCTGGCAATGCAGAAGAGGTGCTGGTCGCCGCGAAGGATCAACCGATCGGCCGCGGGTACAGGGCTGGCGACGATGCGCTCACCCATGGGGTTTTCCGAGAGGATCTCGAAGCGGGGCCCAACGCGAACCGCAAAGACCACCCCATCTTCCCGGGCCGCATAAAGGATTCCGTTGGCCACCACCGGCGAAGCATAATACGGGGCGGTCGCCTTGGGCAGGGTTCCCGTCCACAGCGTTTTTCCGGTGGCTGGATCCATGCACACCACTTCTCCGCGGTGACGCAGCAAGTAAGCACGACCCTCGGCCACTGCCGGAGCAGTGACAAAGACTCCGACGTCATGACGCTCCCAAATGCGGTGGGTCGAACTCACATCGCCGACAGCTCCGAGGCGAATCCCATACACATGCGCCTGATTGGGTCGGTCATCGCGCCCGACCGGCACCAGAACCGTGTCGCCATGCACCACCGGCGATGCGATCGCCGGCCAATAGGCGGTGCCGGCAGGATTGAAACCTTCGGCGGTCCAAAGAGTTCGACCATCCGTGAGCGCATGCGCAATGAGTCGATCGGCTCCCCAAGTCAGCACGGCTGGTTTGCCTCCGTACTCGATGAGCAACGGCGTGGCGTATCCGTTGTTGTTCTCCGCCGGCGCGACAAATTCGCGGGGGACCTTCCAGCGCAATGCGCCGGTCTTCTTGTCCCAGGCGGAGACCCAGGACTCGCCATCATGCAAACGGCTGAGAATGACCGAATCGCCCGCGATCAAGGGAGAGGCCCCGGAATCCCAGTAGAGTTTTTCCGCACCGAAGCGTTCGATCAGGTTGAGCTTCCAGAGAATTTTCCCCTCGAGGCTGACGGCGGCAAAATGACCGCTCTTGAATTGCGCATAGACTGCCTGTCCATCGGTGGCGGGCGAGGCGTTGCAACTGGAGGCCAGCGTGCGGTGACGCGGATCCGCCAAAGGTCCTACCGGGGTTTCCCAGAGTTTGCGTCCCTGGAGGTCGAAAGCCAGGATGGCGTCCTGCCCGGATGCGGGTGAGGTCAGGTAGACGCGCCCTCCGGAAACCACTGGGGTCGAGGTGCCCTTGCCGGGCAGTTCGACTTTCCAGGTCACCGAATCCACCGACCACCGTTCCGGAAACCGCCCAATGGCCACACTGCCTTGAGCCGAGGGCCCGCGCCACGAGGGCCACTCACCAGGGACTGCGGCGACCAACGAAACACCCATCATGCCAACCGCGCACCATGCTGCTTTTCCCAAGGTCATAGACAGAATGCTAACTGGACCGCGGCGATAAGGAAGTCCCGGCAACGCTCGAAACCCAGACGCGAACCGGAATCAGCCCCGGATAATCTCCGCCTCATCGAAAGCAAATCCTCGAATCGATGCGCCTTGATCTAAGGACAGGTCCGGTCGAGCGTTCTCGCAATTCGGTCCAACACGCTTCCATGACCACGCCCCTACGCCTCGGAATTATCGGCACCGGCTTCATCGCAGACGTCATCGCTCACGCCCTGCGGGGCACGACCGAGGTGAGCTTGAACGCAGTGGCCAGTCGGCGGATCGAGACGGCTTCCGCCTTTGCCTTGAGGCACGGATCGGTGCCGGTCTTCGAGACGTGGGAATCACTCCTCAGTTCGGGGAGCGTGGATGCGGTCTATGTGGCCACACCCACCTCCGTCCGAGAACCCATTTGTCTGGCGGCGGCGGCCAAGGGCCTGGCGGTCTTGGCGGACAAACCCTTCCTCAACCGGGACTCCCTGCAGCGAATCACCGAGGCTTGCACACAGGCCGGCGTGGCATTCCTCGATGGAACGCACTTCACCCACCACCCACGCACCCAAGCTGTCCGCGAAGCGTTGCCACAGAAAACCGGTCCGCTCCAAGGATTGCGGACCTCGTTCTTCTTCCCGGCCCTCGATCGAAACAACATCCGCCTTCAGCCAGACAAGGAGCCCACGGGTGCCATCGGCGACATGGCGTGGTATTCCATGCGGGCTGTCGTCGAGTACTCGGGCAGCGAGGCTCCGGTGGCCGAATGCCGCAGCTGGGCCCAGCGGGATGCGGTGACGGGCGGTTGGATCCGGGGCGCAGGCTTTGTGCGATTGAGCGATGGATTCACAGCGACCTGGGATGCGGGCTACACGGTCGGGGCCTGCCTGATGGACCTGGACCTCATGGGAACCCAAGGAGTGATTTCCATGGATGATTTCGTGCTGGATTGGGATGGGGGCTTTGGCAGCCCTGACACCACCCGACCGGTCGGATTCACCCACCGCTTCGGCATGGCCAACCCGGCCACCAGGGTCCGCACCGAGACCCCGTCCCCCCAACGCCAGTCCACCCGAATGCTCGAAGCCTTCACCCGATTGGCGCGCAATCCTCGTGGTCCGGAAGTGACCCAGAGCATCCGCCGCAGCCTCCGCACCCAGGAACTGGTCGATGCAGTGGTGGCCTCGCTGAACGATTGATACGCTCACCGTCACCAGTCATCCCACCTCCACCCGCATGCATCCCACCATCCAGACCCTGATCCATCGCTACCGACTGGAACCGTTGCCGGTCGAAGGCACCCTCTTCGTTCAGTCGTATCGGACTGCCCTCGAACTCCAACCGGGCCGACCGGCGGGGACGGCCATGATTGGCCTTTACTGCGAGGAACCCTTGAGTCACTCGCTGTTCCACCGACTCACCTTGGATGAGGTCTGGCACTTTTATAGCGGAGACCCCTTCCGACTCATCCTCCTGCGACCTGACGGATCCACGGAGGACGTAATTCTCGGGCCGGATCCGCTTCAGGGACATCACTGCCAGTACGTGGTGCCAGCCGGAGTCTGGCAGGCCGCCCACCTCATCTCCGGGGGGCTCTACGCACTCTATGGCTGCACCCTGGCCCCGGGCTATATGCCGGACATCTTCGAGGGAGGAACCCGCTCCGTATTGGCAGCGGCGTACCCGTCCCGATTGAGCGATATCGAACGTTTCTCCTGTCCGGACGGCGAAACCCGTATGCCCCAATAACCCGGCGTTCGTGCGATGGATCGGAACCGATGGCGACCATTGACCCTGCCAAAAATTCAGTGATTTTAACTGAGAACTGTTCCCACCGTGAAACATTGTCCACCGTGTCGGCCTATGCCGTCCGCTCGGGGATGACTCCTTCAACCGGTCCGGTCTGATTATGAATGCGTTGATGGAGCGGTGGATCACGAAGATGGGTTGGTTGGCCAGCTTGGGCCTGACCTTCTCTGTTCTCGCAGTGGAACTTCCAGCGCGGGTCAGCACCACCGTCGCACCGGCCCGACCGAAGTCCTTGGCGGTGAGCGCCCTGAAGGCTTTGCCCCCGCAAGTTACTCTCCGACTCGCGACGCCAGACCTCTCCGTGGTGAGGGCTGAAGATGCCTCGAGGCTTCAGCAGAATGCCAAGGGGCGAGCCCGTGTGGGCATTCGCCGTCTGTTGCCCGATCCGATCCGGGTACTCGGTGGCAAAACCGCTTGGACTACCCTGCCCGATGGCACCCGGGTCTGGAGTGCCCGCTTGGAGTCTGAAGACGCCTGGGGCGTCCGGGTTCATCTGGAATCCCTCCGATTGCCGGCCGGAGCCGAACTGCGGGTTTTCAATGCCGAAGATCCCTCCGAGATCCAAGGACCGTTCGATGCCGCGAGTCTCGGTGCGAGCGACAATTTCTGGACCCCCAGCCTCTTCGGATCCGCAGTGGTTCTGGAATGCCGGGCGGCTCCGGGTTCCAGCCTGCCCTCCTTCCGAATCACCGAACTGACTCATCGGTATGTTCGACTGGGAGAAGACACGGCAGGCATGGCGGGCAAAGCTGGCACCTCCACCGCGTCCGCCAAGACCGCCGCCAGTTGCAACATCGACGTCAGTTGCGAACCCGCATGGGCCACCCTTTCCCAGGCAGTGGCCGGACTCGGGACGGTCGCGGTGATCGGCGAACTCTTCTGCACGGGGTGTTTGCTCAACGACCTCAACGAAACACCCAAAACGGACTATTTTCTCACGGCCGCCCATTGCATCACCAGCCAGGCCGAGGCCGACTCCACCGAATTCTACTGGAACTACCAAACCACCAGGTGCAAGGGCGCCATCCCCAATCCCTCAACGGTTCCCCGGACCGTCGGCGGTGCCAGCATCCTGTCGACCAAAAGCCGAGACAGCGGTAACGACCACTGCTTCATGCAGTTGCGGGGCACGATCCCCAGTGGTGTCACGTATGCCGGATGGAATTCTGATCCCCCGGCCGCCGGAGAAACCTTGGTCGGCATTCACCACCCCCAGGGTGATTACAAACGCATCAGTATCGGAGTGACCCAGGGCGAGAATGCCAATTATCGCACCGTTCGATGGACCCGCGGAGTCACCGAAGTGGGCAGCTCCGGATCTCCGCTCTTCAATGCGAAGCAGCAGGTCATTGGTCAGCTCTATGGTGGCGATTCGGATTGCTCCAATCCCGATCCCTCCCAGCAAATCGATGAGTACGGTCGATTCAATGTCACGTTCCCCACAGTCCGTCGATGGCTGCTGAACGAACCGGTGACCGTCCCGGCCAATGACTCTTTCTCGTCAGCCCAAACGCTGTCGGGAGATCAGGGATCCATAGCCGGCAACACGGTCAATGCTTCTCGGGAAACCGGAGAGCCCAACCACGGTCAGGGCGGCGGGCGAAACTCGATCTGGTATCAATGGACGGCGTCCTTCTCGGGCGTGGTCACCTTCGAGACAGCCGGGAGCGATTTCGACACCACACTGGGAGTCTATCAGGGCAACGCCGTGAACCAATTGATCCAGATCGCGGGCAATGACGACTTCGAACTCGGACAAACCTCAAGTCGGGTGGGTTTTCTGGTGACGACCGGAGCACTTTACCGCATCGGTGCCGATGGGCGCGATGGAGCCCAAGGTAGCCTCCAACTGAGTTGGCGCCCCGGCGGAATCGCAACGCCGCCTCCGAACGACCTCTTCACCAATGCGGCCGCGACCGTGGGATTCGGGGGCGTCTACCACGCCTCCAATTTGGGATTCACCCGTGAGCCCTTGGAGCCCTCCCATGCCGGCGGTTCGGGCCAGCGATCGGCGTGGTGGCGTTGGACCGCACCGATTTCCGGACCGACGGTCATCAACACCGTGGACAGCAGCTTTGACACCCTGTTGGCCGTCTACACCGGCAATTCTTTTTCAACGCTGCGGAAGGTCGCCGAAAACGACGACATCGACCCCGCACAAGACCAGGTTCAAAGCGAGGTTAGCTTTGGAGCTACCGGCGGCATCACCTACTGGATCGCGGTGGATGGATTCACCGACGGCATCATCCAGGAGGAGGGTTTGATTCGATTGGACATCTCTCAAAAGGGCGGGCAACCGACCGGCAACAATCAGTTCGCCAACGCCATTGCCCTCACCGGATCCCGAGGGGTGGTCACCGCCAACAATCTTCGGTTCACCCGCGAAACTGGGGAACCTTCCCACGGCGGCATCCGAGGGAACCGATCGGCGTGGTGGCAGTGGTCGGCCCCAAGCGATGGAGTCGTACGCTTCGAAACCACCGGTTCGGCCTTTGACACGCTGCTGGCCGTTTACACGGGGGACTCGGTCAACGCCCTGAAACTGGTGGTGGAAAACGACGACATCATCTCCGGCGATGTGTGGCAAAGCCGCGCCGATTTCGTCGCCAAGAAAGGCACTCTCTACCGCATCGCCGTGGATGGTTTCTACGATGCCGGGCCACCTGTGACCCAAGATGAGGGCAATATCCGACTGGCATGGGAACAAGGGGTTCCCGTGCAACCCTTTGTGGTGACTGCATCTCAAGGGACCGATGGTCGATTTGAAGCCCGACTCATCTCTCAATCCGGCATTCGCTATGCGTTGGAGCGCACCTACGATTTGTCGCTGCGGGTGTCGCCTTGGAATCGGATCGCCACAGCCGATGGCAACGGCATGGAACTCATCCTTCAGGACACCGATCCCAACAACCAACAAGCCGGCTACTTCCGAGTGGTTACGGTTCCCTGATTGGATCAAAGTCACCGAGTGATCCCCGCCGGCACCCCATCGAAACAGGCAGCCCCGGTGGCCCCGTTCCGTCTGCTGCTGCACATCAATGCGCTCTCCATGGGGCGCAAGGTGATGATGCTCCGTGAAAAATCACGCCTCTGGGTGGGAGTCATCGGACTCTTTCTCGTCGGCTATGCGGTGATGGCCTACGGCCTGTTTTTTCAGGGGCTCCGCTTTCTCTCCCGATTTCCCGGACTGGGCGGCCTTCTGGTCGAACGGTTGCTGTTCCTGCTCTTCGCCTGCCTTTTCGGTCTCCTGCTGCTCAGCAATCTGGTCATCAGCTATTCCAATTTCTTTCGCAATCGAGAGTCGGAGTTTCTCCTGCCGCTGCCCATTGCCCCGGAGACCATATTTCGATGGAAATTCCTCGAGTCTGTCCTCTTGGCCTCCTGGGCTTTCTTGTTTCTGATCGCCCCGCTGCTGATGGCCTATGGGCATGTCTATCGGGTGGATTGGCACTTCTACCCCATGACCGGGTTTCTGGTGGCCCTCTTCATCGTGCTTCCTGGGGTGGCTGGTTCCGGCCTCTCACTGCTGCTGGCCCGGTATCTCGACCGTCGTCTCTTCCAAGGAATTCTGCTGACCGCTATCAGCGTGCTGATCGGCGTCTTCTTCTGGAGAACCCAGCCAACAGCCGTGACCGAAGAGATGCTTTTGGAGAACCGGGTGCTGGTGGTCATCGATCGGCTTTTGGACAACACCCGTATCGTCCAATTTCCGTTTCTGCCCAGTTACTGGCTAAGTTCTGCGATCCAAAATTGGGTCGAGGGCGCCTTTCGCAGCGCCGTTTTCTATGGGGGTGTGCTGCTGAGCTACACGCTGTTCTTCGGGTTGGTGTCCATGACCCGCTTTGGTGCCGTGCTTTATGAAGCCTCCAGCTGTGTGCGCAGCCGCGGATCGATCCTCGGGCGGTGGACCTGGCTGCGACGACTCCGGACCTCCCCGGGGACGCCGGTCACCACACGAAGCTTGCTGGAGCGGTGCGTGGAAACCCTTCCAGGACTACCCCGTGACGTCGGTGCCATCTTGGTCAAAGACATCCGCGTGTTTTGGCGCGACACCACCCAGTGGGGACAAACCCTGATGCTCTTTGGCCTGCTCACCGTCTACCTGATGAATCTGCGGCATTTCACCCGGCAATCCGATTCGGCGTTCTGGGTCTCCATCACGAGTTTTCTCAATCTCGGGGCGTGTTCGCTCAATCTGGCCACCATCACCACCCGATTTGTCTTTCCTCAATTCTCGCTCGAAGGGAGGCGGGTTTGGCTGATGGGATTGGCGCCGTTGGGATTGGCGCGGGTGGTTTGGTGGAAGTTCCTCACCGCATCGGTGCTCACAGGTTTCCTGACACTGAGTCTGACCCACCTGAGTTGCTGGATGCTCCATCTCGATGGGGCGCACACGGTATATTTCGTGATCGCAATGGGTGTGATGACACTTGTCCTCAACGCCTTGTCGGTAGGCCTCGGAACGCTCTACCCCAACTTCGCTGAGACCAACCCTGGGAAGATTGTCAGTGGATTCGGTGGCACCTTCTGCCTGGTCTTGAGTTTTGTGTACATCCTCGGTTCGGTGCTGCTGCTGGCATTCGGCAGTCCTTGGGGATGGCGGGGCGAAGAGCAGGACACCGTCCGTGCCGGAATCACCGGGCTGGTGTTCGCTTTGGCTTCTCTGGCGGCCGGCGGCATTCCACTGCGACTGGCGTTACGGCGAGCGGCCACCATGGAGCTTTGACCCTCAATTGGGCGCATGCCTCCGATCCGTCCTGGAAATGTTCATCGATCGGCTGCCCCAATCCGAGCTTGTGCAATGCCATCGGGCAGCCAGAACTTGCTGGGTAGAATCCATCGTTTTTGCCCCCTTTTCCTACCCGGCAGAAGAGCACCTCTGGATTTACCTCCAGACGACATTCGCTACCTCGAGAAAGCTCCCTGCTCTACCCGTCAAAGGCCTCATGACACTTCAGGCGTGCTTCGCCCTTCCATCGCCTGAGGATTAGGCTCAGAGCGCGCTCTCCATCGCAGACCGCTGACGCATACGATTCTTAAAACCACTTCTTCCAAAGCTCTTTCAACGAACGAGCAATGGCGAAGCCCTTGGTGATTTTTTCGATCAGGCCTCCCGAATCTCCCCTCCCGGCCTGCCACGAGGAAAAGAAAGGAATCCAAGTATCCCAGCAGGCGCGTGCATTCCGCACTGCGGCTATGCCCACATCTACCCAGATCGCCATGGGGCGCAGAACCTGAGCCTCGGCCATGAGGGTATCTCGGTGAGCTGCGCATTGCCGCAGCACCTCCTCCTTACGCAGCTGGCAGCGGGTCAGTTGACTGATTTCAAGCATTCACGGTCCCTCTTGATTTCTGCAATGGAGTCGGTGAAGGGGCTGTGAGCCCTCAGACGCGTCTGAAAAGCTCGCCAAGCTAAAATGGTACAGACCAGATAAAACACGCAGAGGACGCACAACGCGGCCAAACGGCCATGCTCCCAAAAGAGCACGACCAGCGTGAAGGTTGCCAGCGAAAGCGTCATCATCCCGCATGCAGCCACGGCAGCGGTGCAGAGAATGGCCTCCACCATTCGACATTTTTCCTCCTGCAGTTCCAGGGCGAATAGCTCAACACGGCTCTGCGCCGCCGCCAACAGCGTGTCCAAGATGCGTTTGAGCAAAGCCCAGACGCCTGGCAGACTTTCAGGAGTTTCGCCCATAAAGCCTCACTTTTTGGCTACAAGCACGCCGATAAGCATGCCCACTCCGAACGCAATTCCGATGGATTGATAAGGATTGTCTCGGATGGTGCGGTCGGCCGACCTGGCACCTTCAACGGCCTTATCTTCGAGACGGCGGCAGCTCCGTTTGGCGGATTCCAAAGCATCAGCCAAGCGCTCCCGCACTTCGTGAGCCTTGTCGCCGGCAGCGTCCTTCGTGGCGCACATCAACTCCTCGGAATCACTCACAAGACGTTTCAAATCGGTGATCAGCTTGTCGGTGTTGATTTCAGTTGAGCTCATAATTGGTTCCTTTGTGTGGGTTGCAGGCCTGAATTCGGACCAACCCGAATTGATCGTGTGGTCGGGTGCAGAGTGCAACCACCCCGGACAACCCGCTCCACCGCAATTGGCAAAGACCTATCGTATCTTGAAACTGGGGGCTCAATTCAACGAAACGCGCCGAAGCCCATCCCCCGCCGGCAAGGATAGGTCACGTGCTTCAAGAACCCACGATATTGGGACCCGTTGGGGTTGGGTGGAAGCCGGCATCCGGCGCGGGTCATCCCTCGACCATTCGAGTCAAACCGCATGGAATGGTACGGAGTGAAGTTGAGAGTGAAAACTTGACCCTGAGATGGGGCGCGTGATCTCCTTTGGAACCAGCGGAGAGGTGGCCGAGTGGCTGAAGGCGCTGGTTTGCTAAACCGGTTTACGGTCAAAAGCCGTAACGGGGGTTCGAATCCCCCCCTCTCCGCCAGCTTTTATTGGGGTTTTTGATAATCGGTTGATTTTTCACACCGGATTCCCATCAACCTTGGGTCTTTCCCCTCCGGCGGACTCTTTCCAGGTACTGCCCACCTTGACCGCGGGCCGGCAGCCTTACTGATGCCGCCCGAACCCTACGGCCCCCTGACTTCGAGCAATCGCAAGCACCCATTCCGGTCAGGCAAACCGGCACTCAAAGGCCCAGCTTGGAACGCAGAATTCCCAGCACTCCCGAAAGAAGAATAACAGCACCGCCGGGCCACTTACCCCAGCGCATCAGACCGAAGGCCACCAATAGGATCGTCACGGCCGGTCCATCGAACCGGCCATCGGCAATGCCCAGAGCAGAAACCCCCAAACCCCAGGCCAGGTGCAGGATCATTCCCACCACACCGGCAGAAACAACGCCGACCCAGCGCTCCCACTGCTCCAGGCCCTGCAAGCGCTCCACCCAGGGAGCCCCCAGAAAGATCCAAAGGAAGCTCGGGAAAAAAGTGGTCCAGGACGTCATCCCAGCCCCGAGAATCCCGGACATCCAAGGAGACAAAGAGCCCGGGTGGTGCCAAGCCCCCAGAAACCCGATGAATTGCAGGACAATGATCAACGGACCCGGTGTGGTTTCTGCGAGAGCCATTCCCGCCATCATTTCAGAGCTGGAAACCCAATGAAACTGCTCGACCGCCTGCTGCGCCACATAGGGCAAAACGGCATAGGCGCCGCCAAAGGTCATCACGGAGGCTCCACTGAAAAACACCCCTTCCCGCACCACGACATGCTCAGTTCCCAGCCACACCGCGGCCAGGCCCACCGGCAACCACCACAAGACCATGCAGATCAGGAAGACTCGTACCGAGCGCTTCCAGTCCGGAAGTGGCGTGGCGAGCGGGACTGTAGGTTGGCCCACAACTTCAGCGGGCGGAGAAACCGGCACCGCCGGCAAAATTCCCTGCCACAGGAGGGCCACTAGAAACGCCATGAGGAGCAGCAGGGGAAATGGCAGACCCCAGCGCATTCCAAGCACGGTTCCCAGAGCCATCAGCCAGAGTCCGGGAGTTCGTAGCCACCGGGTTGCCAAGCGGATCAGGGCGACGCCCATGAGTGCCACCACCGCCGGCTGGAGACCTCGCAGGGCGGCGCTCACCCAAGGAACCGCACCCCAGAGGGCATACCCCCAACTCAGGACCAACAACAGGATCGCCGCCGGCAACACAAACAGGGTACCAGCCACAATTCCGCCCCGGGTCCCGTGCAACCACCAACCGAGATACGTCGCCAATTGTTGAGCCTCCGGGCCCGGGAGCAGGATGCAGAACTGCAGCGCATGCTGGAATCGACTCTCATCAACCCACTGCCTCTGGGCCACCAACTCCTCGTGCATCAGGGAGATTTGCCCGGCGGGCCCTCCGAAACTGAGGCAGCCGATCTTGAACCAGAGACGGCAGGCTGCGCGAAAGGTGGGGCGCTGGAGCGGCACGACCGGCGGGTTCACTCGACGCGACCCGGTTCCCGAACTCCGGTGCCAATCCGCTGGAGTCGCTTGTCCCCCAGTTCCACCCGCGCCGCTTCCGCCAAGGCCATCAAGCGGTCTCGTACCTCGGGATGCTCGGCGATCACGTTCACGCGCTCAGCGGGATCGCGCTGGAGGTGGTACAATTCCAGACCCACCGGCAGCTGCTGATATCGACCCGCCATCCCGTTGGTCCCACCGGGTCTGCCGGCCAACGTCTGCGAGGTATGCGGGAAGAACAGTTTCCAATCCCCGCTGCGCACGGCCAGCAAATCGCCTTGGTTGTAATAGATGAAGTAGGCCGCGTGAGGATTGGTGGCACCGCGATCTCCTCGTAAAATGGGCCAAACATCGAGGCCGTCGATCTTGCGAGGCGGCAACGATGCCCCGGCCAAGCGTGCCACGGTGGGCAGCACATCGATGGTCATCAGCGGCGTGTCGTTGGTACGCCCCCGGGGAATATGCCCCGGCCAGCGCATCACACATGGCACCCGGATGCCGCCTTCGAAACTGGTCCCCTTGCCTTCTCGGAACGGCCCGGCACTGCCGCCGTGTTCGCCATAGCTCAGCCAGGGGCCGTTGTCGGAGGTGAAGATCACCAGCGTGTCCTTCTCCAAACCGCTCTGCTTCAAGGCGTTGAGCACCTCGCCCACCGACCAGTCGATTTCTTCGATGACGTCTCCGTAGAGTCCCTGCCGGGAACGTCCGGCGAAACGCGATCCGGCGAAGATCGGCACATGCGGCATGGAATGCGCCAGATAGAGGAAGAAGGGCGCCCGGGCGCTGCGTTGGATGAACGAGACCGCCCGCTCGGTGTAGCGGCGGGTCAACTGCGACTGGTCAGGAGTCTCCTCGATCACCCTTTCCCCATCGATCAGAGGCAACGGCGGGTAAGTCCCCTTGGCGGCATTGCCATTCTGCGGCCACATGTCGTTGGAATAAGGGAGCCCAAAGTATTCATCGAATCCCTGTCGCGTGGGCAGCAGTTCTGTAGGGCGGCCTAGATGCCATTTGCCGACGATGGCGGTGGCGTATCCGCGAGGTTTCAGCACCTCGGCAAGGGTCATCTCCTCCGGATTCAGTCCGGTTTTTGAATTGGGGCCCAGCGCTCCGTGGATGCCGAGACGGTTGGCATAACAACCGGTCAGAAGGGCGGCCCGCGAGGCAGAGCAAACGGCCTGCGCCACATAGAACGAGGTGAAGCGCGTTCCCTGTCGGGCCAGCTTGTCGATATTCGGAGTGCGAATTTTCTTCGCCCCGAAGCAACCCAGGTCTCCCCAGCCCAGATCGTCACAATAGATGAGGACCACGTTCGGGGGGCGTTGCTCCTTCGCCAGCGCCGTCGACGCCCAAGCACAGACCGCGATCCAGAACGGGAACCAGCATCGGGAAATCATGCATGGATCTTTCCGAAACCCGAACAGCATGGAAAGCGCCATCCGAAGCACTCGGGGTGTACGGCGGTTCCCATCGACGAACCGGCTTTTTGGAGCAAGTCTCCCCTCTCAGTTCCGACGCATGAAGCCGACACCCATCGAACTCCTGGCCACAGTCCTGTTTTGTCTGGCGGTCCTTCACACGTTCTCCGTCAAACGGTTCGCCAACTGGGCCCACCACTACCCCAAGGGTTCGGTTCAAGGAACCCTGCTGCATTTCCTCGCTGAAACAGAAGTGGTGTTCGGACTCTGGGCCGCGGTCTTGTTCTTTGGGATCGCCATTCTCGGCGGTTCAATAAACGAAGCGGTACGCCATATCGACGGGCTCAATTTCACCGAACCCAAATTCGTCTTTGTCGTGATGGTGATCGCCGCGACCCGACCGGTTGTGACCTTGGCGGAATCGTTGATCCTGATGCTGGCCCGACTGATTCCACTGCGCGAAGGGTTGTCCTTCTATGTGGCAGCCCTCTCTTTCGGTGCGCTTCTGGGTTCTTTCATCACAGAACCAGCGGCCATGACCTTGTTGGCGATCCTGCTCAAACAGCGTTATTTTGATCGCGGCATCAGTTCCAAGCTGGCCTACGCCACCCTCGGCTTGTTGTTCGTCAACATCTCCATCGGCGGCACATTGACTCATTTCGCCGCACCACCGGTCCTGATGGTGGCGTCGAAGTGGAACTGGGACACGAGCTACCTCTTCACCCACTTTGGATGGAGGGCGGCTGCAGCGTGCCTGACGTCCACGTTGCTGGTAAGCTGGACCTTCCGCAACGAGTTGAGTCAGGTGCCCATCCAGAATCGACGGGAAGGCCGGATCCCGGTCTGGCTCACCCTGACCCACCTTGCGTCGCTGGGAAGCGTGGTCGCCTTCGCCCATCACCCAGATGTTTTCTTCGGTGTTTTCATGATCTTTCTCGGAGTGGTCTACGCCACCCTGCCCCATCAAGATGGTTTGAAGTTCCGGGAAGGTCTTCTGGTGGGATTTTTCCTGGCTGGCTTGGTCACGCTGGGTTCCCTGCAATCCTGGTGGCTCAAGCCGTTGATCACTGGAATGGACGGCGTGACTCTTTATTTCGGTGCCACCGCATTGACGGCCATCACAGACAACGCTGCCCTCACCTACCTCGGTTCGCTGGTGGAAGGCATTAGCGACTCGCTCAAATACGCCCTCGTCGCCGGAGCAGTGACGGGCGGTGGATTGACGGTGATCGCCAACGCACCCAATCCCGCCGGAGCTGGCATCCTCCAGAATTCCGAGGCGTTCAAGAAAACCGGTATCAGCCCGATGGGTCTCCTGCTCGGAGCCTTGCCACCTACCGTGGTGGCGATTGTGTTCTTCTGGTTTGTCGGACGACCCTGAACTCATCGGGGTGGCAGACCGGAAGAAACTTCCAAACCCCAGCGGCTCGAGCGGCTATCGCGGCTGCCAGGGTTGGATCCATGCAGCAGCCGTCTCGCCCTTGCGGTAGGGATTGGCGATCTTCTTCGACGACTGGACCACGGCTCGCACGTAGAGTTCGTCGCCACGGGCGCTGTATTCGGCCCGGTTTCCCACTACAACCGAGAAAGTCTCGCCGATTTGGTCGCTGTAGCGCTGGGTGGCCCGGACCGGCTCGCCCTTGGCCGACACCACCGGAGACCGGCTCGCATCGAAGCCCCGTCGGGTGCCCATGAAACGAATGGTGTAGGTCACACCCGGCTCGGCCTCCACCTCGACGCGCATGGTGTTGCCGGTTCGCTGAATGTGTCGCAAGGACACGCCGCTGCTGGAATAGAACTCACCCGCCTCCATCGCTAGGACGATCGAAGCCGGCTCCAACCGCTCGGACCGCACCATCACCCAACCGCGGCCGTTGTTGCTCTTGCCGACCCCGTGGCTGTGGTAGTGATGGGAGTCGTCGACGGCCAAACCGTACATCGGCGGCAGGTCGAGCTTTCCGATCCGCCAGGCGAGGATGATGTCCCACATCCGCTCCGTGCCCGCATGGGTCGTGTCCCCCTCGTTGTGCGTGGCTGGATGCCCATTGTAGACCTCGAAAAAGCGCTCCCCCTTCACTTGCATCAAGTCTTCGGCGGTGATTCCCCAGCCGAAATTCGGGTGGTTGATGTGCGGGAACATGGGCTGGCCGGTCTGGCGGCGCTGATCCAAAACAGCGTTCACCCCGCGCTGCATCACATCGAGAACATTGGTTCCTCCCTGCGCCGAGATCTTCTTGCGGAGATTGGTGGCGTTGATGTGCACCGGAAACGACAAGTGCCCGCTGGTAATTTCCTCGGAGGGAATCATCAGGAACCGACCGGGTTCTTCGAGCAGGCCGCGGAACTCCGCCAGCGTCTTCAACCGATACTGGTTGGTGCCGTGGTGATCACGTCGCTGCAACCAGTCGGCACCGAAACGACGGCGGTTCTTCTCGAGGGCCTCGGGGAAATGGTTCTTCTGGGACTCCGTCACCCACTGCTCGCCCTCCAGCATCCGGTTGTGATCGGACAGGGCGAGAAAGTGGTAACCGTGTTCCTTGTACCAGTCGGCGATGGACTCGGGGAAATCGTCGCCATCACTCCAGAGAGAATGCGTGTGGAGGTTGCCCTTCCACCAGCGGTCCTCAGCGGCCGTGAGTTCCTGAAACCCACTCGAACCTGCGATGAAGCCCCAAAGGCCAAAACATAGAACCCAGAAGTTACCCAAGTATCGAAGCAAGGACACAGCCACAGACTGCGAAGGCGGTGTCGGGACCGGCAAGTCGGTTTTGAGTGTTCAGTGCAGGGAGTCTGGTCATATTTGGGTCGATGTTCCCCGAAGAGCGCCTCGAAAGAGCCGAGCCATTGGCGTTGCCGGTTTTGCAGGTACAAGCCCGAAAAAACGCCGTTGGATTCATGATCTGGGCACTGGTGGCTCTGCCGCTGATGGGAGTCGACTTTGAGGACCCCAACGCCGACCGAGAAGCGATACCCACGGTGCCGCCGGGCTTCGAGATCACGATCTTCGCCCGTGAACCGCTGGTCCGTCAGCCCTGCTCCATGGCCTTCGACCTGCGGGGCCGGCTGTGCGTAGGCATGGGTCCGCAGTACCGCAATCCCACACCCAAGACACCCGGCGACAGCGTGGTCTGGGTGCTGGACACCGACGGCGACGGCAAGGCCGACCAGACCAAAGTCTTCGCCACCGGGTTCAACGCCATCCAGGGCCTCGCCTGGCGTGGTCGCGACCTCTGGGTGGCCAATGCGCCTGACTTGACCCTTGTCCGGGACCTCGACGGAGACGACGAGGCCGACGAGTACGTGCGCCTCTACACCGATCTCGGGAACCTCGAGCACGGCTTGCATGGCCTCAATTGGGCTCCGGACGGCAAGCTCTACATGAGCAAGGGCAACTCCAAGGGATTGTCCCAGCCGGGACGGATCGCCCCGAAGGCCTTCCGGGATCTCTGGGGCGTCACCGCTCCGCCGGGTTCGCCCGACCATCCGGCCGCGCGGACCTTCGCCAAGGGGCGCTACGAGAAGAACTACCACGACCCGGAGGACGACTGGGGGCGTGAAGGCGGCGTGCTGCGCTGCGATCCCGATGGCCTGAACCTAGAGATCGTCTCACGGGGTTCTCGCAATCCCTGGGACATCACCTTCGACACCGGGTTCCATTGGCTCGGCACCGACAACGACCAGACCACCGGCGACCGGGTTTTCATGCCCTTCCCGAGGGCGCACTTTGGCTGGAACCATCCGTGGAGCGCCCATTGGGGCACCGAACCTCACGCCCCTTCCGCACCGGTCAGCGGTCCGCTCTTCGAGGGTTCGGGCACAGGCATCGTCTTCGGCGATTCGGCGGCGTTCCCGGCGTCCCATCGGGGTGTCTTCTTCATCAACGACTGGCTGCGCAAGACCACCTTTGTGTGGCGTCCCCGTTGGGATGGGGCCCTCATGCGACCCGACGGCGGCGACTGGAAACCGTTCATCGAGGGCGGCCGCGCGCTCTTCCGACCGACGGACCTCGAGTTTGGCCCTGACGGCGCGTTGTGGATGCTGGGTTGGGGCCGCGGTTACGGCGCGGAATACCGCGATGGCCAATTCGTCAGCGAGGGCCGCGTCTTCCGGATCACCGCCGTTCGCTCCGGTGGGGCGAAAGCGCTTCCAGCCAGTCCCAACACGCCGCCCGCCCATCGCTCGCTGGAACGATTATTGGAAGCCTTCGACTCCCCGCTGCCCGTCCGGCGGGTCGAGGCACAGGAAGAATTGCTGCGCCGGGGCCCGACGGTGGCCCCAGCCCTGCGCAAGGCCCTCTCCAAGAGCACGCTATCCGAAGGGCGGCAGACCTGGGCGGCCTGGACCCTGGGCCGCATCGCCGAGCAGGATGCGGAGGGCGACGCTTGGTTCGAACGTCAGGCCGCCGACCGCAAGGCGCCCTTGAACCTCCGCCTCCAGTCGGTGCGGATCGTGGCCCATCGACACGCAGCCCGTCAGGCGTCCAATTCCCTGCCCGTTGCCATCGTGTCGCTGCTGACCGATCGCGAACCCCGTCTGCGCTTCGAAGCGGTCCAAGCGCTGGGTCGCGTGCCCACGGCCTCGGCCCGATCGGCCGTTCCCGCCCTGCTCGAAGCCCTGGCTCGCGAGACCGATCCCACGGTGTTCTATGGGGGATGGCAGACTTTGCGGGTGCTGCAGGATCCCGGAGCGCTGCGCCCGTTGCTGGCCGATGCGCGGCCGGGAGTCCGTCGGGCAACCCTGCTGGCCCTGCTCGAAGACCACGCCCTGCCTGAGGCTGATGTGCGCCGCCTCTCGGCGGACAGCGATCCCGCCGTCCAGGGCATCGCAGCCCGCTGGATCGAGAAGGCGACCGGCCAAGGCCTCTCCCTGATGGTCCGAGGCCGTCCGCTGGGCGGTGCGTCGGGCGACATGAATGGCACCTCCGATCTCGGCACCGAGCCGAAGCACCTTTATCCGACGAAGATGTCCATGCCGGCACCGCCCAACCGGGAGACCTCGGTGGCTCTGGCGCTCGAGCGCTTCCAGGATGGCGATCCTCGTCGCGGGGCCTGGCTCTTCCACCACTCGCAAGGTGCCGGGTGCTTCCAGTGCCACCGGCTCGACGGCCACGGCCAAAGCTTTGGCCCGGACCTGTCGGTGGTCGGGGCACGCGCCCCCGTGCAGCACCTCGTGCAGTCGATTCTCGAACCCAACGCCGTCATCACTGAGGGATTCAGTCTCCATCGAATTGAAACCGCCGACACCGAACTTTCGGGCATCCTGATCGAAGAGAGCGGCCTCAGCGTGACGCTGGGATTGGCCAACGGCCGTCGCGAGACGATTCCGAAGTCTAAAATCACCACCCGAGGGTCCTCAGCACAATCGGCCATGCCGGCCTATGATACCGTCCTGCCCGCGCGCGCGGTGGCGGACGTCGCCGCCTACCTCGCCCGCCAAGGGCAAAAGGACCAGGCAGGCATCCCCGGAGCCGCGGAAACGGCCGATACGCTGGGCTTCTCCGAGAGCCCAGACCGACTGCAGCTCACCCGGGGCGGACAGCCCGTGGGGGACTATGTCCACCAGGATGAGCGGATCCTGCGACCACACTTCGCCAACCTCCACGCCCCCGGAGGCCTTCGCGTGAGCCGCAACCACCCGCCGCGCCCGCCTCTCGATGCCGTGGACCACGACACCATGCACCCCGGTCTATGGCTGGCCTTTGGCGACATCAACGGTGTGGATTTCTGGCGCAATCGCGGACGCATCGTGCATCGTGGATTCGCCCGACGGCCGGAGGTCCGCGACGGGCGGCTCACCTTCGCCACCGACAACCAGTTGGTCGATGCGCAAGGCACGGTGCTGGGCGATTTGCGGCACCGCATCACCTGCATCGCCCAGCCCGGAGCCACGGTGCTCCTCTGGGAGGCCACCTTCCGAAGCGATGCGGGTGAACTCGTGTTCGGCGATCAAGAGGAGATGGGCTTCGCCGCCCGCGTGGCCACGCCGCTGACAGAGAAGAATGGAGGACTGCTCACGAGCAGCGAAGGTCGGACCTCGGCATCGGCCACCTGGGGACGGGCGGCAGCCTGGTGCGACTACTCCGGCACCGTGGACGGGCATCGATTGGGCATCCAACTCGTGGCCGATGCGTCCAACTTTCGGCCCAGTTGGTGGCACAATCGCGACTACGGGGTGTTCGTGGCCAATCCGTTCGGCCGTGAAGCCATGAAGCAAGGCACCAAGAGTCGTGTGACCGTGGCCCGTGGTGAAGCATTCACCCTCAGGTACGGGGCCATCTTGCACGCCGACAGCACCACTCCGCCCGAAGCCCGGGCCCGCTGGTGCATCCCCCCGCCCGAAAAGCGCTGAACGAATCGAAATACGCTGAAGAAGTAGCAACCGAGCTTCTACTTGGGGACCTCCACCGACGCGGCGTGCTGCCGGCGGCGGATGACCGCCCAGGGATTTTGGGGCTGGTCCATCGGATCGACGTACCGGTCCAGGTCGCGCAGGGCAATGGCGCGGTAGCCGTTGTCCTTGAGCCAGTGCATGTATTCGCGGAAGCGCTCGAGCGGTGTGTTCACCCAAGGGTGCTCGCGGTCGGGAACGCCGTGGAACTGGAGGATGGCGATGCGACCACCCCGCCCCTGCTCCGCCGCCCGACGGAAGTTCTCCAGCGTCCAGGTTGGCCGAGCATCGCCGGTCGTGGGGATGAGCAGCGGATGATCCCCTTCCGGTTCGTAGGCCACGCCACGGCCAGTTTCATAGGCGTACTCCGGTTGGGCACCCCGGCGAGCCCAGCGGAAACCCATCTCCTGAAGCAACGGAATCGCCCGGGGATGGATCGCGTTACCCGGGTAGGCGAAGCTGATCGGCTTGGGAATGCCGTGCTGCAGGCAGAGCTCGTCGATGTGGGTCAGTTCCTCCCGCAGGCGGCCAAGCATGTCGGGGCCGATGCCCACATGGCTGCGGGTGTGGTTGCCCACCTCGAAGCCATCCCGGTGCAACTCGGCGATTTGCGCCCAGGTCATGTAGTCGGCCTTGTTGGTCAGGAAGCTGAAGCCCTCGGTGATGAAGAAGCTCGCCCCGAAACCCAATTCCTTGAGCAACGGACGCACATTGGCGTGCAGCGAGGCCACCGAGTCATCGAAGGTTAGCACCACGAGCTTGTCGGGGATGGGCTGTCGGCGACGGATCTCGGGCAACGGCCGTGCCAGGAACTCCCGACGGAGCCGCTGCAGTTCGGTGGTGGGATCCTCACCTTCGTAAAACCACACCCAACCGCGAGCCTCACGCGTCTCGCCGGGTGGGCAATCCGTCAACCGCGGATCGGCGTGGATGCACGGCACCGGAGGGTTCTGCCAAACACGGTTCAGACCGTCCCAGGCGGTGATGACCCAACGGCGGCCGCTCGCATCCGACGCGGCTGCGAACGGGGCTTCGAGGATCCGCCGACCCGCCGCCACGTTGGTGAACCCGCTGGCCTGACCCAGCATCACACAAACTTGGGCGCTGAGTTGCTGCAACGCCTGCGTCCCGCCATTGCGCACCCACCATTGGAACTCCGCGTGGCGAACCCCCGATTTGACCCGCACCCCGAAGGCAACGCCGTCGGGTAGCGTCCGAGTCATGGCCAGCGATCCATCGGCGCGCTGGCTCCATTCCACGGGTTCTAGGCGCTGACCCGTCTTCTCCCAGATCGTTGGAATGTGCCGGTGGGCGAGGTAATTCAACCCCAGGTGGGACCAGATCGCCTCCGGCACATCGACCACCACGTAGCCACCGCCTTCCCACGGGGTGAACAAGCTCACCTTGGTGTCGCGCTGCGGATCGATCGCGCCCTCAAAAAATCCCAGCCGCGGATGCCGGCCGCCGGGATAGGGAAGAAGGCGGATGGTTCTGTCGGCATGGGTGAAACCCGTTGAGCCTGCTCCGCCCGAAGATGCCTCCGAGGTCGGGCCCCACTGCTTCAGGGCCGCCGCGATCACTTCATCGCCAAGCCCGGTGGCGTCACGAATCTCGGCGGCCGTGAACCGGTGGAAACGAATCATGTTCTCCAGCCACTCGGCCTGATCGGCCGTCCCCTGCGGAGGCCGCACGGTCGAGGCCTGCGGTTCTGCGACCACCGCGCTGATCCAGACCAGCGACCACAACCACAACAGCCAACGAAGCCTCGCGCAGATTCTCAAAGGATTCATGTCGGGAATGCCGTCTCTATCGACCAAACCCCGCTCGCCCGCCAGCCCGAAACCCCGCCACCATGAAGTGCCGGCCGACTGAAAGCCCAGCCGAGCAAAGCACTGGAGTCCCTGCCTCCAGTGCAGGAATTCGTGCGCCGAGTCGTCTGCACTGCAGTGATGGAGTACGACCTTGCTGTTGATGCTTAGGATCCCATTCAATAGTTCATTGACGGTCATCCGTTAGATGTTCCCAGGATGAGGCGGAACCCATCGATGGATTCGCGACTTCAAGCCTGCCATTCGCACCCTATCGGGGTAGGCCGATGCGCGGTTGCACCAGAAGGGTTATTGGTTGTCCGTTGAGAGTTCCCAAGCGGTGCGGCACTCCCAACGGGACGGAGCCCGAAGCCACCGTCACCTGAAGCACATCGTCGAATGATCGATCCTCATCGAAGGTGAAGATCTTGTGACTGCCAGACACCTTGCCTTCCGGACGACCCACGTTGACGAAGGTTGTGAATCTTCTGGAACCATCACTTGAAGGCTTGTGGCGGGTCACCACCATTCTCACGGCGAAGGTGCCGTCCGAATTGAGCCGGTCAGTGTAGTGCGATTCGGAACCTGAACCAGCCACCACCCGGATCTCGGATTCGGGCGGGATCCTGAATCGGACTTGAGTCTCGCGGTGATTGGGGTCGGCGGAGGGCATTTCGACCACGGATGTATCGAAGGTGGTCAGATTTGGGTGCGAGCAGCCGCTCACCAAAGCCAACGCAAGAACGAGAGCCGGTCTCATGGCTGAGTGATGCCATTCCCAATCTTCAGACCTTTTGCCGACTTCACCCGTCTGAAGACCGCAAAAACCACGGCGAAGGTGGCTAAAACCAATGCAGCCAAGAAACACCATTTCGAATCGATGCTCCAGATTACCTCACCATTAACGGTTTTGGACGCGGAATACTGGAGATGGTGTGGAGCCCGAACACTGATGACCATGGCCAGACCTCCGATCAGGATCGACCACCAGAAGAACCGGTCCACCGATTTCCAGGCCAAAGCGAACGCCGTGCCACCGGCCAGCATCAAACCTGTCCAAATCGACAGCGCAGTAGCTATAAATAACCATTCTGGTGTCATAAAAATCAAATTGTTATAACTTCAGAGGAGTCGACTGACCTTTCTTGAGGCTGGCTAAAAGCGCGCTCCGGACAAGCACAAACGAGGGTTCTCCAACAAATGCCTCGCCGTCGGTAATCGTCCCGGTGTTCTGTTTGGAAATGGCTGCAGAGGCCGTGTCCCGCGCACAAGAATCTGCCGCTGGATTCCGCCTCACGGAATGTAGGCAGGCTGGAAGATACGCCGAGCGAAGTGATACAGGCCCTGCTACCAGCGCTGGAAGTCGTACGCCAATTCGTCCACGTGCCAGAGGTGCGGCACCTGCTTTTCCTTCAGGTAGTCGTGGACGTTTTGGCTGAGCCGGATGTGTCCATTACAGATGCCGCGCAAAAGATAAAACAGTCGCAGGCCCCGGGTAGCCCGATCGGGATCCGCTTCAACACCCGCACGGTGCGTCTGTCACCGTCGAGTCAGAGTTGCTGTTTGGTCGAAGTGATACCGCTTCAATTAACGTTCCGGGGTCTGGGTCACCTCGCCGAGGTAACGGCGTCGAGTATCGCGGATCACGAAACCCGTGGTGGCGCGGTCGATCTGTTCGATGCTCATCGACCAGGTGTCACAAAGAGCCCGATAGACATCCTCTCCGAAATTCTGGAACCGATGTGCGGTCTCCGAAGTGGGCTCGGCGGATATTCGAATTTCGATGATCGCGCTGATGAAGCTCGATGGTTTGACGCTGTTCAGGCCGACCTTCAACCATCCATCCGCGATGGTCAGACCTTCCGCGAAACCTCCAGCGGATTCCATACTCGATGGAAGCCTAGACCGGTAAAGTCCTTCACGTTGACCGTTGCGAATTCGGTGACTCCATGGTGAATCAATGTCAGGGCGGTGCGGGCATCGTAAAGCCTCCGGAAGGCGAAGTCCTTGGCCCTTGCCTTCTGCCAGAGGGTGTCATGCAGGGATCGGCTTTCCGTTGGGAATCCGATGAGACGCCAGCGCGGATGGCTGCGGTAGACCTGAATTACCTCCACAGCCTCCTCGGCCGACAGCGGGTATTTGAGAACCGCCGGATTGCGGAGCAAGCCATAGAACTCCGCGAGAATGAATTCGGAGATGGCGACGGCCTCTACCTTGGCAATGGATTGCAACCACCGAAGGGCCGCCACCTGCTGGGGCGAATCCTCGTTGAAGCCATGCAAGAGGATGTTGGTGTCGATGGACAGCATGTCTCTATCCCTTCCTCTTGCGGCTCAGCGTTCCATCCAAGTGAGTCCGTTGAGCCTCGGCCTTGATCTCCGCATCCGAGAGCCCCTTCCAACCGAGCTTGCGCGGCATCGGCGGATGCCATTCCCGATCGGTGTCTGAATCGGTGGCATACACACTGAGGATGTATTCGATTCCCCGCCGGGCGAGTTCGGCCAGCGGGATCTCTCTCGCCTCGCAGACCCTCTTGGCCCGGGCATAGACCTCGTCGGGCAGCTGTATCTGCGTGCGTATCATGCCATCAGTTTGATGGCATCACTCGATGCCGTCAATGTGGAGGCTGACGATGACGCAGTCCTGCCTGTCGCGCGATGTGGATCTTTTGCTCAGGGCACCACGATGCGCAGGGCCCGCGGGCGCACCGTGATGGAGGCCGGGAGGGTTCCGACCACGTCGCCGTCGAGGTGGAGTCCCATCGGCTCGGCGCAAGTGAGCTGGAGTTGGTCGGTCTGGAAGACTTGGCAGACGGGAGTGGACCGGATTCTCCCCAGGGTCATCCGGATCACATTCGCGACCAGGGTAGCCCAGTTGAGGCGGGTGACGACCGTGACTCCGACTCGGCCATCATCGAGTCGGGTTCCGGGGAAGAGTTCCAATCGGCCGCCAAAGTAGTGGCCAGATCCGATCTCCACGAGGGCACCCACGGTGGAGTGGGAGGGAGAAGTCACGGTGACCATCGGATGGGGAGGACGCATCGCGCGGATCCCGGCCACCATGTAGGCCAATTGTCCGAACCGCTTCTTCTCCGACCAGTCCACTCCTGCGATGGCTCGGGCGGAGAGCCCGGTGCCGGCGAGGAGGGCGAAGCAGCGGGTCTCGGGACGGCCGTCTATACCGGTGAAGGTCGCCTGGGGCAGGTCGATGCGCCGTTCGCGTCCTTGCCGGATGACCTTCCACGCAGCGGCAAAGTCGGAGGAGATCCCAAGTTCCTTGGCCAGGACATTGACCGTGCCCAGCGGAATTACGGCCAGGCGGGTCCTGTCGAGGGCCCCGGGCACATCGGCCAAGCCGTTCAGCACTTCGTTGATCGTGCCGTCCCCGCCTGCGGCGACGACCGTCTCACAGCCTTCCCGCGCCAAATCCGATGCGAGCACACGCGCGTCTCCCGGTCCGCGGGTGGGGAGGACGCGGACTTCGGACCCCAGTTCCGAGAGCTGGTCCCGAAACCGGACTGCCTTTTCTCCCTGCGCGGTGGGGTTGAACAGGATCCCGATCACAGGTCATAGGGTCGAGGGCCCATCCCCCCTGGATCAATCTTCAATAACCGAGGAATGGAGGGCTCTAACGCGTGAGGCGCGGAGGAACATCAAAGGTCGGCCTGCGCTCCGCCACGGCCAGGTGGGAGTGGCCGATTCCGCCTCGATCCGACGACTCACCAAGAATGCCGGTGGCAACAGGAGAGGTCGGAGACTCGGTTGCTTCCAGCCCATCGGGTCTTACCCGCCGGCATCCAGGATTGTCGGACGCAATAAGCCCGGGATCCTGTTTTTGCGTCCCACACCGTCGAATCCGAGTCGCCGAGTGGACGATAAAAGCCCCCTCCGAGATTCTGGAACCGATGCTCGGTCTCGGAAGTGGGTTCGTCGGACAATGGAATCTCAATGCCAGTGCAAACTAAGCTCGCTGGTTTGGCGTTGTTCAGTCTGCCATGCCGCAAACCCGGATGGGTAGGCGTGCCGGAGTCGTATAGCGAGCCCCTCAGAACTCCGGCACATTGCCCTTCAACCAATGGCGCGCTGGGATCCGGAAGCCGCCCGGGCCGCGGGCACACGCGCTTTTACCTCTTCGATGAGCCGCTCCACGGAGAGCCCATGCTTCTGTCGGAGGTAATCAACGCTGGAGGCGTGCTCGATGAACTGGTCAGGCCAGGCCAAGCGATACACCGGCGTCTGAATACCCGCTTCGCTGAAGCACTCGAGCACAGCACTGCCGTAGCCGCCCATGGCCACGTGATCTTCGAGCGTGGCGACGATGTCGGCGGCCGAACCGAAGAAGCGGTGCACCTCGGTGTCGAGCGGCTTGAAGTAGCGGGGATTGATGACCGCCACATCGAAGCCGTCGGCGCGCAGTTTTTCAGCGGCCTGACGGGCCAACGTCAGCATGGGGCCGAGCCCGAACAGGGCCACCTTCACCGCACCGGGCTTGTTCTCGAACTGCGAGTCCACCTTGGCCTTGCCGATTTCGATCACGGCGGGTTGGTCCTTGATGGGCACGCCCTCGGCGTTTCCGCGCGGGTAGCGGATGGCTACGGGATGCGACTGCAAGGTCGCCGTGAACATCATGTCCTGAAGCTCATCTTCGTCGGCCGGGGCCATGCCAATGATCAGCGGCAGGCAGCGCAAGTAGGAGATGTCGAACAACCCGTGGTGGGTCGGACCGTCGTTGGCGCTCAGGCCGGCGCGGTCCATGCAGAAGATCACCGGCAGGTCTTGGAGACAGACATCGTGATGGATGCAGTCGTAGGCCCGCTGGAGGAAGGTGCTGTAGATGGCCACCACCGGATGGAAACCCATGGTTGCCATGCCTGCGGCGAAGATCACCGCGTGCTCCTCGGCGATCCCCACGTCGTAATACTGGCCGGGCACAGCCTGCTCCAGGATCTTGAGGCTGGTTCCGCTGGGCATGGCCGCGGTGATTCCGACGACGGATTTGTCCTTCTGGCAAAGCTTCACCATCGTCCGGCCGAACACTTCCTGCCACATGGGGGCAGACCCGACCTTGGGCTGCGGTGTCTGTCCGGTGGCAGCATCGTAGGACCCCAGCCCATGGAACTTCTCGGGGTGCTTCAGCGCCGCTTCGTAACCCTTGCCCTTCTGCGTGAGCACGTGGATGACGACGGGTTCGTTGCACGTCTTGGCGAACTCCAAGGTGCTGACCAACAATGGAATGTTGTGCCCGTCGATGGGACCCAGATACCGCAGGCCGAATTCCTCGAAGAGCAACGCGCTGCCGTGGCCGCCGCGGCCGTCCACATCGAGTGGATTGTTGGCCGGTTCCAAGGCCAGCGAGCCGACGATCCCCTTGAGGGCCTCCTCGGCCTTGGCACCCAGCATGGCCACTTGTTCACCACGGGGAAGCTTCCTGAGCCAACTGGTGAAATCACGGGCCAGCCGGTTGTAGCCCGGGCTCGCGGTCAACTTGCCCAGGTATTCGGCGATGGCGCCGACGTTCTTGGCGATGGACCACTCATTGTCATTGAGGATTCCAATGAACTTCTTGGTCGTGCACTTGATGTTGTTGAGTGCCTCGAAGCTGATGCCATTGGTCAGGGCCGCATCACCGAAGATGCAGACGACGTTTTCGTCGGTCTTCTTCTGGTCGCGCGCGGCACACATGCCCAGGGCGGCGGACAACGCCGTTCCGGCATGACCAGCACCGTAGCAATCGTGCTCGCTCTCCGTCCGAAGAGCGAAACCATTGAGCCCATCGGTGGTCCGGATGGTCCGAAACCGGTCTTTTCGGCCGGTCAGGATCTTGTGGACATACACCTGGTGACTGACATCCCAGACAAACTTGTCCTTGGGTGTCTCGAAGACCCGGTGCAGGGCGATGGAGAGTTCAACGACCCCGAGATTGGGGCCGAGGTGCCCGCCACTCTTGGCCAACCCCTGAATCAACTCCTGCCGTATGTCTACGGCCAGTTCGGTCAGTTGCTCAGGGGTCAACTTCTTGACGTGCGACGGATGATCCACCATTTCGAGATATCGGCTCATGTTGTTGGGACTACGGACAAAAATACATTCCTCAGGCGGCACCCAAGGAGTCTTCCGAAAGCGATTGAGTCGACAGTACGCCCTCGAGGCTTTCCTCCAACTTGCGCACCTTGACTTCGGCTTCACTGAGCCGGTCCTGACACAGCTTGGCCAGCGCAGCACCTTCCTCGAAGCGCTGGATGAGCTGATCCAAAGGCAGATCGTCGGACTCCATCGCCTCAACGATGGACTCCAGCTTCTTCAATGACTCTTCGAATGAAGAGGCATTCTCCGCCGTGGGAGCGGACTTGACGGCCTTTGACACAGGCGGAAACTGCGTCGAAATGCCTGGCTTTGCCTAGCGGTAATTTGAGATTGGCTTCCAACGGGGCTCCCAGACACCCCTCGCCACAAAGCTCCAAGGAGTGATCGGACCGGTTCTTTGGTGTTCCCCTTTGAGGGCATAAGGCGTTTGAATAACTCCGTGCTGAGCACGCTACGGATCAAGAATTTGGCGCTGGTAGCGGACCTCACCCTCGAGCTGCAACCAGGCTTCTGCGCCATCACCGGAGAAACCGGGACCGGCAAGTCGGTCATCCTCGGGGCGCTGAACCTGGTGCTCGGACGCCGCGCCGATCGGGGTGCGCTGAGATCCGGAACCGAGTCGTGCACGGTGGAGGCGGTCTTCGATGTGCAGAACTTGCGAGCCCCACTACCTCGCTTCCTCGAAGAGCGTGGCTTGGAGCCGTGCGAATCCGGGCAACTGGTTCTTAAGCGGACTTTCACAGCGGCGGGCACCAACCGCCAATTCGTCAACGGCAGTCCCACCTCGCTGGCCACCCTGGAGGAGATGGGGGGATGGCTCATCGATCTCCATGGCCCGCATGACCATCAGTCCCTTCTCCAACCCCGGCTTCAATTGAGCTTGGTGGACGCCTACGGAGTATTGGATTCGCAACGGGAGTGCTTCGCCGAGCGGCTGCGCCGCCGTTCAGAATTGCAGAGGGCCAAGGCGGCATTGATCGTCGATGAGCGCACCTACGCGCAACAAATCGACCTGCTTCGTCATCAAGTCCGGGAGATTTCCGAAGCCCGGCTAAAACCCGGTGAAGACGCCGAACTGGAGGCCGAGCACACCCGCGCGGCCAATGCGGCCCGACTGCTGGAACTCTCGCAAACCGCCCTGGCCACCCTGAGCGAAGCCGATGACGCAGCCCTCACCAGCCTGGGAACGGTGGGCCGATCCCTTCAGGACTTGGCCCGAATCGACGCCGGCGCACAACCGCTGGTGGATCTTCAGACGCAGGCCGCGGGACTCCTGCGGGATCTTCAGAGCGAACTCTCCCGCTATGCCGACCGAATCGACCTGGATCCTCAACGGTTGGCGGAGCTGGAAGAGCGACTGAACATGCTCCAATCGCTCCAACGCAAGTACGGTGGTTCCATCGAAGAAGTCCTGACATTCGGCGCCGAGGCTCGTCAGAAACTTGAATCCCTCGAGGGTCGAGACGCCGAATTGGAACGCATCCGCCAGGAACTCCAGTCCTTGGATTCTGAGCTCCGCCAACTCGGCAAGTCCCTCTCGGAACAGCGCCAGTCGGTCTTGTCCGGATTGAATCGTGCGGCCGAGGCCGAACTCTCGAGTCTGGGTTTCCGCCAGAGCCGTTTCGAAGCCACACTGACCCACGATCCCGACCCGGCCCAAGCCACGGAGACCGGGATGGACCGGATGGAATTCCAATTCGGTCCCAATCCCGGCGAGCCCGCGCGCCCCCTGAGAGCCATCGCCTCCAGTGGCGAACTTGCCCGGGTCATGTTGGCCCTCAAGACCGTCTTGGCCGATCAAGATGCGGTACCGGTGCTGGTCTTTGATGAGGTCGATGCGAATGTCGGAGGTGAGACCGCCCATGCGGTCGGGCAGAAGATGGCGGCCATCGCCTCCAAGCATCAGGTGCTGTGCATCACGCATTTGGCCCCGGTCGCCGCAGCGGCTTCCACGCACTATCAGGTGATCAAGGAAGTGCGCGATGGTCGCACTGAATCCCATATCCAGACCCTGGATCGAGCTGAACGCATCGCCGAACTGGGCCGGATGCTCGGAGGTGGGCCAGCGGCGCTGCGGCATGCCCAGGAGCTCTTGGCTCCTCCCGTGTCCCGGCGCGCCTCCTGAGAAGCAGCCCCGGGTCACCCACCATGTCTCCCATCGACTCACTGACCGGTACCCGGTTCAATCTAGCCCTCACACACTCCTGGGCCATCGCGACCGACGTGCAATCCGGTCGGGTGGCAGGCAAGTCGGAATATCCGGTGGTGTTCGTGGTTTTGAAGGATGCCCTGGGACGGTCCGGCCTGGGTGAGGCGTCTCCGTCGAGCCAGTATGGGGAGACTTGGGAAACGGTTCTCCAATTCCTGCGACAAATCGATGCCTCCCGACTCTCCTTCGATGACTTGTCGGCATCGCGGGCCTACCTCGAGTCGTTGCCCCATCCGAGCATGCCGGCCCGATGCGCCGTCGACATCGCCCTGCTCGACGGAGCCGCCCGAGCCGCTGGTCAACCCCTGCACCGGTTTCTCGGGCTCGAGTACCCGGCGGCCGGGGCTCTTTCATCGTTCACTATCGGACTCGATACCCCGGACCGGATGGAGGCCAAGGCGCGGGAAGCAGCCCGGTATCCAATCTTGAAGATGAAGCTGGGGGCACCCACCGACGACGCCAACTTGGCCGCCGTGCGACGGGCGGCCCCGGGCAAGCTCATCCGGGTGGACGCCAATGCGGCGTGGAAGACCCGTGAGGAGGCCCTGGAACGGATTCTGGCTCTGGCCGATGACGGCAACATCGAGTTCGTGGAGCAACCCATGCCCCCCGATGCTCCCGAAGCCGATGCTCTCTGGCTGAAAGAACGTTCCCCGCTGCCCTTGGTGGGTGACGAATCCTACCAGGATGCCCGGGATGCCGAGCATTGCGCCCGGTGCTTCCACGGCGTGAATGTGAAACTGGTCAAGACCGGCGGGGTGACCGCGGCCAAGGAGGCCCTCGAGGCGGCCCGAATGCGGGGCCTCAAGACGATGCTCGGCTGCATGATCGAGTCTTCGGTGCTCATCAGCGCCGCGGCGCACTTGGCCTCGCTCACCGATTGGCTTGACCTCGACGGCAACGTTCTCATCACCAACGACCCCTTCGAGGGAGTCCGCAATTTAGACGGTCGTATCACTTTCGACGGCGTTCCGGAGCGCTTCGGGTTGCAGACCTCGGGACGCGCCGGCAGTCTCGGTCTGTCCCTCGGAGGCATTTGATGATCCCGGGGCGATTGTTCGTCCCGGCGCGATCCGCAGTTCGGGTCAAAAACCCAGATCGATAGCCCCACCTCCTTGGCCTGATTTCATTAATCGGGCCTCTCGGACGTGCGGTCGTTTTCCCAAAGCCCTCCCAAAAGAACGACCGCCCAAAAACAAAACAGGCGGGAGTCTCTAGAACAAGACTCCCGCCCGCCTGAATCAAAACTCTCGGGTTTTCAGGCCTGAGCGCCTGCGACCGAAACGCCTCCGCCCGGAGCCACAGCCCCCATCGCCGGTCGCTTGCCCTTGTGCCACCAGACCACCAGTGCACTGGCAATGTAGATGGAAGAATAGGTACCGGTGATGATGCCCACCAGGAAGGTAAAGGCGAAGTCATTGATGGCGCCGCCACCGAAGACGTACAGGGAGATCGTTGCCAGGAAAACCGTACCGGAGGTGATGATCGTGCGGCTGAGGGTTTGGTTCAGCGCCCGATCGATAATCTGGTTGAAGGTACCGGCGGCTCCCATCTTCAGATCTTCACGGATACGATCGAAGATGACGATGGTGTCGTTGATCGAGAAACCGATGATGGTCAACAAGGCGGCCACGAAGGTGGCATTGAACTGACGTCCCTCGCCCACGGTCCCGGTCAGGCAGTACCAACCGATGGTCATGAGTACGTCGTGCGCCACCGCAACCACCGCCGCGACGGCAAAGCTGAACTCATAGCGGAAGGCCACGTAGACCAAGATGCCGAAGAGCGACAAGAACGAGGCGATGACGCCCGATTTTTGAATCTCCTTACCGATGGTGGCTCCGACCGAGTCCATGCGGACCCGCTCGAACTTGGACTCCGGAAACGCCTTCTTGAGCACTTCCTCGGCCTTCAAACCAGCATCCTTAGCGGCCGTGATCGACAAATAATCGCGTTTGGCCGATCCGGCACCTTCAGTCTGGTACTGGATTCGGGTCTCGCCGATACCGCCCTTGGTGAGAGTTTCGCGGACCTTCTCGGTTTCCACCCGCTGAGAGAAACGCAGTTGCAGCTCATCGCCACCCGCGAATTCGATACCGAGCATGTTGTTGCCGCGGACGAAGATGCCGTAACCGATGCCCACCACGATTAGCAACCACGAGGCGGCGAACGCCGGCTTGGCATAGTTCAAGAAACGGATGTTGGTGCCCTTGATGATGTGCAGCATGGGCAGCGACTTGATGATGTTCTTGGCGAGCAAGAAATCGAAGATCAAGCGGGTGACGACCAAGGCCGTGAACATCGACACACACAAACCGACGGTCAGTGCCACACCAAAGCCCTTGATGGGACCGGTGCCCATGATGATCAAGAGAACCGAGGAGATCAGGGTCGTGAGGTTGGAGTCGAAGATGGTGCCGAAGGCCTTGTCGTAACCCGAGGCAACCGCTCCGCGGACCGACTTACCGGCCGCCAACTCTTCACGCATGCGCTCGTAGATGAGCACGTTGGCATCCACCGCCATACCGATGGTCAGCACGATGCCGGCGATACCCGGCAGGGTGAAGGTGACATCCAAGGAGCACATGACTCCCAGCATCATGAGGATATTGAGCACCAAGGCCACATTGGCGACGAGACCCGCCGTGAGGTAGTAGACGATCATGAACACCGCCACACCGCCCACGCCCAGCAGAGTTGCCATCTTGCCCGAGGCAATGGCGTCAGCACCCAGCGAAGGATCCACGCCCCGCTCTTCCTTGACTTCCAGCGGGGCAGCCAACGGATTCTCGAGTGAAGTGGACAACTCGAAGGCTTCCTTGTCCGTGAAGGATCCGGTGATCTGTCCGTTGCCACCCAGGATGGCTCCATTGATGCGAGGGGCCGAAATCACCTCGCCGTCGAGGATGATCGCCAAGCGCTCACCGATGGCTGCCTGGGTGATCTCACCGAAGAGTTGGGCACCATCGGGCTTGAGACTGAAGCTGACATACGGTGAACCCGTGGCCGGATCGTGTCCGACACCCGCGCCCTCGACGTGCTTGCCAGAAAGACCGCGCTCCGAGGTGCGCTTGACCAAGATGGCCTGCGGAATGCGCTGACCTGGCGTGCCGCTGGGCACCATTTCATACATCCGGACATACCCCGGAGGAACCACGCCGCGAGACAATTGACCTTCGCTGTCCGGGTGAACCATGCGGAACTCGAGGAAGGCTGCCTTCTGGATCTGCGCCTTGGCCTGCAACTTGTCGGCCTCGCTCAAGCCCGGAAGCTGCACGAGGATCCGACCACCACCGGCCGGGGCGATCACCGGTTCCGCAACACCAAAGCGATCGACACGACGACGCAACACTTCGACCGCCTGCTCGGCGATGAAGTCGGCGTTCATCATGGCACCGGCATTGGTCTGGGCGCGGCTCATGTCCATCTCGAGGAGGAACTGAGTACCACCCTGCAAATCAAGGCCCAAACGGAACTTTCCAGCTGCCGAACGCTGCACCCGGTTCAAGATCCCGCGGGTCACATCACGCTCCACGGCAGCGTTGACGTAATTGCTCGGAAAGAACGGACGGATGTCATTGGTGCTGATGGCCACCAGAAGGTTCGAGTAGGTGATCCCCGGAATACGGTCCGAATTGGACAAATCCAACTGCTGGGCCTTCTTGACGATCTCGTCGAACGTCTTGTTGGGAGTGGAGGACTGTTGCTCGAAGGCCTCGATGAGGTTCTTCGATGTTGGCGGGTAGATCTCGCTGACCGACCAAGCTACGACCAGCAAGATCAGGACGAGTTTCCAGAAGTGACTGCGGTTCATGGGGAAAACAAATTAAGCGGCTGAAGTGCCGGGAACCACCTCGCCGACAGCGGCCTTGGTGATCTCGAGCTTGGATTCGCCGGAGCGAATGGTGACGGAGTTGTCCTTGATACCCACCACGATACCGACAATGCCGGAACTGGTGGTCACTTTGTCGCCGGCCTTCAATTCACCGAGCATCTTGGCCTGCTCCTTGGCCCGCTTTTGCTGCGGGCGAATGAGCATGACATAAAAGATGATTCCGAAGAACACCATCATGCCGACCTGCATGAACATGGCTTTCTTTTGATCTTCCGGTGGGGCGCCCGCAGGCGGACCGCCCAGGGCCAGCATGGCGACGTATGAATTGGACAACATGTGTTGCAAAGTGAAGCCGGGAGACTACGGAGGGCCAGAATCTTGGCAAGCGCCCGTTCCAAGGCTCTGCGTAGAAATTTTTCAACGAGGGAGGCCACAGCGAAGAGGCATCTTTTCTCGTCACTCATAGTCATCCCGTTCTCGGCATTCCCTAAAAAAACTGCTGAACTCGTCTTGTGAAACTGTCGGAACTGCACTTGGGCCAGCGCGTCATCCATCCCCAACTCGGTGAGGGGGTGGTCAAAGCCATCAACGAATTCGCCGCCGAAATCCTCTTCCTCGAAGGCCGCAAACCGGTCGATCCGGAAGCCAGTGGCCTCGTGCCTGCCGAAGCACAAGCCACCTTGTCGGGTTTGCCCGTGCCGCTGGCATCCTTGATCGCTCAAGTCGTGGACGGGGCCGTCAACCGGTTGGGCATTGAGCGTCCGGATGGAACGGTTCACGAACTGGCCCCTCGCTGGAAGGCCGGCAAAATGACGTTGCAACCCGCCGACCCTTCCCTTCAACCCAAGGAGGTTGAACTGGAGGCCTTCTTCCACAAGCTGGTGCTGATGCGCAATCAACTGCGGGTGCTGGAACAAAAGGTGAACTCCAGCGAGACCCTCAGCTCGGCTGAAAAGTTCGACTGGCAGCAATACATCACCCGCTGCTACGGCTCGATGACCACCTTCAACCTGCTCTTCAAAGACAAGGAATCCTACTTTTGAGAACCAACACCCAGAACGGCATGGCTGTTCTTGGCAGAGACTGTCGATCGGTCATGATTGAGACATGACCCCGATCGCTGGAATTGGCCCGCGTCGCGAGCTGCACCCTTCAGGCGGGTTTACGCTCATCGAACTGTTGGTGGTCGTGGCCATCATCGCCATCCTGGCCGGATTGCTCCTGCCCACCCTCGGCCAGGCCAAAGAGAGCGCACGACGCATCCAGTGCACCGGCAATGTGAAGCAATTGAACCTCGCCTGGCAGTTGTACGCCCAGGACAACGGGGATCGGATGGTTCCGAACGGGACGGACGTTGCCGTTCGAGCCACCCCTCTTTGGGTGGCGGGCAATACCCATCAAGGCGGCCTGATGGCTTTCACCAACCGGGTCATGTTGTTGGATCGTCGATATTCTGCTTTTTCCTCCATCATTTCTGACGCGGCCATTTACAAGTGCCCCAGCGACCGCGGCATCGCAGTTGGACGCCACCAGTTCGTCCGGAGCTATGCCCTGAACAGTTACCTCAACAATATTGCACCTTCCGGCCCCCTTAGTGCGGCCCATGTCCGATTTTCGACCATGGCCGATTTACAACGCTCCAGTCCCTCCAGTCTCCTGACATTTCTGGATGTCGATTGGCCCAGCCTCTGCATGCCGGAGTTTCGCTTCGAAATGGGACGATCCACCTACTTTCATCGCCCGGCTTCCTACCACAACCGGAGCGGCGTGCTGGGAATGGCAGATGGACATGTCGAATCGCGGCGTTGGCGCGACCCTTCGCTCCGCCCGAACAACACCAGAGACAACCGCCATGGCACTCCCGCCCGCATCCCAACCGATGTCCAATGGCTTCAGGAGCGGGCCACGGTACCCGTCCGCTGATTTCCTCCGAAGGGCTGGGGGCATGCTTGTCCTGCGCGCCAGCAAATGCGAAAAGCCCCTTGCACCAGCGAAATACTGATGTTCTCCATGTTCCAAAACAGGATCGTGCAAACCTTGGCGACAACAGTCGCCATCCTGCACGGCATCTGGCTCCTCACCGGATGTGGCAAACCTTTAGAGACGGCGATGCCGGAGCTGCAACCCGGCCTGGCCTACACCAATCAGGTCCTGTCTTCAGGACCGGTTTCGGTTCATGTGATTCGCGTAGATCGATCGAGGCCCGCTTCCCAACTCCGATCGGTTCATGCAGGCAACGGGGCGTTTGGTTTGGCCAATATTTCAGATCATCTCCGTGGCTTGCCCAAGGCGGTCGGGCGACCGGTTGCCGCCATCAATGGCGACTTTTATCAGCGCGAAGGCACTTACGCTGGAGATCCCCGTGGCCTTCAATTGATCGACGGGGTCCTGGTCAGCGCTCCCCTGGGGGTTAGTCTTTGGATCGATCGTGCCGGAGAACCTCACATGGACGACGTCGAGTCGCGATTCCAAGTCACCTGGCCGGATGGGTCCAAGGCCGCCATGGGGTTCAACGAAGAATCGGCTCCCAATCGCTTGGTCCTCTTCACCCCGACTACCGGGCCTTCGACCCGCACCCGGGGAGGTCGAGAGTGGATTCTCGCTCCCGAGGCGTCCGGGACGACTTCTGGCCTTCCAATCGGTGCCCGCATGAAGCTCCGGGTCACAGAAATCCGTGATGGAGGCAATAGCCCCATTCCCACCCATGGTTTCGTCCTCTCAGCTGGCCCGGCCCTCGTCCGTCGCCTCCCCACTGTCAACACTCAACAAGTTCTTGAGGTCGATTTATCCACGAGCGTGCCCATGAATGATGCCGTGAGCGGGATTGGTGGCGGGCCCATGTTGGTGCGAAACCACCGTGCCGTCCGAATCGAGATCCCGGATGACGACGCCTATCAATTCAAGTCCATGAAGGAGCGACACCCCCGCTCGGCCGTTGGGTGGAACCGAGAACATTACTTTTTTGTCTCGGTCGACGGCCGGCAAAAGGAATCCGTCGGAATGACCCTCGAGGAACTCGGAAAGCATCTGGCCGCCATCGGCTGCAGCGAGGCCATGAATCTGGATGGCGGCGGGTCTGCGACCTTGTGGGCCGACGGTCGAATTCGCAATCACCCCAGCGATGGCGGTGAGCGCCCGATCGCCAACGCGCTGGTGATAGTTCGACCCGAAAACCCGGCACCGTGAGTCCGCATCGGAACATACGGCTCTTTGGCCAACTGTTCGCGCACGGCACCCTCGTCTCTTTGTTTCTGGCGGCCTCGGAGGTCGAAGGTTCCGAACTCTTCGACCCCGCGACTCCGTTGCACCGCATTGAAATCCAGCTCGACGAAAACCCGGTGGCCGCGCTTCGCACGGCCCCTCGAACCGATGTCCTAGCCCGGGCTCAGATCGACGGCCATCCCATGGTGGAACTAAGACTTCATCTCAAGGGAGCCACCGGCAGTTTCCGCCCGATCGACGACCGCCCTTCCTTCACGCTCTCCACCTCGAAACGTTCCGAATCCGAGCGCATTCTGGGGACCACCAAACTGCATCTCAACAATGGCGTGGAGGACTCCAGCCGGTGGCGGGAAATCCTCGGCCGCGAGATGTTGAGCGCACTCGGGATTCCAACGACCTCAGCCACCCATGCCCGGGTGTTGCTCAATGGCCGGGATCTCGGCCTTTATGTGCTCATCGAAGGATTCACCCCCGATTGGATCGAGCGATCCTTTGCTGGGAAAGGAGGGGCCCTCTTCGAATCCGTTGCCAAAACCAACGGTCCACCCGACTTCCGACGAGTCACGTCTTACGGGCAAGAATCCGCCTCCCGATTGCCTCGACCATTTCTCGCAGCGCCATCCCTGCCAGTGACGAACCGCTGGAACTCCACTGCAGTTTGCATCAACGAATCATCGCTCATCGGCTTCATCGCAGCGGAAGTGCTGCTGGCGCATGCCGATGGATACAGTCTGGCTCACAACAACTACCGCATCTGGGTTCCATCAGATGGCAGCGGCCTGCAATGGATTCCTCACGGACTCGATCGACTGTTCACGGCCCCCGAACTTCCGTGGCCTCCCGCGATGGCCGGACCGATGGCAGAAGCAGTCATGGCCCGCCCGGACGGGGCGAAGCTGGTTTTCCAAAAAATTCAGGCTTTCCGCGGGCGATTGTCCGCCCCATCCGCGGTGAAAGGTCATCTTGCTGAGCGCATGGAACAACTGCGCCCGCATCTGAGTCGGAACGAATGGCAGGAGATACGAGTTGGCGCCGACCAGCTGATGGATGAATGGAGTCGACGATGGGAGGTTCTAGACCTCCAAAAACAATCTGCAGAACCCGTGTCCGTACTCCGTGGCTCTGAAACCCTTTTGTCCGGCTGGAGACCCGATCCCACTCCGATAAACGCCGAGTTGTCGGAGGTGAAAACTCCAGAGGGAGGCTCCCAGCTCCGGATCCGCGCCCAAGAGGCAACCCTGGCCGGATGGACCTGGACGGGCACCTTGCCTCCGGGACGCTACCGGCTCGAAGCCTGGGTCCGACTGGACCATTTTGAACCCCTGCCCTTTGGCGAGCCCGGAGGTGTTTTTGTGCAAAAGATCGGCCAAGCTTCCAAGGAATGGCTTCATTCTGAATCCCGGACGGGACAACCGCTCCGCCTCGAATTCAACGTCGAATCCGCGTCGACAACCACCCGGCTTCGCATCGCCTTCCGCGGGCGCCGTGGCATCGTCGATTTGGATACGAAAGCCCTCCGGATCCATCGGATTGGGTGATTGCCGAAAGGCATCTGAATCTTCAATCATCCGCACTCACCAACTCCAATTTGCTGAGACCCGAGATGTCTGCTAGTTACACCTGTAATTGTGTCGATTAATCTCCTGGCTGAAACAATGAAACCTCCCCGGGGACAACGTGCCTTCACGCTCATCGAATTGCTGGTGGTGATCGCCATCATCGCAATCCTTGCTTCGATGCTGCTTCCAGCGCTGGGCATGGCGAAGGCGCGGGCCAAGAACATCGCCTGCCTGAACAATCTCAAGACCGTCGGCCTCGGTTTGAGATTGTGGGCCAACGACAATCAAGATCGGTACCCATGGCAGTTGGGAGTGACCAATGGTGGAACGGCCGGTTCTGAAGACTGGGCCGATCATTTCCGGGCCTGCTCCAATGAACTCTCCAACCCGAGCGTTCTGGTGTGTCCGGCCGAAAAAATACCGAGGCCGGGGACCAACTGGGTGAATCTCGATGGTTTCGCCAATGTGAGCTACTTCGTCGGTCTGAAAGCCGAGGAACTCAAACCCCAGACCATGATTTCCGGTGACGCCAACGTCACCGGGGGTGGGGGAGGTTTTGATCCTCGATGGAGCCGGTTCCTTGGAGCTTCGATCGACGCCGCATGGGACAAGACACTGCATGTCCGAGCCGGCAATCTGGCGATGACCGATGGCAGTGTTCTCTTGACGAAGACGGCTGCGCTCCGCTCGGCCATCAATCAAGCCCTCGCCAGCGGTCTCACCAACGTGGTGTTTTCCAAACCTCGCGGCGTTCTCTGACGCTCCTCCCACGAGCCATGCGCGATCATCGCGGCATCCAAGCCATCGCCATCGGCACCTGTGCCATCAGTGTCGTGATTGCGTCGTGGGCCCTGGGTTGGATCGACGTCGCTCCGCGACCGAGTGGGACGCTGCACCAAAAAATCGGACAGGCGCTCGCCCAAGAGGCTTTGGCCCATGCTGGATCAGGCGGTCGGGTGGTGGTCTTCGCCCGTGACACTTCGGAGTTCGAGCAACCCGCGATGGATTTGGCGCTCAGGAGTTTCACCGCCGAGATGCAAAAGTCCGGACACCCTGTCACCGACTTGCGGCTCGTGGCAGAAGACCCCCTTCGCCCCATTCACGTCCCAGAAGGCGACTTGTTCGATGTCCTTCGAAAATCCAGCAAAGGCGACGTCGTGGTCTCGCTCATGGGGCCGGTGCTGCTGGCTGAAGATCAGCGACTGGCCTTGGGAACTCCAAAAGCCTCAGTCATCGCTTTTTGCCCGGGCTCATCCGCGGAGGTCCTGGATCCCGCTCAACTGGCCTCGATGGGCTTGCTCCATGGCGGCGTACTGGCCCTGCCACCCAGCAGCGACCCGAAGCAACCCAAAAAAACTCCAGACCGCTTCGAAGCACTTTATCGCCGGATGGATTCCAAAGCCCTCCTCCAAAAACCCAAACCCAAGGGGCGCCCATGAGGGTTCGGCTTTGTTCGATTTCCATGAATCACAGGGGATTCACCCGGACCGATTTGCTCGTCGGCATCGCTCTGGCGAGCCTGCTCCTCCCGCTGGTCTGGACGCCGATCACCGTGTCGCGTTCACGGGCACGTCTCGAACGGTGCCGGGCCAACCTGAACAGCGTCAGCCGCGCCTGCCTTCAATTTGCCGCCGATCACGGCCAAACGCTGCCGGGCCCCGTGGAGGCTCCCGGGGAATTTCAATGGTGGTACAAGGAGCAGGTGAAATCCTACCTCGGACTCCAAGGAGCCTCGGCCGCCACCGACTCAACTTTCGCCTGCCCCGACGACCGCGGTTATACAGACCCCAAACCCTTCCACCAATCCGAGCGTTTCGATTTCTCCAGCTACCCGTTCAATGGTGTCCTCTTGCTCGGCGCACCCAATATCGCCGGCTGGCGCCTGCCGGAGATTCGCCAGCCCGACCGGACGCTTCTGGTGATGGAATGGACGGCGCATGGACCGCTGTCCTGGCACCGCAGCCGCACCGGCAAACGAAACGCCCCATTTTACAATGACGCTGAGAGTGTCGTCGGTTTCGTCGATGGCCATGTGGACTTGGTGAAGATCTATCACGACGGCTACAACGCCGCCTACACGCGGGATCCCATCCCCGGCTACCGATACCGCTACAGTGGTCGTTGACCCTTCGATTCTCACTCCATGATTCCGAACCCCTACCATTGGTTCTTCCGCTTAGGACCCCTGATTTTTTCCGTCCTCATTTGCCTCATACCGTGGGTATCCGCAGCACCGGTCACCACAGGCTGGATCCCGCTTTTCAAAGGGGTCGAATACATGGTGGGCACCAACACCCAGTCGTCGGGCGACTTCACCAGCCTGATGGTCGCCCATTTGATTCGAGTGGATCTCACGGATCCCGACATCGCGTTGCTTCCGACACCCCGAATCACCAATTATCTGGCAAATTCCAGAGAAACTTCCGGCCAGACAGTGAGCCGATTTGTCAAAAAGCACGGCCTGCAGTTGGGCGTGAATGCGAGCTTCTTTTCCCCCACCGACTACTACATGCCCGAGGGAACACCCATGCAGCTCAATGGGTTGGCCATCAGTGACGGGACACTGGTTTCAATGCCCAGCGCAACCTATCCGGCCTGCGTTCTGTTTGATGTGAATCGAACAGCTCGCATCATCGAAGACAACTGGCCGGCCGGCCCCACCAACGGCGTGCTCCACGCTCTTGCCGGCGGATACTCGTTAGTCGTCAACGGGGTCAATATTTCCCGGCGCTATCTCAATACCGCTGGCTCGGTCCACGAACAGCAACCCCGAACCGCTTTCGGAGTCTCCAAAGATGGCAAGACCTTCTACATCGTCTGCATTGACGGCCGTCAGGACCACAGCGTGGGCGCCTTCGATTATGAGACGGCTGCCTGGATGCTGTTGGCCGGGGCCTACAACGCCGTCAACATGGACGGTGGTGGCTCCACCACCTTGGTGATGGAAGACAGCATCGGCGAACCCCTGCGACTCAATGCCTCCAGTGCCGTCGCCGATTCCGGAAAGGAACGCACCATCGGCAGCCATCTCGGCATCTTCGCCAAACCCATCCCGGGTTTCATCAACGACCTGAAGGTGGTTCCCTCCGACAACGGAGCCACCCTTTCGTGGACCACTCCAACGGAAGCCACTGCGTCGGTGGAGCTGGGCACCTCCAACCCACCCGATCCCGTGACCCGTTTCACAGGAAGCTCAGGCACGACACATACGGTCCAACTCACCGGACTGACACCCGGCATCGGCTACTATTTTAAGGCGGTTTGCATTGCCGATGGCACCCGACACGAATCTCCCATCAAATTCTTCCGGACCACGCGAACCGTAATATCCACCGAAGTGGTCCCCCTCAACGCGGAATGGCGGTACACCACCGCCAACCTCAACGACACGGCTTGGACAACCACCGACTATGTCGACACCGGTTGGAAAGGACCTGGAGCTGCGCTGCTCTGGGCCAATGCCAGTGCGGCCGGTTCCACACTCGATCCGAATCTCTTGGGCGAACGCATGCCCAACAATCCATCGACCGGTTTCCCCTACACCACCTACTCCTTTCGAACCTATTTCAAAGCCACCGACGTATCGGCCGGAGCAACCCTCTCGGTGTCGGCCTACATTGACGACGGCGCAGTTTTTCACCTCAACGGGCGAGAGATCCATCGAATCCGGATGCCCGCCGCACCCGCCGAAATCGTGAACTCCACCTTTGCAACCGGCCTTCCCTGCAGAGGCAATGCCGACTGCACCGATGACTTCATTGTCCCTGTCGATGGCATCCTCCGGGCTGGCGACAACGTGCTGGCCGTCGAGGTCCACAATTCCAGTGCCCGCAGCTCGGACATCACCTTGGGAGCCACGGTCACTCTGGAAGTTCCCGCCTCGCGGCCTCCAGCCATTATCATCCATCGGGATAACGGCCTCATCACCCTCGACTGGGTCGGCACGGGATTCTTTCTCCAACAAGCGGACACTCCCTCCGGTCCATGGGCTTCTCTGGCGGGTCCGCTACCGATTCCCCCCGTGCGCATCGTGGAAGCAGCCACCACACGGTACTATCGGCTCTCACGATAAGGCCAACAACGCCCGTTGAGTGTGGGCAGAACCCGGGTTTCTGAGACCGGATACCTGTTGCGAGTCGAGCGCGGGACGCCGGGTCGGGAGACACGGCCTACAGGAGACCTCGTAGGTTCGGCGGCAGCCTGCAGGCCCGGTGCCCTAACCGGGCGCTCTGTGGGTGCGGTAACCTCACCGGGGACTCCACAGGCTCGATACCCTCTGGGCGTTTCAAGGAACTGGCTCGACGAGGCTTGCCATTATTGGGTTCCCAACAAGACTCCTCAACTACGTCCACCGATAAAACCTCGACGACATGCACCTAGCGACCCTCGACTGGATCATCATCGCCGCCACGTTCGTTTTGTATCTGGCCATCGGGCTATTTGTCGGAAAATCGGCGGGCAAGGACTACGAGAGCTACTTCTTGAGCGGACGTACAATGCCGTGGTGGCTGTTGGGCACTTCAATGGTGGCAACGACGTTCGCCACCGACACCCCGAATCTCGTCGCCGGCATTGTACGCCGGGATGGTGTTTTCGGGAATTGGATCTGGTGGGCCCTGCTGCTGACCGGAACCACCACGGTGTTCCTCTTTGCCAAGCTGTGGCGACGGAGCGGCATGATGACGGACATCGAATTCTATGAACTCCGTTACTCGGGTCGCCCAGCGGCTTTTCTGCGGGGTTTCAGAGCCGTGTACCTGGGAATCTTCTTCAACATCTTGGTGATGGCCAACGTATCGCTAGCCGCCATCAAGATCGGCGGGGTGATGTTTGGCCTCGATCCGGTCCAGACCATCGCCGTGGCCTCGGTGGTCACTGTGGCCTACAGCATGGTGGGCGGACTCACCGGGGTGCTGCTCACCGACTTGGTCCAGTTCATCATCGCGATGGTGGGTGCCGTCTGGGCGGCGGTGCATGTCGTGGGGCTTCCTCAGGTGGGCGGCTTGGGCAAGCTCCTGGCCGATCCTCGCGTCCAAGCGAAGATGGACATCGTCCCCAATATGGCGACAACACCCCACGATTTGGTCATGGCGGTGTTCCTCATCCCGCTCATGGTCACTTGGTGGAGCAGTTATTACCCGGGAGCAGAGCCAGGCGGCGGCGGCTACGTGGCTCAGCGACTTCTGGCTGCCAAGAACGAAAAGCACGCATTGGGCGCCTGTCTGTTCTTCAACGTAATGCACTACGCCCTCCGCCCCTGGCCGTGGATCCTGGTGGCTCTGGCCTCGCTGGTGGTTTTCCCGGATGTGGCTTCGCTTCAGACCCGCTTTCCGCATCTCGATCCCAAGATCGTTCAAGACGATCTGGCCTACCCGGCCATGCTCACTTTCCTGCCCCAGGGTCTGATGGGCATCATGGTTGCCTCGCTGGCCGCCGCCTACATGAGCACCATGTCCACCCAGGTGAACTACGGGTCATCCATCGTGGTCAGCGATCTCTACCTACGGTTCATCAACCCCAAGGCCAGCGACTCGCAGCAAGTCTGGTTGGGACGGATCGTGACGGTGGTACTCATGTTCGCTTCCTGCTGGCTGGCGCTCCAGATGAAGGACGCCATCTCGAATTTCAATCTCATGATGCAAGTCGGTGCGGGAACCGGTCTGGTCCTGATCCTCCGGTGGTTCTGGTGGCGCATCAATGCCGCTGCGGAGATCGCGGCGATGACGCTTTCCTTTGGCATGGCGATCTTCTGGCACTATTCGAGCGTCGGGCACGACGTCCCCGCCTGGGAGCAGATGGTGATTGGTGTGGCGGTCACCACTGTGGGGTCGCTGCTGGTTGCTCTACTGACCGGCCCGACCGAAACCAAAAAACTCCGTGAGTTCTATTCACGGGTGCAGCCCGGAGGGGCGGGATGGTTGCCCATTCTGGAGCGCGCGGAGCATGAGCGCATCCAAATCCAGGACCCCAAGCTGGGCAAAGGTTCCGACCTCGGCATCGGCATCGTGTGTTCGATCCTCGCCTCGGTCGGCATTTGGGCGCTCATCTTCGCCGGCGGTTGGGCCATTTACGGACGCTGGGGCCAAGCGGGCGGAGCCTTGGCGGTGACGCTGGTCTGTGCGGCCTTCCTGCCCTCATGCATCGGAAAACTGCGGATCCGACAATAATCCGCCGCCGCAGGTCCCTCGGCCTTCCTCGACGGGTCCAGTGAGCCAGACAACACCGCGGGGGCGGCAGGATCTTAAAGTTGATCCTCGGCCGCCGTGTCCGCCATGCTGTTTGCGCCGTGATCACTGAATCGGTCCAGTGCATGGCAACCCAAACCCATGGCTGGACTTTCCATGTCACCCTTGCCGGGAACCCGTGTCGTCCGACACGCCGGAGATTTGCTGACGTTCACTCTCACGGCACCCAACGGGCAACTCGGCGAAGGCTGGCAAGCCCGACTGCGCACCAATTTGGGACGGGCCGAACGAGTCCGTGAGGAGATCCTCCAATCCCACTTTGAAAAACTGCCCCTGGCCGGTGCCGCGTGGCGGGACCTGCCGCTGCAACTCACGCCCGAGGGTCAATGGTCGATCACCCTGCCATTGACCGAGGTGGGCTATTTCAAGGCCAAGGCCTACGCGATCGATTCGAAGGGCTTCCAGCACTGGACGGAGGGCCCGGACGTCGGCATCAGCATCCACCCGTCTTGGACCCGCACTGCCAACACGGTCTATTGCGCGTTCCCGCGCATGTTCGGGGAGTGGTCGAAGCACCGGCTCTCCACCGCCGAAGACCACAACACGCCCATCCTCAAAGCGCTGGACCAGGAGGGATTCACCGTGATCCCACCCAGCGGGACACTGAGGTCGCTCATCACGGAACTACCACACATCATCGACCGCCTCGGGTGCCGGATCCTGCACCTGCTGCCGGTCAGCCCGACACCCACCACGTTCGCTCGATTCGGGCGCTACGGATCGCCCTATGCGCTGCAGCACCTGACCCAGATTGATCCGGCGCTGGTCGAGTTTGATCGACGCACCACCGGCGTGGACCAATTCCGGGAACTGGCAGTGGAGATCCATTCACGGGGAGCACGACTGATGCTCGACTTGGTCATCAACCACACCGGTTGGGGCAGCGCCGAGTGGGAGGAACACCCGGAGTGGTTCCTCCGCAATCACGATGGCGAATTTGAAAGTCCGGGGGCTTGGAACGTGGTCTGGGAAGACCTGGTCGAAATGGACCAGCGTCACGTGGCACTCTGGGATTATTTGGCCGACGCCTTCCTCATCTGGTGCCGTCGAGGTGTGGATGGATTCCGCTGCGACGCCGGCTACAAAATACCTCCGCACGTCTGGCAGTTCATCACTGCGAAGGTCCGCCGGGAATTTCCAGACACCGTATTCCTGTTGGAAGGACTCGGCGGTCCGTGGGAAGCCACCGAGGCCTGCTTGGCCGAGGGTGGGATGCAATGGGCCTACAGCGAACTTTTCCAGAACCATGGCTCACTAGGGATCAGTGGTTATCTGGATCATCACCTTCAAGCCAGTGCCCGTTCCGGAATCCTGGTTCACTACAGCGAGACCCATGACAATTCCCGACTAGCGGCCAATGGCGGTGTCCCTGGCCAACCCGCCACCCCGGTAGGGCGGAGATGGTCGCTTTTCCGCAACAGACTTGCGGCCCTCACATCCATTCAGGGCGGCTTCGGATTCACTGCCGGGGTCGAGTGGTGTGCGACCGAGCAAATCAACGTCCACAGCAGCCGGGGCTTGGCTTGGGGATCGCCCAATTCGCTGATACCCGAACTGTCGGCGCTGAATCGACTGATCAGCAACCACCCTTGCTTCTTCGATGGCACCTCGTTGCGGCGAGTGAGCGATCCTCACTCCATGGTTTATGCCCTGCGTCGCGATTCGGCCGAGGGGCTCGATCACGTCCTCGTGCTGGCCAACACGGAGTTCGAGGAGGAGCGTTCCATCGAACTTGATTGGTCCGTCTGGGAAGAGCTTGGGAAACCGACTCTCGACCTGGTGGGCCACCTGCCCGCCCCGCGGTGGCAGGAGTTGGCACCGTCGCCCGGGCAACTGATTCGCCGGATCCGGATCACCCTTGCACCGGGAGCCACACATTGCCTGTCCCCCTCGATCACTCCGCTGGGTCTTTCTGGAGATGTCTATCGGGAAACCCGTCGGCGCGCCGACTGGGCCGCTATGTGCCGGGGCCGAGTCAGCCGGGGGATCCTGGGTTGTTCAGCCCATTGGAAACAGGAGGCCGCATGGGTATCGCGGGATCCTGTGGGATTCCTGACCGCTGCAGCCCACGATGAATCCTGCCTGATCGACACCTCAGAGACCTACCGTCCCGTCATCGTCTGGCAGGCTCAAGATCGCAAACGCGTCACACTCGTTCCTCCTGGGCATTGGTTGCTCATCCGCGACACCCACCGGTTCCGCATCCGAGTTTGCCCGCAACCCAATGGCCTCGAATACAACGAGGAATCCATTCCCGTTGAAGCGGGGCACATCTCCGCAATTCCTCCCCTGAAACACCGTGGAGATGTCGTCCTCGAATTGGAGCGTTACGCACCCACCGATCCTCGGATCCGAGCCACCCTGAGGTATTTGGACACCGTTCCGCCAGCATTGCCGTCGGTGCCCCCGGACCCAAAAAACACCCACGTTTTGTTGACCAATGGCCGAGGCGGCATGGCCCGGCTCTGCCTCGACCTGGGACGAATCCACTCCAAGTACGACTGCCTGCTCGGTGCCAACCTCCACCCGGAGGTACCGGTCGATCGGCACGTATTCGCCAAGCGCATCCGCGTCTGGGTCAATGCCGATGGATTCATCTCGCCCCTGGACGCCTCGAATCTGGTGAATGTAGAGACCGTCGCCCCCACTCATTGGCGCTTCATCGCCAATGCGGGCGACGGACGCAGTGTTGAGATCCGGGTCGTGGCCGACATGCTGGAGGGAAAAAACATCACGGTCTTCCAGTTCAGCCGACCGGCCGCGGCGAGCCACGATTCGCGGTTCGGAAAACCCCTGCCTGCATCCTTTGATGTCCGCCTGGTGGTCCGAGTGGATGTGGAGGACCGAAATTTCCACTGGGAGACCCGTCTCAATCCCGACAGTGAATCCCACTTCATCCGGGCGACCCGGGTCGTGCATCAGACCCCGGGTGAGGCGAAACCGGCCAGAGCAATGGAAGGTTTTTTCTTTGAACCAGACCCCTCCCGAAGTCTGAGAGTGGCCGTGAGCCGCGGACATTTTCATCCTGCGGTAGAATGGTGCCGGGACATCCCGCATCCGGTGGAAGCCAGCCGGGGCATGAATGGTTCCGGGGATGCCTACAGCCCAGGATGGTTCGAGATTCCCCTGAGTTCTGGCGACTCATCCACCATCACCGTGTCGGCCGAAACGGACGAGATTTCCGACGAAGAAGTTTCAGGTTTCATCCAGCGACGTCAGGTCCTGTCCGACAGCGCGACCGCTTGTCCATGGGAACTCCTCCTTCGACGGGCCATCGGTAGTTTCGTGGTCCGACGTTCCGATTCGGTGACCGTCATCGCGGGGTATCCGTGGTTCCTGGATTGGGGCCGGGATTCACTGATCGCCGCCCGCGGACTCATCACGGCCGAACGCTTCACTGAAGTGCGTCAGTTGCTAGTCACCTTTGGCCGTTTCGAAGAGGGCGGCACCCTCCCCAATTCCATCCATGGCGAGAACGCTTCCAACCGGGAAACCAGCGATGCGTCGCTGTGGTATGGCATCGTTGCTGAAGAATTGGCCGAGGCTGACCCCTTGGGGGCCGAATCGGTTTTCGGGCTGAGCACCGGCGACCGACAAGGACGCACGGTACGGGACGTCCTTTGTTCCATTGCTTCCGGCTACCTTGCGGGAACCCCGCAGGGTATCCGTGTCGACCCGGACAGTGCGTTGGTCTGGAGCCCCAGCCACTTCACCTGGATGGATACCAACCATCCGGCCGGAACGCCGCGTCAGGGATATCCGGTCGAGATCCAGGTGCTCTGGATCCGCCTTCTCCGCTTGCTCGATCGCTTGGGCTGCCCTCCGGCCATGTCCCACGAGGCGTGGGGAACCTTGGCAAAGCGGGCCGAGGTTTCATTCCACCAGTTTTTCTGGATCGAAGAATTGGGGTGGTTCTCCGATTGCCTCCACGCGCACCAAGATCACCCTGCCGCCAAAGCGGTGCGTGACAACGCCCTGCGAAGCAACGCACTCCTGGCCGTAGCACTGGATCTGGTCGATGGGCCCAAGGCCCGGAGCACCGTGCTGGCTGCGCAGCGCTACTTGGTTGTCCCCGGGGCGCTTCGGTCTCTGGCCCCGTTGCCGGTCCATCCGCCATTGCCGGTCTGGCATCACGGACGCCTCCTGAACCACCCCGACGAACCCTATTGGGGCTCCTACGAAGGGGATGAAGACACGCGTCGCAAGCCTGCGTACCACAATGGCACCGCTTGGGTTTGGACGTTCCCCTGTTTCTGTGAGGCAGTGGTGAAAGCTTATGGCAAGAGCCCCGTGTCCATTGAGGCGTCTCGCGCCTACCTGACAAGCGTGGAAGCCTATTTGCAGCACGGTTGCGTGGGCCAGTTGCCCGAGATCCTCGATGGCGATGCACCTCACCTGCCCCGTGGCTGTGATGCCCAGGCTTGGAGTGTCACCGAAGTGCTTCGGGTGTGGAGCTGGCTCAAACGTCTGACTCCAGCCATTCGGGACTGACATGGAAACCCGGCGATCCGCGCTCGGGTACGGAACGAAAGCGCGCCGGGATCTTCGACATCCCAGGCGAGCTGAAGTGCGAAATATCCGGGCTAAATCCTTCCCGAGGCCCTTGACGGTCTCCTAGGCTTGACCCAGCACATGCGATCGAGCTCGGCATTCGACAAACTTTTGGAGCGGTTAGTGGGGGGCCTGCTGCTTTTCTCGGTGGCGTGGCTCACCTTCTGGTTCGCCGGGGTGAATCCCCGGGAGTCGGGTGTCGGCTTCGCGGCCATCGGCATGGCCTGGATCGTCTGGACTCTTCGGATGTGGGTCGAACCGACCCATCGCTTCCTGCTGCCGCCGGTCACCTGGGCGGTGGCGATCTTCTTCGGCTATGCCGCCTGGAGTTGCCACTCCGCGAGCGTGCCGTATTGGGCACTTCAAGAGGTGTTTCTGATCGCAGTCTGCGCCGTGGCATTCTTCACCAGCCTGCACAATCTCCATCGCCAGGAGACTTCAGGGTGGGTGGTGAACGGCCTGTTGCTCATCGGACTCCTTTCCTCGGCCTACGCCATCGTCCAATTCACCCAGAATTCGCAGAAGGTCCTTTGGGAGACTCAACCCCTAGTCTACTACAAGCGATTCGGTGGCACGTTCGTGAACCCGAACCATCTCGCAGCCTTCCTGCTGATGCTCATGCCGCTGGCATTGTCCCACGCCTTCTTGGGCCGGGGAGGTGTCGTGCAACGGATCATCGCCGGATATGCGGCCTTGATGATGCTCGGAGGCATCGCGGTCACCATGTCTCGGGGTGGCTGGCTCGGAGCGGCAGCCGCCATCGCCACTTTCTCGCTCTGGCTGCTCCGCCGTCCCCAGTATCGGATCCCAACGGCGGCACTCATGGCGGTGCTCTGCGTCGGTTCGATCACCTTTCTCCTGAAGTCCGAAAAAGCCCGCGCCCGAATCGATGCGCTGACCGCCTCCGGCAAGAAAGACAGCGGACTCTTCCGTGCCTGGATTTGGAAACCTGCCGTGCAGATGTGGTCCGACCATCGCTGGCAAGGAGTCGGCCCAGGGCAATTCGATACTCGCTTCCCAGCCTACCGAACACCGACGACACCGCTCAGCCCCCAGCATGTCCACAATGAATACCTCGAGCTTCTGGTGGAGTACGGTGTCGCGGGTGCCGGCATCGTTGGTTTGGGGCTCGCCGCCTTCGGATACGGCCTTTACCGCACGTCCCGACATGTCGAACGGGGCTCGTCGGACTTGGGAGTCAAGCAAAGCAACCGCACGGCGTTCTTCGCCGGGAGCGTGGCAGGGCTGAGCGGACTGGGAGTCCATTGCCTCTTTGACTTCAACCTGCACATCCCTGCCATCGCGGTGACAGCTTCGATCCTGGCGGGCATCTTGATCTCCAACACCCGGTTCGCCACGGAACGCTTCTGGATCAAGTCCTACCTACCCCTCCGGTTGGTTGCCACCGCTGTCATGGCCGGCCTCCTGTACTGGATGATCCCGCTCGGAGTCACGGCGGCCGGAGAAGACGCGCACCTCAAGCGCGCCGAGCGACGCCCCAGTGTCGATGAGATGTTCTTCCAAGAACTGGCCAAGGCGGCAGCCCTTGCTCCGGGGAACCCCATGACGCCCTACTGGTATGGTGAGGAAAAACGTCGCCTGAGTTGGCAAGGCTTGCCCGGTTGGGAAAAACAGGCCCAAGAGGCACTCCGCTGGTTGGAGGCCTCGGCCCGTTTGGACCCCTATAACGCTCGAACCCATGTCGCCATCGGGCTGTGTCACCAATGGCTGGGCGATCTCAAGTCGGCCTCGGAATCCTTCGAAGCAGCACTCCGACTGGGCCCCAATGATGTTCAGGTACTCAATGCCCTGAGCTGGAACCTCATCGTCCGCGGCGATTTGAACCGGGCCCGCCTCCTGGTCGAACAGTCGTTGGCGCTGAATCCCTGGGACAATTGGGAAGCGCGGTCCTATGCCCAGCGCCTCAAATCAGCGACCCCCTGAATCATCACCAACGATACCCGAGCATTCCTGATTTCCGGATTGGCATCGGTGCATCGACGAAACACGCTTGGGCAATGAGTTCGGCCGCCAAGACTGGCGAAAAAAACACCCTCCACCGCGATGTCACGGTCCAGAACCGGCAGGGAATCCATGCCCGTCCATCGGCTTCATTCGTGAAGCTGGCGAGCCAATTCACCTGCGATGTGTTCATCGAGAAGGATGGAGAGACCATCAACGGAAAGAGCATCATGGGCCTGCTCATGCTGGCCGCCGGACCCGGAAGCAAGCTGCGGATCGTCTGCACCGGAACCGATTGCCATACCGCACTGACCGAGCTGTGCGCACTAGTGGATGCCAAGTTCGGAGAAGACTGATCCCTTTCCCAAGAGACCCGACCCGTACTCTTCACCCATGTCCGACTTCAACATCCAATACGTCGCAAATCTGGCCCGGGTGGCCCTGACTCCCGATGAGGAGCAACGCCTGAGCGGCCAGTTGAACAACATCCTGGGATACATCGAAAAGCTCAAGGAAGTGGATGTGTCGCAGGTGGAACCGACGGCCCATGCCTTCCCGTTGGTCAACGTGATGCGGGCGGATGTCGTGACCGGCTCGCTGCCGCATGACGAAGCCCTCCGCAATGCCCCCGCTCAGGCGGGTGGTTTGTTTGTCGTCCCCAAGGTGGTCGAATAGTTCGTTTCGCCCCTGGCGGCCAGAGAGTCCGAACCGATGCCAATCGGCGCCGGCAACTTCAGTTTCCTTGCCTCTCAGCCCGGGGCCTTCCATCGTTGCTCATGGCAGATGCGACCCCAGACCACGAGGTTGATTCCGAGTTCTACCAACCGGCTTCCCGGTTCTTCCCGTCCCACGGCAAGACGGCCCTCACTTACGACGACGTCACGCTAGCCACCCTCTACACGGAAATCCTCCCCAAGGAGAGCCAGATCGACACCCGACTGGCCGAGGGACTTCACCTGAACATCCCTCTGGTGTCTGCCGACATGGACACCGTCACCGAGGCGCGCATGGCCATCGCCATGGCGTTGAACGGCGGACTCGGGCTCATCCACTACAACATGGCTGAGAAGGAACAGCTCTCAGAAGTGTCGCGGGTAAAGAACCACGTCCATGGACTCATCCAGGACCCCATCCGCGTCCACCCCGAACAGTACATCGGCGATGTTCTGGAGCTCATCGACAAGAAGCGCTTCAGCTTCAGCACGTTCCCGGTCGTCGACGCCGCCGGAACCCTACTGGGACTCCTCCCGGGGCATGTGGTCAAGCCACGCTACGCCCAACGCAAGGTCTCCGAGGCGCTCACGCCACGGGCCCAGGTGCGCACCATTTCCGAGGGCGAACTCGGATCGGATCCGATTGCACGCGCCGATCGCTTCTTCACCGAAAATCTGGGAATTCACAAGCTGCTGGTCGTGGACAATCAGGATCGACTCCAAGGGTTGTTCACACTCAGTGATATCGAGCGAATCACTCAGGAAACCGGTGCGGCACTCAAGCCGGCCCGCGACTCGAAATTCCGACTGCTCTGCGGTGCTGCCATCTCCACGGTCCGCCACAAGGATGGTAGCATCGACCGCGACCGGGTCATCGGGCATGTCGGAGGGCTGATTGATCGCGGTGTGGACTGCGTAGCCGTCTCCACGGCTCACGGCCACAGTCGGGGAGTCGGCGAGGTGGTGAAGATGGTGCGAGACGCCTTCGCGCACCTGCCCATCATCGCGGGCAACGTCACCAGCGCTGCGGGCGTCGAATTCCTGGCCTCCAACGGAGCCAATGTCATCAAGGTGGGTCAGGGGCCCGGTTCCATTTGCACCACACGGGTCGTGGCAGGGGTCGGAATCCCTCAACTTACGGCTCTCTACGTCACCTCCCGTGCTGCTGCGACCTGCGGTGTGACCTTGTTGGCCGATGGTGGAATCACCAAATCCGGCGATGTCGTCAAGGCACTCACCCTCGCCCACGGGGTCATCTGCGGAGGCATGTTTGCCGGCTGCCCGGAGGCACCCGGTCAAATCGTCGAAATCAACGGAAAGCTCTACAAGCAGTACCGTGGCATGGGCAGCCATGCCGCCATGAAAGCCGGGTCGGCCGCGCGCTACGGCCACACGACCGACAACACCCGCAAGGCCGCCGCCGAAGGCATCGAAGCGCTGAAGGAAGTCGCCGCCTCGCTGGATTCTGTGGTCGGCCAACTCATCGGAGGCATCCAGTCCGGCATGGGGTATCTGGGAGCCAGCCATCTGGCGAACCTGAGGCAACGAGCCCGGTACATTCGGGTCAGCCCCGCCGGCCAGAAAGAGGCCTCACCGCATGACGTGATCGAGGTCAAGACCTCCAGCGGCTCTGGCGACAAGGCCTGAGCATGATGATCCTGCCCACCCCCGCAGGCATCCACGCCCGCATCGAGGCGCCGGCTCCGGACGTCTTCCGCCTGCGTCTGGAAAGGGTTGATGCCCCTCCTGTCCCGGCCTCAGCAGCCCTCATCGATCCCAACTGGGAAATCCCGGAAACGGCCGCCCAGCGCATCGGCAACCGATCCTGTCTGGCGACGGAGTGCGGCGTTTTTTCTTGGGATCGCCGGGGCGCTTGGCAATTGAGCGATGCACAGGGGTTTGAAGTTTTCTCAGCCGGGCCCAGTTCAACCGGATTCTCCGCCGACGGAGCCCCTGAACTGACACTGGACCTCATTGAGCACGAGTCGCTCTACGGTCTCGGAGAAGTCACGGGCACCCTCGATCGCCGCGGGTCCGTGCGCGAGTTCTGGAACATCGACGTTTTGGGGCATGCTCCTGCGATCCACCCGGCCCTGCCTTCGTTGTATGTGTCCGTACCCTTCGCCCTGTCACTGCGGCACGGGCGGGTGGCCGGTCTATTCTGGGACAATCCCAGCCGTCAGCATTGGGATCTAGGGTCATCGCATCCAGATCGATGGCGTCTGCGGGCCGATTCCGGAGACATCGATCTCCATCTTTTCCTGGGGCCCACCGTGGAGTCGGTACTCCGCCGCTATGCGCAACGGACGGGCACCATGCCCATGCCCCCAGAGTGGGCCCTAGGCTATCACCAGTCCCGCTACAGTTACGAGACCCAGGCACGGGTCGAGGCCGTGGCCCGGGAGTTCCGACAGCGGGACCTGCCCTGTGATGCCCTCTACCTGGACATCCACCACATGGACGCCTACCGCGTGTTCACCACGGGGCCGGGGTTCTCCCGGTTGCCTTCGATGACCCGCAAGCTCCGCCGTCAGGGCATCCGCACCGTGGCCATCGTGGATCCTGCGGTGAAGGACGACCCCGGCTTTCCAGTGCTCCAACGCGGAATCCAACACGAGGCCTTTGTGAGGGAAGCCGACGGAAAAACGGACTATCGGGGCGAAGTCTGGCCGGGCATCGCGCGGTTTCCCGACTTTCTAAAATCGGAAGTCCGGACGTGGTGGGGAGATGAGCAACGCACGCTGCTCGAACAGGGTGTCGCGGGCATCTGGAACGACATGAACGAGCCGGCCAACTTCGCCCGGCCCGACAAGACTCTACCGCCGGATGCGCTGCACCGGACCGACACCGGGCCCCAACCCCATGCCGCCGTTCACAACCTCTACGGGCAGGCCATGGCTCAGGCTTCCCGGGAAGGCCTCCTGCGGCATCGCCCCGATGAGCGCCCCTTCGTGGTCACCCGGGCGGGCTATGCGGGCATCCAGCGGCATGCCATCGTCTGGACCGGAGACACCTCCTCCCACTGGGAGCACCTTCGAGACGCGGTGCCCATGCTGCTGAATCTCTCGCTGAGCGGAGTCCCGTTCTGCGGCGGCGATGTCGGGGGATTCCTGGGCAACGCAACGCCAGAACTCTTCGTCCGTTGGCTTCAGTTCGCAGCCTTCACCCCCTTCTTCCGCAACCACAGCAATCTGGGTACCCGGGATCAAGAACCCTGGGCCTTCGGTCCGGAGGTGGAAGCCATCGCCCGGGAGACGCTTCGCCTGCGCTATCAATTCCTTCCGCTCCTTTACTGTCTGAGTCAGCGAGCGACCTCGGAGGGTGAGCCTTTGATTCGCCCCCTGCTCTACCAGTACACCAACGATCCGGTTGCCGTGGCCTGCAACTCCCAGTTCCTGCTCGGAAGAGATCTCCTGATCGCACCGGTGCTAGAACCCGGCTGCCCAGACCGCAGCGTGTATCTGCCCAACGATGTCTGGTACGATTTCTGGACGGGCGAACGCCAAGTGGGAGGAAAATCCGTGCTCGCTGAAACGCCGCTGGATCGGATTCCGGTCTATGTCCGCGCCGGCGGCATTCTGCCCCTGGCCCCAGTCCGCAATTCCACACAGGAGCCTCCAGGTGAAACCCTCTCGCTGCATGTATGGCCGGGCCCGGAAGGGTGTCTTCATTGGTACGAAGACGACGGAATCTCCCGAGAACACGAATCGGGAGTCTTCCACCAACGGCTCATCACCCTGCGCCGGCACGGTCGCACCACGCATTTGCACTTCGGAGCAGCGGAGGGAAAGTTTTCGAGCCGCATCCGAAATTGGAAAATCGTCCTGTGGGACACGTCTCCGAAAGCCCGGATCCGAATCGACGGTGCCCAGCGCAAGTCCACGGGTTCTCCGGAGACTGAACTCTTGGTGATCGACCTGCCCAACCGGGACTCCACGATCGATATCTCCATCGTGGGCGGGGCCTGAAGGGGCGGCCCTGCCGAGGTTGGGTCAGCCAATGATATCCGGCCCCTCGTGTTCCTCTGCGGTGCCGGACCGCCCGACGGACCGCTCGGAGATCGGTCCCTACCTCGGAGGTCTTCGAGCTACAGGCCGGATTCCCGCTAAAAACTCAGCTTCACCCGGTCCCCTCTGGGGTAGGGCGATTTCTCCGAAAACGCCACTCCGTGCACCTGCCCGTGTTGCAGCATTCCAAGTCACCAGCACTCCCGACGGACCGCTCGGAGATCGGTCCCTACCTCGGAGGTCTTCCGGCTACAGGCCGGATTCCCGCTACAAACTCAGCCTCACCCGGTCCCCTCCGGGGGTAGGGCGATTTCTCCGAAAGCGCCACCCCCTCTGGCCTTGCGGTGGACGCCCCGACTGAAGAGGCTGTGGCCCATGATTTCCCGGAGTGCCCGTCTGCGTATTTGGACCGGATGGCTGGGCTGTTTCTGTCTGGGAGCCTGGGCTGCCCAAATCCCTCAGACAGTACCCATCAACGACGTGGAAGAGGCCGTTCCCCCGTACTCGCTCCCCGAAGCGCTGACCTTCCGGAATGGCAAGCGGGTAACCTCGCCCCAAGACTGGCCGCGGCGACGCGCAGAATTGGTCCGCCTGTTTGAAGAACACGTGTACGGACGAATCCCGGATGGACTGCCGCGACAACCGGGTTGGGTGGTGGAAACGCGCCGAGACGCCCTCGGTGGAAAGGCGATCCGACAGCGCATCCAAATCTCCCTCACCCGAGGTCCGCGCCCGATCCTCCTGGATCTTCTGGTGTATCGACCATCCCAGGCCACCCAACCGGTGCCGGTTTTTCTAGGACTGAATTTCGATGGAAACCACACGGTCACCCCTGAAATCGATGTGCCACTGGCACGGGGCTGGGTGGCCAATCGTCCGCGTAGCGGTGTCACCAACAACGTGGCCAACGAGGCGAGCCGCGGCAGCGACGCGGCGGCTTGGCCGATTGCTCGAATCCTCGAACGGGGGTACGGACTGGCCACAGCCTATTATGGCGACGCCGAGGCCGATTTCGTCGGCGGGTGGAAACACGGACTCCGAGGCGCGGTGGCTCCCCAAGGATCGGAGCACCGCTTTGAACCCGGTGACTGGGGAGCCATTGCCACATGGTCATGGGCCCTGTCCCGGGCCCTGGACCAATTGAGCCTCGATCCGGCCGTCGATGCCCAGAAAGTAGCACTACTGGGGCACTCACGCCTCGGCAAGACGGCCCTGTGGGCGGGTGCACGCGATCCCCGCTTCGCCCTGGTGATCGCCAACGAATCCGGCGAAGGCGGGGCGGCTCTGGCCCGACGCTTCTTCGGAGAAACCACCTTGCGCATCAACACCAGTTTCCCCCACTGGTTCAATGGACGTTTCAAAGACTACAATCATCGCATCGCCGATCTGCCGGTGGACCAGCATGAATTGGTGGCCCTCGTCGCTCCCAGGCCCGTGTACATCGCCAGTGCAGAGCAGGATCGCTGGGCTGATCCCAAGGGCGAATACCTTGGCGGATGGCATGCCAGCGAGGTGTATCGACTTCTCGGCAAGGACGGACTTCCCGGCCCCGACCTCCCGGCCGTGAACCTGTCCGTGGGCGAATCGGTCGGCTACCATGTCCGTTCGGGCCCTCATGCATTGACGGAGGTCGATTGGGAATTCTATTTGAAGTTCGCCGATCGGCACCTCCGCTAATCGCCCTGAACTCCTGTCAAAACCCACAATCGCACCCCATCACCTCATGTCGACAAACCTTCTTCTCCGTTCCCTGGCCCTGCTGTGCTGCCTGAGTGGCATCGCCCTTGGCCAGGATTGGGCCAAGCCGCGCCTTGAAAAATCTCCGCGCCATCTGGAATGGGTCACCATCCGCCACGGGAACCGAGAGGTGCGGTGCTGGGTGGCTTATCCGGAAGTCAAAGCAAAGGCCACCGCAGTGGTGGTGATCCATGAGATCTTCGGGCTAACGGACTGGGTCCGGGGTGTGGCTGACCAATTGGCTGAGGCCGGTTACATCGCCATAGCGCCGGATCTCCTTTCAGGAACAGGCCCCAATGGCGGAGGCACCGACTCTCTGGGCGGTCCGGATGGAGCCCGTTCCAAGATCGGATCACTACCTCCAGACCAGGTCACCGCCGACTTGAAGGCGGCCTGTGACTACGTCCAGAAACTCCCCGCCTGCAATGGCAAGGTGGCAGTCGGGGGCTTCTGCTGGGGTGGCACCCAGACCTTTCGCTTCGTGAGCCAGCACACCGGAGTGAAGGCCGGCTTCGTGTTCTACGGCTCGGGCAGCGACGACGAACGGGAATTGGCCAAGATCCATGCCCCCGTCTACGGGTTTTATGGCGGGAACGATGCACGGGTCAACGCCACCTTGCCGAAGTCCGAACTGTTGATGAAAAAAGCGGGCAAGGTCTTCGAACCGGTCCTTTACGAAGGCGCGGGCCATGGCTTCATGCGTGCGGGTGAAGATCCGGCCGGAAGCCCTGAGAATAAAAAGGCCCGGGAAGCCGCTTGGCAGCGGATCAAGCAACTCCTCAAGGGGGTGTGAGCTGGGCTTCAGGCCCTTCCCGAAAGCGATCTTTGCCACCGTTTTCCGGCCGATCCTGGCGGCGAAATGCCGAACCAGCACAACCGGCAGAAGCAAGCACTGAGAGGCACGAGTTATTCGCCACCCGTTGCGCACAATCTTTGCTTCCGCCCGAAGCCTCCGGGACTCTCAATCCACCCCATGCAAGATCTTCCTGACGAGCGCGGCGGAGCTGCCTCGGAAGAACCACGGCCCGATTTCAAGCGTTCACGTCGGGTTCGCCCGAAATTGGACATCTCCTCCCTGGATCGCCTGCCCCCGCACTCCATCGAAGGCGAACAGGGCGTGCTTGGCTGCGTACTGCTTTCTCCCAACGAAGCCATGGGCGGGTGCATCGAAACGCTCAAGGCCGGTGCGGAAACATTCTACGACCAGCGGCATCAGTTGATCTACCAGACGCTGGCGGAAATGTACGACAGCAAGAACCCCATCGATCTCATCACGGTTCAGCAGAAGCTGAAGGATTCCAACCAACTCGAGTCGGTCGGTGGACTGGCCTACCTGAGCAGCCTTCAGGATGCCGTGCCCAGCGCGGCCAATCTCTCCTACTACCTCGAGATCATCCGCGAAAAGCTCGTCTTGCGCCGGATGCTCACGGCCTGCACCTCGGTCGTTGCGCGGGTCTATGAGCATCAAGGCGAGGTGGATGCCCTGCTGGACGAGGTCGAACGCGACATCCTCCGCATCAGCGAAGATCGCGAAACCACCACCATCAAGCCGATGAAGGACTTGGTTCGCGGGGCCATCGACATGATCCAGGAGTTCCACCAGCGGGCCGGAGGGCTCACCGGACTGCCCACTGGTTTTGCCGACTACGACAAAATGACTGGCGGCATGAATGGTGGAGAAATGATCGTCATCGCGGCACGTCCCTCGATGGGCAAAACCTCGATGGTCATGAACATCGCTGAGCACGTCGTCATCAATGAACGGCAGCCCGTTGGAGTGTTCAGCCTGGAAATGACCTCCGAGTCGTTGGTCATGCGTATGCTGTGCTCCCTGGCTCGGGTCAATGCCCGGTCGATCCGCGAGGGATTCATGGCCGAACAGGATTTCAAGAAACTCACCGGAGCGGCGGCCAAGATGGCCAAGAGCCCCCTCCACATCGATGACACTCCAGGTCTCTCCATCCTCCAGCTTCGGGCCCGGGCCCGACGGATGTGGCAACAGCACAAGATCAAGCTCATCATCATCGACTACCTTCAGTTGATGCATTCGGACTCCAAGAAAGCCCAGGACAACCGCCAACAGGAAATCTCGGACATTTCCAACGGTGTGAAGGCTCTGGCCAAGGAGTTGAACGTGCCGGTCATCGTCCTGTCCCAGCTGAACCGCGAACTCGAGAAGGACAAGAACCGCAAACCCCGTCTGTCGGATCTTCGCGAATCCGGAGCCATCGAGCAGGATGCCGATGTCGTCGGGCTGCTCTACAAACCAGCAGAAGAGGAAGAGGAAATTTCCGATACCCGGCAACCGGTGGAGTCCCATCCCGTCAATCTCCTCATCGCCAAGCAGCGCAATGGCCCCACTGGGGACGTCCGATTGACCTTCTTTAAGAGCTTCACACGGTTCGAGAGTGCGGCGAAGATCGACGCCGAAGACTAACCGCTGATGAAACTCACCAAGAACCGCAGCCTGCGGCTGTGTGCCGTTCTCGTGGCCTGCCTCCAATTGGCGGCCGCCGAGGAAACGCCCGTCGTCCGAAAGATCATCATCAAGCACGTCGGGCCGGCCGCCGTCAGCGAAGAGCTCATCCGGGCCAACATCCGGGTGAAGGAGGGTGAGGCCTACAGCCGGTTCGCCGTCGATGACGACATCAAGAACCTCTACGGCACGTCCTACTTCTTCAACATCCGGGTCACCGAAGACATCACAGCCACAGAACTGGCTCCCAATGGCACGCGAGTGCCCAAGGAATACACCCTCACCTACGTGGTGCAGGGTCGGCCCCTGATCACCGAGATCCGTTTCTCGGGCAACAAGAAGTACTCCGCCTCGAAGCTCCGCAAGAAACTGACCTCCAAGAGTGGTGAGCCCATGGATGAGCGGAAGCTCTTCAATGATGCCCAGGCCATTCTCAAGATGTACCAGAAGGCCGGTCTTCAGCGGACCACCGTCGACTACAAGCCGAGCATCACCGAGTCCCTGGGTCGCGGCATCGTCACCTTCGAGGTACAGGAATCTCCAAAGGTCAAAATCAAGGACGTGCTCTTCGAAGACGCTCCTTCGTTCAAGCAGCGCAAGCTGCGCAAGGTCATCAAGACCCGCCGTTGGTGGATGTTCTCCTGGATCACCGGGTCCGGACGCTTCAAGGACGACGTCTTCGAGGAAGACAAGGACAAGCTCCACGAGTTTTATGCCGACAAGGGCTACATCGACATGGAGCTCAAGGAGCCCCGCTTCGAATATCCCAAGACCAACAACCTCATTCTGCACCTCCCGATCTCGGAAGGACCTCAGTACAAGGTCGGAGCCGTCACATTCGATGGCAACGAGCTGTTCACCCAGCAGCAGATCGTCCAAAACCTCACTTCCAAGGATGGGGAAAAGACCAAGCGGGGCCTTCAACTGAAGGAGGGCGAGGTCTTCTCGCCGAAACGGCTCTACAAGGACTCGGAGGCCATCGAGAACTTCTACGGGGCCCGGGGCTACATCGAATCCCGCGCCAGACCCGAGCAGATCGCCAATGTCGAGAAAGGCACCCTCGACCTGAAGTACAGCATCCAAGAGGGCGACAAGTTCTACGTCGAGAAGATCGAGATCCAAGGCAACGCCAAGACCAAGGACAAGGTCATCCGTCGTGAATTGGCCATCACGCCGGGAGAGACCTTTGACATGGTGCGGGCCAAGGTGTCCAAGAGCCGCCTCGAGCAGATGCAGTTTTTCGACAAAGTGGAGGCCAAGCCGGAACCGACCGACGTTCCCAACCGAAAAAACCTCGTCATCTCTGTCGAGGAAAAGAACACCGGCAACGTCGCTCTCGGCGCCGGTTTCAGCTCAGTGGATTCGGTGATCGGCTTCGTCGAAGTCAGTCAGGGAAATTTTGACATTTCGAATCCGCCCTATTTCACCGGTGCGGGTCAGAAGGCCCGCTTGCGGGCCCAGATGGGTTCCCGTCGCCAAGACTACGTCGCGACCTTTGTCGAGCCCTGGTTCTTGGGCAAACGGCTCTCCCTCAGTGTCGACCTGTACCACCGCGACCTGAACTTCCTTTCCGACAACTACAACCAGCGTCAGACCGGTTCCCGAATCGGACTCACCCGTCAGTTGCCGCGCAACTTCATCGGCAACATCAGCTACACGCTGGAGAACATCCAGATCCGGTTCTCGGACAGCTACCGGCTCCAGCAGCAGCGTTTCGGAAGCGCGATCCTGGCCGAAGAAGGCAGCCGCCTGGTTTCCCGATTCGGGACCTCTCTGGCCCACGACACCCGGAACAACTTCCAGATGCCCACGCGCGGTCACCGCGCCGAGTTGTTGGGTGAACTGGTCGGTGGCCCGTTCGGCGGCGACAGCGATTTCTACAAGCTCGAAGCCCGGATTTCGCAATACTGGAGTCCAGATCGCCTGCTCGACGAGGCCGGCGTTGCCAAGGACATCTTCGAAGGGCACATCGTGGAGTTCACCGGCCGCATTGGCGTGGTGGATCACTACGGCGATTCCACTCGGGTGCCGCTCTTTGACCGTTGGTTCCTGGGCGGCCTCTACAACCTGCGCGGATACAAGTTCCGATCCGTCGGCCCCCGCGAGTACTACTCGGCCGAACCGATCGGCGGCAGCACTTACTGGTTCAGTTCCACGGAGTACAGCATCCCGATTATTGAACGACTGCGCTTCGCTATGTTCTATGACATCGGTATGGTTTATCCCGGTGCCTACAGCTTCGCGCCAGAGTCCGCAGCGACGGATGCCATTGGCAATCCGTTGGTGCGCGGCAACACCGGTCTCTACAATGACAACTGGGGTATTGGCATCCGCCTGAATCTCCCCATTGGTCCTCTGCGTCTCGACTACGGTATCCCCATCACCCGCGGACCTGACACCGGTAGCGGTGGCAAGTTTCAGTTTGGCGTTGGCTGGACCCGAGACTTTTGAAACGTTGCCCACGTTGGATCTATCCTAGAACGCATGAATCGAACTGCACTCACCCTCGCCGCAGCAATCACTGCCTCCTTGCTGAGCACCACCGCACTCGCCCAAGGCAAGGTCGGGGTGATCAACCTGACCAAGGTATTTGACGATTTCTGGAGAACCAAGCAGGCCGACGGACAGATCAAGGATCGCTTGGCTGAATTCGAAAAAATGGGCCAGTCGATGTACGACGACTATAAGAAGGCCAACGAAGAATTCGGCAAGCAAATCGAGGCGGCCAACGATCCCGCACTCTCCAAGGAGGAAACCGAGAAACGCCGCAAGGATCTCGACAAAAAGCGCAAGGACATCCTGGAGATGGAGAACAACATCAAGCAGTTCCAGAGCAACAGCCAACGCGCCCTAATGGAGCAGCGGGGTCGTGTGCGCGAGTCCATCCTCCGAGACGTTCGGGGCGTCCTCGAAGAGAAGGCCAAGGCCGGTGGTTATGCCACGGTCATGGATCTCTCAGCCATGTCGGCCAATGGCACTCCGGTGGTCATCTTCACCACATTGGCCGGAGGCGAGAACGACCTGAGCGAGTCGGTAGCCAAGACCCTCGCTGCCACCGCCCCGCCGGACTCCGCCAAGAACGACGCTTCCAAGGCAGATCCGAAGGACGACAAGAAGGCAGTCGAGAACAAGTCCGACAAGAAGTAACCCCGGACTGAGACTCGGCCCCCAGAGGCGCGGCCCCATGGCTGCGCCTCTTTTGCATGAACACTGCCATCATTGTCGCTGCCGGACGAGGAACCCGGATGGGTCCGGGCATCGACAAGTTGTTCCTGGAGGTCGCCGGGTTACCCGTCGTCGCACACACTTGGCGGCGCTTTGACCAGCACCCCGACATCCATCATCTCTGCCTGGTTATCCGACCCGGACTCGAATCTGATTTCGAAGAGTTGGCCCGGAAGTTGGCCGTGCGACGCCCCTTCACCCTGGTCCCGGGTGGGGCCGAGCGACAGGACTCGGTCTGGAACGGGCTGTCCAGTGTCCCCTGGGAAACCCAGCTCGTCGCCATCCAGGACGGTGCTCGGCCCTGCACCAGTCTTGACACCATTTCGCGCTGCCTCCTGGCCGCTGAACAGACAGGTGCTGCGGTGGCAGCCCAACGAGCCGTAGACACCTTCAAAGAGGCCGACTCCCAGCAGCGTGTTGCACGCCACCTCGACCGATCAAGCCTGTGGGCCGTCCAGACCCCCCAATGCTTCCGCCTAACGGTCATTCGGAACGCCCTCGCTGAGGTTCGGGCCCGCGGACTGAGCATTACGGACGACACCGGTGCCTGCGAACTGATCGGTGTTCCGGTCCAATTGGTGGACTGCCCCGACCCCAATCCAAAGGTCACTGTTCCTGCCGACTTACCGGTTGTATCACTTTGGTTGTGACCCATCGCTTGACTTGGGGGGGGGCCTTCCCCACCTTGGCTTGCTTAATCGGCTTCGCGCATCGCGCAGCCTCGCTACTATGTCCAAGACGAAAGAGAAGAAGCCCGCAGCCAAGGCCCCTTCCAAGAAGTCGCCACCGACTCAAGCCAAGTCGGAACGGCCTGCCGTGTCCACCAATTCCAAAGCCCCTGCCAAAGGTGGAGCGACATCCAAGCAGAGTCCGCCCACAAGCGCTGCGAAGGTCTCCCCTGGAAAAGCGGCTCTGTCCAAGGCCACTGCGCCAAAGGCCGCTGCGCCAAAGATCGCTGCTGAAAAGGTAAGCCCAGCCCCAGCGCCGGTACACAATGCCAAGCAGACCAAACCGGTGAAGCCCTCCAAGCCGGTCGTGGCTCAGAAGGTGGCCAAGGCTTTGAAGGCAGCTCCCATTCCAAAGGCTGAAAAGGGAGACCGTCGCCCCAAGAAAACTGCCGACAAGAGTGAGAACGAGTCGGACATCATCGTACCGAAGGAGGCGCCGATGCCCATCGGCCCCACGGCCAGCCAACTGGCTCAGTTGGCCGCCGGCGACGGTGATGGTCCCACCCCGAACATCGGCACCATCAAGAATGCCTCCGGTGTGGACATCACCGAGAAGATCAAGGAATTGGTTCGGCAGTCCCAGGAGCAGGGCTACCTGACTCACAGCGATATCGGCGATGTCTTGGCTGACACACCCATGTCGCCGGAGGAGATGGACGAGATCTACATCAAACTCCGCAACCTCGAGATCGAGATCGTCGATCAGGCCGAAGTGGACCGGCCTAAGGCGGCCGAACAGGAAGAGGAAGAAGACAAGTCGCGGCTCGACATCCTGGACGATCCCGTCCGCATGTACCTCAAGCAGATGGGCCAGGTCCCGCTGCTGACGCGCGAACAAGAGGTGGAAATCTCCAAGCGCATCGAAGAAAACGAGAACGAGGTCAAACGGATCATCTATTCCTTCGGTTTCGCCGGCAAAGAGCACATTGCTCTGGCAGAAAAGCTCACCTCGGAACCGCCCAAGGAGCGCTTCGACCGGGTCATCGTCGATAAAAAGATCGAGGTCCGCGAAGAGCACCTGAAGACGCTCCGCAAGCTCACCAAGGATGTCCGCGGCATCGACCAACAGGTCGACGAATTCTGGCGCGAACTGCAAGAGCAGGAATCCAAGACCAAGCGGGAGAAGATCATCGCCGAGTTCAAGAAGCTCGACGACAAGCTCCAGAAGTCTTTCCCGAAGTTCTACTACAAGCAGAAAGTCATCGAGGAAATGTCCCTGGTGGCGGAGAACATCCACGAGAAGTTCCAGACTTCCGTCCGTTCCATCAAGGAGCTCGACGCCCAAAAGCGTTCAGCCCAAGCCCAAGCTATCATCCATGCCGAAGAGCGGAAGATCAAAGCGCTGGAAGAATTCGTCCGCATGTCGCTGGACGAGTACACCACCGCCTTCAGCCAACTGAAGCACTTCGAGCGGAAGGCACTGCAGGCCAAAACCGAGATGGTTGAGGCCAACCTCCGCTTGGTGATCTCCATCGCCAAGAAGTACACGAACCGCGGCCTCTCGTTCCTCGACCTCATCCAAGAAGGCAACATGGGCCTGATGAAGGCCGTCGAGAAGTTCGAGTACCGCCGAGGCTACAAGTTCTCGACCTACGCGACTTGGTGGATCCGCCAGGCGATCACCCGGTCCATCGCCGACCAGGCGCGCACGATCCGCATCCCGGTGCACATGATCGAAACGATCAACAAGCTGATGCGCGTGCAGAAGCAGTTGATCCAAGATTTCGGACGCGAGCCGACCCCCGAGGAAATCGCCGACGAGATGCAAATGCCGGTCGAGCGGGTTCGTGCCGTCCTCAAAATGGCCCAGCAGCCCATTTCGCTGCAAAGCCCCGTGGGCGATTCCGACGACACCAACTTCGGTGATTTCATCGAAGACAAGGCCGCCGAGAACCCGTCCGACATGACCAGCTACAGCCTGCTGAAGTCCAAGCTGGCTGACGTGCTGGATTCCCTCACCGAGCGCGAGCGCAAGGTGCTGGAGCTGCGGTTCGGCCTTCTGGACGGCTACAGCCGCACCCTCGAAGAGGTGGGCAAGCAGTTCAAGGTGACCCGCGAGCGCATCCGTCAAATCGAAGCCAAGGCGCTTCGCAAGATGCGGCACCCGACCCGTCTCCGGCAGCTCAACGGCTTCTTGGAGGGCGAAGAAGCCCTTGTCTGAAGTCGGACCACAAAGCCCCGCCCACTTGGCGGGGTTTTTGTTTGAACTACCCGCCCTGATCCCAAGATGCCCATCCAACGAATCCCAGCAATGCGCTGCCTCCTCCAAACGCTCCTTGGGGTCGGACTGCTCCTCAGCCGGGCGGCTCTCTTGGTCCAAGCCGCTGCGTCGCAAGCGGAAATCCTGCGCGAACCCCTGTTCGATGGGCCGGTACTGCACTGGGAGGTTCAACTGCGTCGAGCCGATCTGGCCAGGCTCCGGAAATCGGATGGCCCCAGGAACCGCAATAAGGACGAAGATGCCTCGGCGACCATTCGAGCGGGCGGGCAGGTATGGACCAACGTCGCCATCCATCTCAAGGGAGCGGCCGGAAGTTTTCGACCGGTGGACGACGTACCCGCCCTGACGCTGAACTTCGGCAAATTCCAGGACGGCCAGACGTGTTTCGGCCACCGGAAGCTGCATCTCAACAACTCAGTCCAGGACGACTCGCGACTCGACGAGATCCTGGCCTCGGAAATGTACATCCGGTCCGGGGTGCCGACTCCCAGAGCCACAAGGGCTTTGGTGTCGCTCAATGGTCGCTATCTGGGCATCTATGTTCTCAAAGGGGGCTGGGACAAGGCCTTCTTGAAGCAGCACTTCGGATCATCCAAGGGAAACTTTTATGACCCCGGATTCTTGAAGGACTTGGATGCCGATCTCGAACGGGACTCCGGCGAAGGCGTCGCTGATTGGGCCGACCTCGCCGCGTTGCGCAAAGCCTTGCAGGTGCAGGATCCCACGGAGCGGCTGGAGCAGGTTTCCCAACGATTGGATATCGCGCGCATGGTCACGTTGGGAGCCCTCCAAATCCAGTTGGACGACTGGGACGGATACCTGCGCAACCGCAACAATTATCGGGTTTATCACGCGCCCAAGTCCGATCGTCTGGTGCTGATGCCTCATGGGATGGATCAATTGTGGCGGAGTCCGCGCGGCTCATTCACCCCGCCCCTGAGCAGCCTCCTCGGCCAACGGCTCTTTTCCATACCGTCAATAGCGGACCAACTGAGCCAGCGCATGCGGGACCTTACCAACACCGTATTCACGGCCCAGTTTGTCGATGGAGTCTTCACCAATGCCCAGATCCGACTGCAAGAGCGACTCGTCGTGGAGGGGCGCGAGGCCGAGATGCCGCCCGTTCAAAACGCTGTCGACTCCACCCGCCAGAGGATCCGGCAACGGATGGCTGCCTTTGCCGGCCAACGCTACCAACCTCCTCAACCCGGGGAGTTCGACAGCGACGGTCGTATGCGCCTCACGGGTTGGCTCATTGCCTCAGCCGAGGGAGACCCCACTCCGGCAGCGACCGTTCCAGCGGAGGACGGATCTCGTTTGCTGCGCATCCACGCCGATTCCGGCCAGGGTACGGCATCCTTCCAGAAACGAGTCCTGCTGGCCCCGGGTCGCTACCAACTCGAAGGCCGGGTGCGAACCCGATCGGTGAGCGGATTCGGAGCCTGCCTGGATGCCGAATGGGCTCGGCGAGGCCAACGATTCGAGGACGGTGCCACTCCGTCCAATGGCATCACCGGCACCACAGAGTGGACTCTGTTGCAACGTGAAATCACGATCGTTTCCCGAGGGGCCGAAGGGGGGCGTCGTTGGGCTGGTGGACCCCGAGGAGGCAATGGTGAATCGCCCCGCGAAATCCTCCTGCATGCCGAACTGCGTGCAGAGAGCGGCACCGCAGAGTTCGATGCCGACGCCTTTGTCCTGAAACAACTCTGAAGACCATCCCCCCGCTGGGTGTCTTTCCCGCCGGGTTCGCTTGAATAAAAAGGCCACCCCGATGGAGGTGGCCTCGAAAGCAATCGTCCAATGGGTTAGTCCCCCTTGTGAACGGAATGGCAGGCCTTGCAGTTCGCCGCCGACTTGAAGCCATCCAGCGCACCGGGCGTGCCAGCGACCAACGACTCGGCCGCCGCCTGAAGGGCCCGGGTCTTCTCGGTCCAGCTGGCCAGATCGCCCTTGCCGGGTTTGTTGAGCGCCAACTCCTTGGTGAGCATCGCCATCTTCTTGAAGTCGGCCTCGTTGCCCTGCCCCTTGGAAATGCGGGCGCTCAAGGACTCCTTTCCCTTGAATCCGTCTTCCATGATCTGCTCGATGGATAGCGAGGCCTTGGGATGGGAGGTGGAAGTGCAACCGGACACGGCGGCGATCAGCGCGGCGGCCAGTGCGACATGGGAAGAGGTCAGGCTTTTCACGGGTATATCAAAAACTCGAGACCTATGATATCCCAAGAGCCCCCTCGAGTTCAAGGAGGAGATGGGCGCAAAGCCTCTGCGACGCAGCCCTCCTCGACCACACGGGTGACAACACTGGAAACCTCACCGGATTGCAGCCGGGTCTGGAGCCGTCTTCCGGGGACGAGCCCCTGGGCCTGACGGACCAGCGTTCCGGTATCGGCATCGAACGTCAGGGAATACCCCCGATCCAAGACGTTCTGAGGAGAGAGCAATCTCAGGCGCGAAACCAACGCCTCCAACCTTTGACGCCTTCGGTGCAGCTGACGGGCCGGAGCCATCGACAACGCGGACCGCAACCGCGCCCACTCGTGACGCCCCGCCTTCACCCGATTCTGCGGCCGCAGGGCAAGCATCCGCTGGCGGTATCCGTCGAGAAGCCTCCCGACGGAGCGGACCATCCGGACCGCTGCACGTCGCAGCGATTCGGCGGAATCGTCCACCCGTTGGGACCGGGCCTCCAGTCGTCGTCTCGGATGCAGACGGCCCCAGCGTCGAACCCATCCCTCCAAGCCATTCCGGGAGCGGACCAGCCTCCGCCGAGCCAGCTGCGCGAGACGCATACCGGCGGCATCCACGAATTCGCGACTGTCCACCCAATCTTGAGTCAGGATCTCGGCGGCGGCACTGGGCGTGGCAGCACGGAAGTCGGCGACGAAATCCGCGATGGTGAAATCGATCTCGTGGCCGACCGCGGAAACCACCGGAACCTCCGAGGCAGCAATGGCTCGGGCCACCACCTCCTCGTTGAAACACCAGAGGTCTTCCAGAGACCCACCGCCCCGGGTGACCAGGATCACATCCAGCGGCTGCCCCGATTTCGAAAAGCGGTTCAGCCGCGCGATGGCTCTGGCGATTTCCTGCGCGGCTCCGGCCCCCTGAACGCGCACCGGATCGAGGATCACCTCGGGACAGAACCGTCGGGCGAGCACATGCAACACGTCCTGGATGGCCGCGCCGCTCGCCGAGGTTACCAGCCCGATCCGGGCAGGATATCGGACAAGGGGACGCTTTCTTGACGAATCAAAGAGTCCCTCCGCGGCCAACTTTTCCTTCAACCGCTCAAAGGCAGCCTGCAGCGCCCCCACCCCCTGAACTTCCACCGTGTTGACCCGCAGTTGGTAATTGCCGCGGGGCTCATAAACCGTGATGTCGCCCCCCAAAATCACCTGAGCCCCGTCGCGGAGGGCAGCTCGCCCCGCCCCACCCTGACCCCGGAACATCACGCAGGCCAACTGGGCTCCGGCATCTTTGAGGACAAAGTACGCGTGCCCTGAACTTTGAAGCCGGAGGTTGGAGACCTCGCCGGCCACCCTCCGATCCGCAAATCCGCCCTCCAACTGCTTCTTGAGCTTCTGGGTCAACTCGGACACCGACTCGGGCGTCTTCTGGACTGCTTCCTGGAACAGGTCACCTGCGAAGCTCCATTGGGTTTTAGAAACTCGGGACATGACGGATGTGATTCGCTCAGGAGTTCGATCAGTCCAGCAATTCCGAGATGCGGACGATCGACTGGGCGCGTCCGGTCGCAGCATCAATTTCCACCAAAGCCCCCTGCAGACGCACTTGTCCGTTGGCCACGTCGAAGCGTTGCGGCAAACCGGTCAGGAACCGCTTCAGGACCGGTTCGACTTGTCGCCCGAGAACCGAATCATGCGGCCCGGTGAAACCAGCATCCGTGAGGTAGGCTGTGCCTCCCGGAAAGACCTGGTCGTCGGCGGTTTGCACGTGGGTATGGGTTCCGATCACCGCAGAAACCGAGCCATCCAGCATGCGGCCCATGGCGATCTTCTCTGAGGTCGCTTCGCCGTGGAAATCAACCAGAATGACCTTGGTGGCAGTCCGCAACCGAGCCACCTCAGACTGGGCGAGCAGAAACGGGTTTTCCATCGGCGGCATGAAGGTCCGCGCTTGAAGATTGAGCACGGCCACCGGGGGAAGACCGGGTTTGTTCCAGACGATCGACCCATTGCCCGGCACTCCCGGCGGATAGTTGGCCGGTCGCAACACCCGGGATTCGGTCGTGAGGAACGAGGCCGTCTCCTTCTGGTCCCAGACATGGTCCCCGGTCGTGATGACATCCACCCCATAGCCGAATAATTCGGCGGCGATGCCCGCGGTGATGCCGTTCCCTCCCGCACTGTTCTCGCCATTGGCGACGACAAAATCGATACTCTCCCGGTGCACCAAGTCTTCCAGGAGCATTCGGACTGCGCGCCGACCGGGTTCGCCAACGATATCCCCTAAAAACAAGAGCTTCACTCGGGGTCACCCTGTCGGATTCCGCGACGCCTAGGAAGCAAACTGTGCTGCGGGTGAGGTCTCAGAAATCCTGCTGGAGGCCCGGCTTGGATTTTGACTAGATCCCCGCGCCGAATTGCCAGACCTTCCCGTTGCCGCATGTCACCATTTCGCCACGTATTCTGGAAAAGCTATCGAGAAGCGGGCCATCTGGCCGAACAGGCCCAGAAGATCCTGGACCATCAGCGCGATCTCCTGACGCCGGCGCGCATCACCGAGTTGGAAGCGGCCATCAGCCACCTCGAGAACATGCGGAGCAGCGGGACCCGAGACGACATCGCCGCGGCGATGACCCGATTGGAGGCCACTGCACAGACCTCGCTGATGCCCTATGCGCACGCCTCGATGCGCGAGAATGTCGAAGGCCTGCTCACCATGGGGATCGTGCTGTTCGCCTTCCGCCAATTCTTTTTCCAGCCCATGGCCATTCCCACGGGCTCGGCTCAACCCACGTTCAATGGCATCACCTGCGAAGACCTCCGCTACACGGGACAGTCCGTCCCGAACCTGGCGGTCCAGGCTGTGGAATGGGCACTCTTTGGTTATCACTACTACGAGGTGATCGCCGAGCAGGATGGCGAATTGGGCGGAGTAGGCCCTTCGGCGGGTTCTGGTGGAATCACCAGCACTTTCTGGAAGTCCTTCGATGTCCAGGTCGGGCGGGTCATGTACGCCGTGAACACCTCCATGAGCGAGGGACCCAACGACTTCATGCGCCACATGGGTCTGGCCAACGACCAAGGCACCCTACCCCAGCGTTATTTCAAGAAGGGAGAACCGGTCATCCGTTGCCGGGTCAAATCGGGCGACCGGCTCATGGTCGACCGACTCACCTACAATTTCCGGAACCCGCGTCGTGGAGACACCGTGGTGTTCAAGTCGATGCAGCATCCGGGAATGACGGCCAATACCCACTACATCAAGCGGCTGGTGGGCCTCGGAGGAGAAAAAGTCCGGATCGGCGACGACCGTCATGTCGTGATCAACGGACAGCGCTTGGACACCACCACTCCCGGTTTCGCAGACGTTTACAGTTTCGACCCGACCAAGCATCCGGTTTCCAGCAGCTATTCCGGCCACGTGAATGGGATTGGATTCGCTGAAGGCAGTTGGTTCTCGACCCACGAGGCGGAGTACGAACTCCTGCACAGCCGCGACGCCTCGGCGGCGCAGCAGCTCAGCGCCATCGCAGAGGAAAAGGTCAAAGTGTGGCGCGAATTCACCAATGCCGCATGGGCGCCAACCGACGGTTCCCAAAACGGGCGCTGGGCCCAGCAAAAATCCCGCCTGGAGGCGATGACGCAGAGCACCTCCAATTTCCGGAATTCCCAGGACGAGGTGACGGTCCGGCCCGGCCATGTTTTTTGTTTGGGTGACAACACCATGAACAGCTCCGACTCCCGGATGTGGCCGGTGCCGGATTTCCCCCAGGAGCGCATCGTCGGCAAATCCGGCTGGGTCTTCTGGCCCCTGAGCCGTCGCTGGGGTTGGAGCCAGCATTAAGCCTCCTCTCTAACCGAAGCAACGCAGGTCACCGATTGAGTCGGGAAGTTCCCATCACCGACATCAGCGTTGACCGGACTCCTGGAAGCAACACCATTTGATGTCTGATTTTTTTCGCGCATGAAGACCCTGCTGTTCGTCTGCACCGGCAATACATGCCGCAGCCCCATGGCTGCCGCGTTGGCCCGAAAAGCCCTGGGTGATTCGTCGGAATGGCAGGCGATTTCAGCCGGTATCAACGCCCTGAATGGTCAGGCGGTGAGCCCGCATTCGGTGACCGCGGTCCGTCAGATGGGGATGGACATCTCGCAACACCGCGCCCAAATGCTGACCGGACGACTGGTCCGTGAAGCAGACTACATCTTCGGTCTCACCCGGGGCCATGTGGAGGGCATTGTCTCGCTGTACCCAGAGGCGGCTGAAAAACTATTCGTCCTCCGCGAGTTCGAGGAAAACGTCAGCGACCTGGACCTCGATATCCATGACCCCATTGGGGGACCCCTCGAAGGCTACCTGGATTGCCGGGACCAGATCCGCCATGCGGTCGATGCAGCCGTCCGATTCATCCGGGAGGGCGGCACGACCCGGCCGACACTCACCGTGGCCATCGGCTCGGACCACGCCGGATTTGCCCTGAAGCACACCCTGGTCCCAGTGCTTTCCAGGATGGGGCTTCAGGTGCTTGACGAGGGAACCTACGGCCCTGAATCCACCGATTACCCCGACCACGCTCAGGCGGTGGCCCGCAAGGTGGCATCTGGAGAAGTCGACTTCGGCATCCTCATCTGCTCGACCGGTGTGGGCATCAGCATTGCCGCCAACAAGGTTTCCGGAATTCGCGCCGCACTGGTGCACAACATCGAGGGAGCGTCACTTGCCCGAAAGCACAACGATGCGAACGTCCTTTGCCTGGGCGCGCGATTCGTTTCGCCACAGCAGGCCCTTGAGATCGTCGAAAATTTCATCCAAACCCCTTTTGAAGGCGGTCGCCACGAGCGCCGCGTGAACAAGATCGAACCAGACATGTCCACATCACTCGCATCCGTTGACCCGCTGATCGCCGACATCATCCGCCACGAACGGTCGCGCCAGCTCGAGAACATCGAGCTCATCGCCAGCGAAAACTTCACCAGCCCGGCTGTCATGGAGGTCCAGGGCAGCGTGCTCACCAACAAGTATGCGGAGGGCTACCCGGGCAAGCGATGGTACGGGGGCTGCGAGTACGTGGACGAAGCGGAGACGCTGGCCATCAACCGCGCCAAGCAACTCTTCGGTGCCGAACATGCCAACGTGCAGCCTCACTCCGGTTCCGGGGCCAACATGGCCGTGTATTTCAGCATGCTGAAGCCCGGGGACAAGCTCCTCACCATGGACCTGAGCCACGGCGGCCACCTGACCCACGGCAACAAGGCCAACTTCTCCGGCAAGTTCTTCGAAATCGTCCACTACGGCGTCGGCAAGGACAATGAACTCATCGACTACGACCAACTCGCCAGCATGGCGCGCGAGCACCGGCCCAAGATGATCACCGTCGGAGCTTCCGCTTACTCGCGCCGTATTGATTTCCAGCGCATGGGTGAAATCGCCCGTGAGGTCGGCGCGATGCTCTTGGCCGACATCGCCCACATCGCCGGCCTCGTGGCTGCTGGGGTTCATCCGAGCCCGGTGCCGCACGCCGACTTTGTCACCACGACCACCCACAAGACCCTGCGAGGCCCGCGCGGCGGACTCATCCTGTGCAAGGCCCAGTACGCGAAGGCCATCGACTCGCAGGTTTTCCCCGGCATCCAGGGCGGCCCCCTGATGCATGTCATCGCGGCCAAAGCCGTGTGCTTCCACGAGGCACTGCAACCCAGTTTCGTGGCCTATCAAGAGCAAATCGTGCGCAACGCAGCGGCCCTGTGCGAGGGCATGAAGCGCAACGGCTTCCGCATCGTCAGCGGCGGAACCGAAAACCACCTGATGCTCGTCGATGTCGGGGCCCGTGGATTGACGGGCAAGCAGTGCCAACTGGCCCTGGACACCGCCGGGATCACGACCAACAAGAACACCATTCCCTTCGAGACCCGATCCCCCTTCGAGGGCAGCGGTGTTCGATTGGGAACCCCAGCGGTCACGACCCGTGGCATGCGCGAACCGGAAATGCTGGCCGTCGCTGACATGATCAGCGAGGTGCTTCTGGACATCGCCAATCCGGCGACGGCGACAAAGGTGCGGGATCGTGTGAAGGCGCTGACGGCCCGTTTCCCACTGCCCTATTGAAACGCGGGTAATCTGGGGGGAGACCCCGAGCAGTTCTGACCAGACCTTTCCGGGTGACCAACCCATGGAGCTGAGGTTAGACTACAGGCCATGATGAACGCCGCCCCCAGACCCGGTGGCACGCTGAATGAACTGGCCAATCTGGCGGCTCAAGTCAGCTTTGCACCAGCGGCCATAGTGGTGCTGGAAGAATGCCCTGACTGGGTTCCAGCTGGACATACCGGATGCTCTCCGGAGTTCATCGATGCAGTGTTGCCGGTGATCTCTCGGGTCGCAGTCAGCATCCACGACTGGATCGAACTGCGCGATGCCCAGACCCAGTTGCCGGACGGATGGCGCTGGCTTTCTTGCCTCCCGGTGCGCATCCCCTCCGGTAGCGTGGCCGGCGTGATCGCCGTGCTGGATCGATCTCCGCGGCGACTGAACCCCGGCCAACGGGCGGGTCTTCAGACCGTCGCCCGGCAGGTGATGGTTCATCTGGAGCTTCGGCGACAGGCCACTGATCTGGCGGCCACCACCGAACAGCAACGCCAAACGGAGACACGCCTGCGCGACAACGAAGCCTACTTCCAGGCGTTGGTGGAATCCCTGCCCCAGAACATCTTCCGCAAAGATCTCAACGGCCGCTTCACCTTCGTGAACGGGGCCTTCTGTAAAACAGTCAAACGCCAAAAGAGCCAACTCATCGGCGTCACCGACTTCGACCTCTTCCCGGAGGAATTGGCTCGCCGCTACGTCGAAGATGACCGTCAGGTGATCAGCACCGGCAACTCGCTGGAGAAGACCGAGGTCAACGTGACCCCCGATGGTCAGCGTCATTGGTTCCATGTCATCAAGACCCTGCTGCTCGATGCCAGCGGCCAACCCGTGGGCCTCCAAGGCAGCTTCTGGGAAGTCACCCAAGAAAAGCGGGTCGAGGAGCAGTTGGCCCATGAACGGGATCTGCTTCATGCACTGCTCGAGCACGCACCGGATGCCATTTACTTCAAAGACCTCGATTCCCGGATCACCCGAGCCAGCCGTGCGCTCGCATACCGAGTGGGCGTCGCAGACCCGAACGGACTAATCGGGAAGACCGACCACGACTTCTTCGACCGCCAGTACGCCGATGCCGCCCGGTCGGACGAACTGGCGATCATCCAGACGGGCCAACCCACCCTGGGCCGCTTGGAGAAGGAAAGCCAACCGGATGGCCGGGTATGTTGGGCGCTGACCAGCAAGATGCCCCTGCGGTCGCCGGACGGACAGATCGTGGGCACCTTTGGGCTGTCGCGGGACATCACCGAACTGCAGACAGCGCGCGAACAACTGGAACGCACCGAGGCCAATTACCGAGGCCTGGTCCAAAATGCAGTCGACGGCATTTTCCAAACCTCGCCGGACGGACGTTATCTCAACGCCAATCTCGCGCTGGCCAAGATGTACGGCTTCGACACCGTCGATGAACTCCTGGCCAGTCGGACCGACATCGAACACCAACTCTACGTCGATCCGAAACAGCGCGATCGCTTCGAGGAACTGCTCAATCGAAATGACAAGATCGACCACTTCGACAGCGAGGTGTATCGCAAGGATGGCCGGAAGATCTGGATCAGCGAGAACGCTCGCGCCGTGCGGGATCCTGCTACCGGAAAGCTCCTGTACTACGAGGGCACGGTCGAAGACATCACGGCTCGGAAGCAGGCCGAGAAGGATCTGAACGAGGCCAATGCCGCGTTGGCTGCCGCGCGCGACGTCGCCATCGAATCGGCTCGTGCCAAATCCCAGTTCCTGGCGAACACCTCTCACGAGATTCGCACTCCGATGAATGGCATCATCGGATTCGCCCGCTTGCTGTTGGACACGCCTCTCAACCTGGAGCAGCGCGAGTACGCGGGCACCGTCCTCCACAGCGCCCAAAACCTGCTCAAGGTGCTCAATGACATCCTCGATTTCTCCAAGATCGAGAGCGGTAAGCTGGCCTTCGAGAGCATTGAGTTCGACCTTCGGCCCATCGTTGAGGACACCGTTGAACTCTTGGCCGAAATCGCCCAGGCCAAGGGGGTCGAGGTGGCTACCAAGATCGATCATGACCTGCCCGCGATGCTCCGTGGAGACCCGGGACGCATCCGGCAGGTGCTGACCAACCTCCTCGGCAACGCCATCAAGTTCACCCAGAAGGGAGAAGTCCTTGTCGGCATCGAGGTTCTGGAAATCCAGGGGGACCGCTGTCGGATCGCCTGCCGGGTAAAAGACACCGGTATCGGCATCGAACCGACCGCCCTCGGCCGGATCTTTCAGGAGTTCACCCAGGCCGACGGTTCAACCACTCGCCGCTTCGGCGGCACCGGCTTGGGTTTGTCGATCTCCCGCGAACTGGCACGTCGGATGGGCGGCGACATCGAGGTGACCAGTGAGCCGGGCCATGGCTCGACCTTCACCATGACGGCGGTCTTCGACATCGTCAGTCCCGCACCGGCTGCGCCGCTTCCCTGCCCCCTGAAGCTGCTCATCGCCGATGCCCATGCGGCCACCTGCGCGTCCTTCGAGCATGAGATGAACCGGTGTGGAGCCCGGGTCACCCGGGAGACCACAGCCGCCGCCGCCATCGATGCCCTGCGACAGGCGGCCGAGACGGGGCATCCGTTCGATGCCGCGTTCATCGCCTTGCAGTTTCCAGATATGGACGGCTTGACCGTGGCTCATGAAGTGCACTGCATCGCGGCCATCGCGTCCGTGCGAATCATCCTGGTAGCGGCGGTCTCCCAGCGCCCGGATCCCAATTTGTTGCGGACGGTGGGTATCGCCGGACACCTGGTCAAACCCTTCAAGCAATCCCGACTGCGGGAGGCGCTCCGGGCGCTGGCGGCGGGAGAAAGCCTCCTGAGCGGACCTGTCCCCACGGATTCCACTCCGCAGACGAACACTCCGACCGGCCGTTCGCTGAGACTGTTGTTGGCCGAAGACAATCTCGTGAACCAGAAACTGGCAGTCACCCAACTCCGACGCCTAGGACACAGCGTCGCCGTCGCTTCCAATGGGCGAGAGACGCTGCAGGCCTTGCAACGGGAACCGTTCGACGCCGTCTTCTTGGACTGTCAGATGCCCGAACTCGACGGCTACGAAACGGCCCGCGAGATCCGCCGCCTGGAGGCGGACCGGAAGTTGGGCAACCGTCCGCCCGCCTTCTTGATCGCCCTGACGGCCAATGCAATGGCGGGTGACCGGGAAAAATGCCTGGCTGCCGGAATGGATGAATTCCTCACCAAGCCGCTGGATCTCGATCAACTGCCGAACATGTTGAATCGGGCGGTCGGGGCTACTCCGCCCTTTCTACCAGAGGTTCTTGCATCGCCCTCGGCTGCCTCGAAACCGATCCCACAAACCTCGGAAGCATCACCCTCCGACTCGATGCCCGTTCTCGATCCCGCCCTGTTGGATTCCTTGCGAACCCTTCGATTCGACGGAGAACCGGACCCAGTCACCGAGATCATCGACCTGTTCTTGCGCGACACGCCCTCCCGCTTGGAGGAGGCGACGGCCGCCTTCAAACGCCGGGACACCGTCGGGGTTCAGGCGGCCGCACACACCCTGAAGGGCAGCGCGAATAATCTGGGGGCCCGCCGATTGGGATCTGCGGCTGGACGCCTGGAAAACCAGGCATCCACGTGCCGATGGGACCTGATCGACGAACTCCTCCGGGCAGCAAACACCGAACTCCAAGTGCTGATTCCAGAATTGGAAAGTCAACGTTCCCACTGAAATTCGCAGAGAGACTGGCTCAATCGCTGGCCACACTCATCGCCGGCCACACGCTCACTTCATCATCGCCTCGATTGCCTCGGCCTCGATAGGGATGTCCGCCATCAGATCCACCGGGCCGTTTTCCGTGATGAGGACATCGTTCTCGAGGCGCACCGCGAGATCTTCTTCCGGGATGTAGATGGCCGGCTCCACCGTCATCACCCAACCGGGGGCGAACGGTTGATTCATATGCCCCAGATCGTGGACATCCAAACCGATGGGATGCCCATTGCCGTGCATGAACCACTTCTTGACCGGCTTCTTTGACGGGTCCGTGACTTTGACCTTCAGATCCTTGGGCTTCAACAAGCCCAGACCGACGCATTCCTGGGCTACAAGGTCCTCCGCCTCCGCCTGCCACTGGCTCCAGATCTTGCCCGGGGTCAGACCTGCGATGGAGGCCCGCAGCACCCGGAGCACAGCATCATAGACCTGCCGTTGGCGCCGCGTGAACCGACCGCTGACAGGAATGGTGCGCGTCAGGTCCGAATTGTAATTGGCGTAACTGGCTGCCACGTCGAGCAACAGCACATCCCCACTCCGACAAACCTGATCGTTGTCGAGGTAGTGCAGCACGCAGGAGTTTCTGCCGGCGCCAATGATCGGATTGTAGGCGAAACCACCTCGACGGCGGATGAATTCATGGGCGAACTCCGCCTCCACGTCGCACTCGTTGACGCCCGGTTCCACGAACCGGCACACCCGCTCGAACCCCGCCTTCGTGATGGAGCAGGCACGTCGGATCAGGTCGACCTCCAGAGGATCCTTCACCACCCGGAGCGTGTGGAGCAGCGGTGCCACCCGACGGAAATCGTGCAGCGGATATCGGGATCGCAGGTCGCGGATGAAACGCACATCCCGCGACTCCACTTCCACCACGGCCCGTTTGTGCTCGTTGGTGTTGAGCCAAACCGACTGCGCCTCGCACATCAACCGGTGCAGGGTCCGCGGAAAGTCCGCCGTCCAATGCACGGAGCGAATGCCGGAGACCTCCGTGGCCTGGGGCTTCGTCAACTTGTGACCCTCCCAAATGGCGATGAGCTCGCTGGTCTCGCGCAAGAACAGCATCTCCCGCATGCGTTCGTCCTCGGCGTCGGGGAACAGCACCAAGATGGATTCTTCCTGCTCGATGCCGCTGAGATAGAAGAGGTCGGTGTTGGGCACCATCCTCAGGGTTCCGTCGGCATTGGTGGGGAGAACGTCATTCGCATTGAGAATGACCATGGCCCCAGGCGGGAGCAGCGCGCGAAGTCGCTTTCGGTTCTGGGCAAACAGGGCGGACGGAATCGGAGCGTGTCTCACGCTCTCGAGATTCTCCAGGCGCGCGGCCCCGTCAACCCTCCGATGTTCCCTTCAGCATACCCGCTCCCGGGCTCTGGTTCACCGGGCATCCGAACACACTCGCAACAAATCGTCCGGCGGAAGGCGTTGGAGGGACTCCGTAATCGAAGTCTCCTCGCCGGGGAAACGGTAGCTCGGATCCAATTCCGCCAAGGGTTGCAACACGAACCGGCGGACCTGGGCCCGAGGGTGCGGTAACACCAGCCAGGGTGTCTGGCGGATTTCACCGTCCCACGCGATGAGGTCCAGATCGAGAGGCCGGGATTCGTTGTGGACCACCTTCGGACGTCGTCCGGCCTCGACCTCCACAGACTGAAGGAAGGTCAGCAGCGACTCTGGTGTTTCTCCGTCCTTGGGGGACAGTATCGCCACTGCATTGGTGAAGGTCGGTGATCCCGGCGGACAGTCCACTGGGGTGCTGGTCCAAAGCGACGAACGCC
>CAMCYJ010000002.1 GCA_945883815.1 Akkermansia muciniphila | reverse complement strand
CTCCGGTTTCGGCGATGATCCGGGTCTTGCCCATGCGCTTGGCCAACAACACCTGTCCCATGGCGTTGTTGATTTTATGGGCTCCGGTGTGCAGCAGATCTTCGCGCTTCAAGTAGATCCGCGCTCCCCCCAGTGCCTTGGTCAGGCGCTCGGCGAAATAGAGGGGAGTCGGACGTCCCACAAACTCCTTGAGGTAGTAGTCGAGTTCCCGCTGGAACTCCGGATCTTGCTGGGCGCGCCAGTACTCGTCCTCCAGCTGCTGGAGCGGGTGAACTAGGGTCTCAGGCACATAGCGTCCTCCGAACGGCCCGAAGTGGCCGGTCGAATCAGGCATGGCCGGTGAGGCGAAATCAGTGGCGGAAGTCATATCAGGCAAATTGATGGGGGCGGAAATTTACCGGGTGTGCACCCGGGGAGGTGCCAGGGAGGTCAGGGTGAGGCTGGGATGATTTTGAGAGAAATATCCCAATGACCACTCGCTGGGGAACAGCACCACGGGGTTGGAATCCACGTCGAAAGCCAACCGGGCTCCCGTGGGCAACGAGAGGGTGTCCAGCGCCTCGGTCGGCGTTCCTTGGGGCAGCCAGCGGACCGTGGTGAACGGAGCACTCTCACGGCGCGTCTCGGCATTGTATTCCGTCTCGAGCCGGTACTGAAGCACCTCGAACTGCAATGGGCCGACCGCTGCCAGCAGCGGCACGCGGCTGGCAGTATCCTTCAGGTGGAAAGCCTGCGCTACCCCCTCGAGCAGCAGTTGGTCAAGCCCCTGACGGAACTGCTTGAATTTGGCCGTGTTGGGGTTGTGAAAATACTCGAACACCTCGGGAGTGAATCGCGGGATCTCATCGAAGCGAATCTTTGGATCGGTGCTCAAAGTGTCTCCGATGCCAAAGCCATCGTGGCCCACCAGACCAATGATATCTCCGGGATAGGCTTCATCCACGGTCTCCCGCTCGTTTCCGAAGAGCTTGTGCGACGAACTCAGGCGGACTTTTCTTCCCGATTGGATGTGAATCACATTCATGTCCCGCTCGAATTTCCCGCTGACGATCCGCACAAAGGCGATTCGATCCCGGTGCTTCGGATCCATATTGGCCTGGATCTTGAAAATGAAGCCCGAAAAATGCGGGTGGTCTGGGGCTATGAGTCGTCCGTCGTTCACTTGTCCGCACACAATGGCCCCGACCGCCCCCTATGACAATTGCCGGCTTTTCTCGAAAGCCCCGGTCAGACTCAGCGTCAACTTGCGGTGGGCTGAGGTCATGGCCAGCGACTCCAGTTCAGTGGCTGTGGCCCAGAGCCAGGTTCCCTGGGTCCAGTCGGGTGAGGGCAGGAAGCAGGCGCACCGAACCCGTTGGGTCATTCGGTATCGGGTGATGTGATGGCGCAGGTCGGGGAGTGAAGACCAATGGTTTGGTGGAATACCCAATTGCTCGCTCAGCACTGCCTCTGGCGAGTCCGAAGACCCTGTCTCCCAGTTGGGGAATTCCCAAAACCCCCGATTTACCTCCGTATTCTCGCGCAGTCTCAGGAGGTATCGCCCTTGATGCTCGATGATTCCGGTGGCAAAGAAACGCGCTGTGATCGGGACCCGTGGCGGCAGCTCCGGGAATCGTTCCACTTGGCCCCGACGGCGCGCCTCACAGGCATCGGCCAGGGGACAAACACCGCAGGCCGGCTGCGCTCCCGGGGTGCAGACCGTGGCGCCTAATTCCATGAGGGACTGGTTGACCCGCGCGCACCGCCGATCGCCCAGCCGCTCGGCGGAATGGGCCGCTTGGACTAGCGCGGCCGCCAGTTCCCATAACCGATGGTTCAGAGGCCGAGCCTTGGGATCACCCTCGAGAGCGAAGAAGCGAGTGAGTACCCGGATCACGTTCCCATCCAGGATGGGCTCGGGTTGATCCAGCGCGATGGATGCGATGGCTCCAGCCGTGTAGCGCCCGATTCCCGGTAAAGACAGAATCGTGGCAGGATCATCAGGAAACACCCCGTTGTGTTCCTCCAGGATTTGGCGAGCCGCGCGCTGGAGATTGCGGGCACGGGAGTAATATCCAAGACCCTCCCAAAGTTTCAGAACCAGCTCTGGCGGCGCTTCGGCGAGTTCGCGGATTCCCGGCAGATGATCCATCCAGCGGCCCCAATAGGGGATCACCGTTTGCACCTGCGTCTGCTGCAGCATCACTTCAGAGATCCACACCGCGTAAGGATCTTGCGTCTTGCGCCAGGGAAGATCCCGGGCCTTCCGATCAAACCAGCGGGTCAATCGTTCTGCGATCCCTGCCAGGGCTGTCTTGGGATCTTGCCCGGTGTCTCCAAATTTCAATATCCCTTCCAAACCCATGGGACGGAAGCTGACGTGCCGGTCGGCCTGGGGCCAGTTCTGACTGGACATCCCGCCCAATCCAGAGCCCACGGTGTTCCGTGACCAGTCACACCGCGACTCTGACAACCGATCAGGCCACCCGACTCGAAACGCTGGTGAAATCCGGTGGCTACCAACTCAAGGAGGTGCCTTATGCCCGCATTAGTGGCGCCAAAAAAGATCTCAATGTGACCCTCTACCTCAGTGGAAAGTTGGTGGTACAAGGGAAGGGGACCCGCGACTTCATTGAGTTCGTGCTTGAACCGGAAATTCTGGGTGCCGCCACCCTGGGCTACGAAACCACGCTGGATCCAAGCCTCCTGGAAGCCCGTATCGGCGTGGACGAATCCGGCAAGGGAGACTTCTTTGGACCGCTTTGTGTTGCCGCTGTCTATGTCAACAAATGGGTGCTGGAGGCTTGGAAGACGGCGGGTATCCGTGATTCCAAGTCGGTCGGTAGCGATGCACAGATCCATCATCTCAACCGAACCATTCGCGATACTCCAGGCTGTCAGGTAAGCGTCATCGCCATCGGCAACGAGGCTTACAATCGCCTCCACGCCCGCCACGGGTCAGTCAATACCGTGCTCGCCTGGGGGCATGCTCGTGCCATTGAAAACCTTCTGGAACGGGGAGATCTGCTCAACCCGCCGCCAGTCCGCGCCATCAGCGATCAGTTCGCCTCCAGCAAATCCACGGTAGAACGAGCCTTGATGACCCTTGGAAAAGGCATCGAATTGGTGCAACGCCATCGGGCCGAAGAAGACATGGCCGTCGCGGCAGCCTCCATCGTGGCTCGCAACGAGTACCTTCAGCGCATGAAGAACCTCGAAAAAGAGTTCGCCCTGCCCCTGCCTCGCGGCGCATCAGCAGCCGTTGAAGACGCTGCCCGCAACCTCGTGGAGCGCCACGGACCAGAAGTTTTGCCCAAGGTTTGCAAAATGCATTTTCGAACCCGATATCGAGTGTTTGGAGAGCCTGAGCCGCCCAAAAACCCCTGGAAAAAGCCCTCAAAACCCGGCCTCAAAGAACCATGAAGGTCTCCAATTCTTGAGATCCATTTGCGCTCCTTCCGAAAAAACTTTCAGAAAAGTATTGAAGGTCACACCAGAAAGAATACGCTCTGCGCTCCCGTTTAACACTTCCCAGTGAAAAACGAAACTGCTTCGCCGAAAACCGAGTTGCCCGACGCAACAGGGAGTGATGGCGAGGCACACGAGGGTTAGCGCCCCGTGCAACGATTATTTTGCAGTGAAAACGTTTAGACCGCTTACGCCGTCCACACGGTATCTGACCGTGCAGGACTATTCGGACATCACGAAAGTGGGTCCGGAAAAGTCCTTGGTTTACACCAGGAAAAAGACAGGAGGCCGCAATAACTACGGCCGGGTGACCGTTCGTGCTCGTGGCGGTGGCCACAAGCAGAAGGTCCGCACCGTGGACTTCCGCCGAAACAAGATCGGCATGGAGGCCAAGGTGATCGCCGTCGAATACGATCCGATCCGTAGTGCTCGTCTGGCTCTTCTGGAGTACGCAGACAAGGAACGTCGTTACATTGTTTGCCCCGATGGTCTGACCGTGGGTGCCACTGTGATGAGCGGACCTTCGGCTCCTCCGAGCGTTGGTAACGCGCTTCCGCTTTCCAAGATTCCCGTCGGCATCGCCATCCATAACCTGGAAATCGTTCCGGGCAAGGGTGGTCAGCTGGTCCGCTCGGCGGGTTCTTCGGCGACTCTGATGTCCCGTGACGCTGGCTACGCTCAGTTGCGTCTGCCCTCCGGTGAAATCCGCAAGTTCCACGAAGACTGCATGGTCACCGTGGGTGCCGTCGGTAACGCCCAGTTCGAGAACGTGGTTCTTGGTAAGGCGGGCCGAGCGATCCACCGCGGTATTCGTCCGCTGACCCGCGGTATGGCTCGCAACCCGGTCGACCATCCGAACGGTGGCGGTCAAGGCAAGTCCAAGGGCGGTGGTGGTCGTCAGCACTTGGCCTCTCCTTGGGGTGTGCTGTCCAAGGGCTTCCGCACTCGCAAGAAGTTCAAACTCTCCAACCGGTTCATCGTTGTTCGCCGCGATGGCCGTCCAATGAAGCAAAAGTAAGCTGATATGGCTCGTTCCCTCAAAAAAGGTCCGTTCATTGACGGTCATCTGCTCTCGAAGGTCGAAAAGGCCCAGGCAGCGAAGTCCAAGACTCCGATCAAGACTTGGTCGCGCCGCTCCACCATCACCCCCGATTTCGTGGGATTGACGGTGAGCGTCCACAATGGCCGCGCGTTCAGCCCGGTCTTCGTCACAGAGAACATGGTCGGGCACAAACTCGGTGAGTTTGCCTTTACCCGCACGTTCAAGAAACACGGCGCTCACACCGCCAAGGCCGAAGCCAAATAGTCTAAGGTCTAGCAGTAAGGAACCGACGTCATGGAAGTTCAGGCCATACTCAAGAATTTCAGAATGTCTCCGCAGAAGGTCCGGGAAGTCGTACGACAGGTCCAGGGTCTTCGCGCGGTGGACGCGCTCGCGGTGCTCAAGGTGGTGCCCCGCAAGTCTGCACGGGCGGTCGCCAAGACCCTCGCGTCAGCCATTGCGAATGCAGAAAACAATCATGGTTTGAAGGCGGAATCGCTCATCGTGCATCGGGCCTATGCCCAGACTGCCGGAAGCATCAAGCGCTTCATTCCCAAGGCTCGCGGTTCGGCTGGTCCGATCCTCAAGCGGAGCAGCCACATCAAGATCATTCTCACGGACAACCAATAACATGGGCCAAAAAACCAATCCGATCGGTCTGCGGATCCCCGTAAACCGCGAGTGGCGCTCCAAGTGGTACGCCAACAAGAGAGACTTTGGTGCCTTGCTGGTGGAAGACATCGCCATCCGCACCGTTCTCAAAAAGAAGCTGGGATCTGCTGCGATTCCCAAGATTCACATTGAGCGCGCTGCCAACCGCTGCCGCGTCACGATTTTCACCGCTCGTCCTGGTGTCGTCATCGGCCGCAAGGGCTCCGAGATCGACAAGCTCAAGGAGGAGCTCTCCAAATTGACCGGCAAGGATGTCTACGTCGACATTCAAGAGGTCAAGAACGAGAAGGCTGATGCCCAGTTGGTCGCCGAAAACATCGCCGTCCAGTTGGAGCGCCGGATCGGATTCCGTCGCGCCATGAAAAAGGCCATTCAGGAAGCCCGCATGATGGAAGGTGTCGAAGGCATCAAAATTCGCTGCGCTGGTCGTCTTGGTGGGGCTGAAATCGCCCGAGTGGAAGTCCAACATGAAGGTCGGGTTCCGCTGCACACACTCCGCGCTAACATTGACTACGGGTTCGCCGAGGCGAACACCATGTATGGCAAGCTCGGGGTCAAGTGCTGGATCTGCAAAGGTGAAATAAAGAAGGCGGATGTCCGCAAGCCCGAGGAGAAGCGTCCTGAGGCTGTTCTGGTCAAATAATTAACCATTTTCTAGGAGACCGTTTATGGCATTGATGCCGGCAAGGGTAAAATATCGCAAGATGCAGCGCGGAAGCCGCACAGGCTTGGCTTCCCGTGGCAACACCGTGGCTTTCGGTGAGTATGGACTCCAGTCGCTTGAACGCTGCTGGATGGACACCAAGCAAATCGAAGCAGCACGCGTTGCGATCACCCGCTACATGAAGCGTCGCGGTAAGGTTTGGATCCGTATCTTCCCTGACAAGTCGTTCACCAAGAAGCCTCTCGAGGTTCGAATGGGTACGGGTAAGGGTGGTGTCGAGTCCTGGGTGGCTGTCATCCGACCTGCCAGCGTTTTGTTCGAAGTCGACGGTGTTCCTGAGGCGATTGCCCGGGAAGCCATGCGCTTGGCCTCCACCAAGTTGCCGATTTCGACCAAGTTCATTTCACGTCATAAGATGGGTTGAGGGACGATCATGGCCAAAAGCAATTTTAAAGATCTGACGGCAGCGGAACTCGCAGCCAAGTGCCGGGACCTCCGGCAGGAGTTGTTCAACCTCCGTCTCCAGCAGGCAACTGCCCGTTTGGAAAAGCCTCACCGTATCCGCGAGATCCGCCGCGAAGTCGCGCGTGGTGAGACGCAGTTGACCCAAATTTTGAAGAAATCTTGACCCGTATGTCACAGACATCCACAGAACGCGGACACCGGAAGGAGCGCATCGGCGAAGTTGTCTCCAACAAAATGGAGAAGACGATTGTCGTGAAGGTGGAGCGCCGCTATCGCCACCCCCAGTACCGCAAGGTGGTCACGAGCTTCAAGAAGCTTTATGCCCATGATGAGACAAAGCTCGCCCAGGTGGGTGACTTGGTCCGCATCCAAGAAACCCGCCCGCTTTCCAAGCTCAAGGCTTGGCGGTTGGTGGACGTCCTGAACCCGGATGGTTCCGTCAAAAGCCAGTCTGAAGGTTCAGTCAAAAACTGAGCAGAGGTAATTTCAATGATCCAAATTCGTTCCAGTCTGGATGTCGCAGACAACACCGGTGCCAAGGTGGCTTGGGCCATCGGTGTGCTCGGCAGCAATCAGCCCTACGCCCACGTGGGCGACGTGATCAAGGTCCACATCAAGGAGGCTGCTCCGGATGGGACCGTCAAAAAGGGCGAGGTTCAGAACGCTGTCATCGTTCGCACCCGTCATCCGGTGCGCCGGAGCGACGGTTCATATGTCCGCTTTGACCGCAATGCAGTTGTGATCATCGACAAGGAAAACAACCCTCGCGGAACCCGTATTTTCGGCCCTGTGGCGCGTGAGCTTCGTGAGAAGAAGTTCATGAAAATCATTTCGCTCGCCCCGGAAGTGATCTGATTCATTGATCTGATTCAAAGAGGAATAGACATGGCATCCAAATTTCATGTGAAAAAAGGTGACGAAGTTGTCGTCATCACCGGATCGGCCAAGGGCCGCCGCGGCAAGGTCGCCGAAGTAATGACTTCACGGCAGGCTGTGATATTGGAAGGCACCGACGAACGCTCCAAGGAGCAGGACGATCGCCGCCGTCTGGTCAAGCCCATGCTGCATTACGTCAAGAAGAACCAAGAGAACCCGAGCGGCGCGCTGCTTTGGTTGGAGTCGCCGATTCACGTTTCCAACGTGATGAAGGCCGACAAGTACGACGCCCGCAAGTCGAGCAAGCGCTGAGACCCATGAAACCCCGTCTTTACACGAAGTATATCGAAGAAGTTGTCCCCGCTCTGACTCAGAAGCGTGGTTACACAAACGTCCATCAGGTCCCTCGCATCGAAAAGATCGTAGTGAACATGGGCGTCAGCGCTTCCCTTGAGAAGGGCGCCCTTGAGGACGCTGTCAAGGAGATGCAGATGATCACCGGCCGCAAGGCGGTCGTGAACATCGCTCGCAAGAGCATCGCTAATTTCAAACTCCGCAAGGGCCAGTCGGTTGGCTGCAAGGTCACCCTGCGCCGTGAAGTGATGTATGAGTTCTTTGACAGGCTTGTCTCTGCTGCTCTTCCCCGGATTCGCGATTTTCGCGGAGTCGGCTCCAAGCAGTTCGACGGTCGTGGAACCTACTCCCTCGGTGTTCCTGATCAGACGATCTTCCCGGAAATTGAGCTGGACAAGATCAAGAGACAGCAGGGCATGGACATCACCATCGTGACCTCCGCTCCGACGAACGAGGAGGCCTACGACCTCCTGAAGATGATGGGAATGCCGTTTTCAAAATAAACAATCTATTCTATGGCCAAGAAATCCTGGCTTGCCCGGAACAAGAAGAAGTTGGAGACCGTCAAGAAGTATGCCGCTCTCCGCGCTGAACTGAAGGCGAAGGGCGACTACGCCGGTCTGTCCAGCCTACCCAAGAACGCGAGCCCTGTTCGCGTCGTGAACCGTTGCCTCGTGAGCGGTCGCCGTCACGGATTCATCCGTAAGTACGGTGTCTCCCGTCTCTCCTTCCGTGAGGCGGCGCTTCAGGGGTTGATCCCGGGCGTCACCAAGGCCAGTTGGTAATTCGAGCCATAACTACATCCATGAACGCTGATCCAGTTTCTGACCTGCTCACGCGCATTCGCAATGCAGGTATGGCGCTTCACCCATCTGTTTCCCTTCCTCACTCCCGTTACAAGGAGGCGATTGCCAGGGTTCTGAAGAGCGAAGGTTACATTTCCGACATCGCCGTCGAGGGCGATAAGCTTAAGACTCTGAAGCTTGGTCTCAAGTATCAGGGCCGCAAAGCGGTCATTCAGGGCCTCAAGCAGGTGAGCACCCCAGGACTGCGTCGCTACGTCGCCGGTTCTGAGGCACCCCGTGTCTTGGGTGGGCTGGGTGTGGCCATTCTTTCAACTCCTCAGGGAGTGATGACCGGTTCCCAGGCTCGTCGCCAGAATGTTGGCGGTGAGATTGTTTGTTACGTCTGGTAAAGCATTTTGTTATGTCACGTATTGGAAAAAGCCCGGTACCCATTCCGGCCAAGGTTAAGGTCTCCGTCAGTGGGGACCGAGTGACAGTGGAGGGCCCCAAGGGAAATTTGGGTCTCTCTCTGCCGCGATTCACGAACGCCAAGGTGGACGGAACCAGCGTTTGCTTGGGACGCACCGCCGAGACGGCTGAAGCCAAAGCAATGCACGGCTTGGCTCGCGCCCTTGTCAATAACATGGTCAAGGGAGTCTCCGAGGGATTTCAGAAGAAGCTCGAGATCCAAGGGGTTGGTTTCAAAGCGGCCCTCCAAGGCTCGGTGGTGAATTTGGCTTTGGGTTACAGTCACCCGATCAACTATCCGGTTCCTGCTGGGATCAAGGTGGTTGTTGAGGAGGGCACCAAGCTGACAATCGATGGCTCTGACAAGGAGCTCGTGGGCCGCGTTGCCTCTGAGATTCGCAGCTATTATCCGCCGGAGCCTTACAAGGGCAAGGGTGTTCGCTATGCCGGCGAGAAGGTCATCCGCAAGGAAGGCAAGACTGTCCAGTAATTCGGTTTGTCGTTAATTTTGCTAGAATGAGAACAGAGTACAAACATCGGTTGGCCCAACTGCGCCACTGGCGGGTCAGAAAGACCGTTACGGGTACCGCAGCCCGCCCCCGCATGAGCGTCAAGTTCACCGGGCAGCATATTTACGTGCAATTCATCGATGATGTCGTTGGCAAGACTCTGGTTGCTGTTGGCACCCGTGACAAAGCCGCACCGACCGAGGTGAAGGGTGCTAACGCCGCTAACGCGGTCTTGACCGGCAAGCGCGCTGCCGCTGCCGCCAAGGACAAGGGAATTGAATCCGTGGTCTTCGATCGCGGAGCCTCTCGCTATCATGGCAAGGTGAAGGCCTTGGCCGATGCCGCTCGCGAGTCGGGTCTCAAATTTTGAACTGAAGGAATCTTGTGGCAGACCAAAAAGACATTTCAGCAGCCCCGGCTGCTCCCGCCGGCCCAGCGTCAGGTGGTACTCAGTCGTTCGGCGGTGACCGGCCCTCCCGTGGTTACTCCGACGGCGGACGCGGACGTGGTCCTCGCAGGTCCTCTAGGGACCAGCGTGACAACGATGAGCCCAAGGACGGCCTAATCGAGAAGGTGATTCACATCAACCGCTCGTCCAAGGTAGTCAAGGGCGGCCGCCGATTCTCTTTCAGCGCCCTCATTGTGATGGGCGACAAGCAAGGTCGTGTCGGAATGGGTATGGGCAAGGGAGCCGAAGTCAGCGAGGCGATCAAGAAGGGCGGCGAAAACGCTCGTTCCCGTGTCGCCGCGGTGTCTCTTTCGGCCAGCACGATTCCCCACGAAGTCTATTCTGAATTCGGTGGAGCCAAGGTCCTATTGCGTCCGGCCAGCCCCGGCACCGGTTTGATCTGCGGCAAGACAGTCCGAGCGGTTGTTGAGTCTGCGGGCGTCAAAGACGTCCTCTCCAAATCGCTCGGTTCCAAGAATTCCTCCAACGTGGCCAAGGCCACTCTGAATGCACTGCTGAGCCTCCGTACTCGGGAGCAGATCCTGAAGGCGCGTGGTTTGGAAAACCGCCTCACTGCGACCAAGACTGCCTGATTTTTATGAGACTTCACGATCTTAAACCCCGTCCGGGATCCAAGCACCGCAAGAAGCGTCTGGGTCAGGGCGAATCCAGCGGCCGAGGCAAGACCTCGGGTCGTGGCGGCAAGGGTCAGAGCGCGCGTTCTGGTAGCTCCATCCGCATTGGTTTCGAAGGCGGACAGATGCCGCTGATTCGTCGCATCCCAAAGCGTGGATTCAACAACAAACGCTTCAAGGTGGTTGTACTGCCCGTCAACCTCTCGGACTTGAACGTTTTTGAAGCGGGTTCCGTGGTGGACCTGGCCGCTTTGCAGCAGGCTGGTTTGACCAACGGTACTTACGATAGCGTCAAGGTTCTCGGCCGCGGCGAGTTGACTCAGAAGTTGACAGTTCGCGCCAACGCCTTCAGCGAGACGGCCCGCGCTGCCATCGAGAAGCTGGGTGGAACAGCCGAGGTTGTCTCCTAAAGCCACTGCATCACCGCAGTGAAATTTTAATCAAACGCTGTCAATGATTGGCCAACTGTTCAATACCCTCGCGAACTGCTTGAAGATTCCGGAACTTCGTTCCCGGATCATCTTCACTGCTGTGGTTCTGGCGGTGGCTCGTGTCATCGCTTTGACACCGGTTCCTGGCTTGGATGGGTCCAAGTTGGCGGCGTACTTTGCTGAATCGGCCAAGGCTTCTGGTGGAGGGGTGTTTGGCTTGTACGCCATGTTCACGGGGGGCGCACTCGAGCAGTGTGCCGTCGGTGCTCTGGGCATCATGCCCTACATCAGTGCTACCATTTTCATCCAATTGCTGACCGCAGTGGTTGCTCCGCTGGGCAAATTGGCACGTGAAGAGGGCGGCAGGGCCAAGTTGGTGGCTTACGGTCGATATCTGACGGTCCTTCTGTGCTTGGGTCACGGTTTGATCGTGGCTCTGGGATGGGAGAATCCGGAGAAGGCATTCCAAGGGTTTTCTGGTTCCTTGGTGACCGCCGAGAACTTGTGGCTGTACCGGATCCAGACCGTGATGATTTTGACCTGTGGAACGCTCTTCCTGATGTGGTTGGGCGAGCAGATCACAGAGCGGGGTATTGGCAACGGTGTCTCTCTGTTGATCACCGTTGGTATCTTGTCTCGTCTCCCGATTGCTGGGAAGTCGTTGGTCGCGATGTTTCAGCAGGAAAACGCCAAGTTTTTGCAGTTGGTTTTGCTGGTCTTGGTCTTGGCAGTCGTAGTGGCCGGGGTAGTTTTGATCACTCAGGGACAGCGCAAAATTCCTGTTCAGTATGCTCAACGCGCCGTCGGCCGAAAGATCATGTCGGGTGGCACGTCGTTCATGCCCCTTCGAGTCAACTACGCCGGTGTTATGCCGGTGATTTTCGCTCAGGCCATATTGATGTTTCCGGGGATGATCTTTGAAAAATTGGCCGCCATTCTACCAGCCGGCTTCGGGAAACAGGTGTCCATCTACATCGCCAGCCACCTGGGGCGTCAGGGGTTCACCTACTTGTTCCTTTACGGTCTGATGATTTTGTTCTTCTCGTATTTCTGGGTCGCAACCCAGTTCAACGAGCTGCAGGTTGCCGACGATCTCAAGAAGCACGGTGGGTACATTCCGGGTGTTCGGCCGGGCACCGCAACGAGTGACTTTCTCCACAACACCATGAGCCGGATTACCTTGGCTGGCGCGGTGTTCCTAGTGGTTATCGCAATCATTCCGACGGTGATGAGTGCCTACCTCAAGATCGATCCTTTGGTGGCCCAGTTCTTCGGCGGCACTTCTCTGTTGATCACGGTCGGCGTCCTATTGGACACCATGCGGCAAATGGAGTCTTACCTTTTGATGAGGCACTATGACGGCTTCCTGAAGAAGGGTAAAGTCCGCGGCAGGGCCTGAATTTTTTGTTCTTTGTCAGTTTTTGGTTTCAGAATCAATTTGAATTGGTAGGGGAGGGTGGTAGGTCACCTGAATAGAGAGCGAAAGCGCTGAACTCATGGGTAGACCCATCATCAAGACTGCCGAAGAGATCCGGGCAATGAGGGCTGCGGGCCGCATCGCCAGCAAGGTCCTTCGTGGGGCGGCTATGATGGCGGCTCCGGGTTTGACGACCCGGGAACTCGATGGCGAAGTCGGGCGCTTGATAGCCTCTCATGGTTCAGTCAGCGCTTTCTTGGGGTACCGAGGTTTCCCAGGGCAGTGTTGCCTCTCAGTGAATGAGGCAGTGATCCACGGCATCGGGGATGGACGGCGGTTGCAGTTCGGAGACTTGCTCAAGATTGATGTTGGGGTGCGTCATCAGGGTTTCATCGGCGACGTTGCGATGACCCTGATAGTCGGTGGTGGGTCGCCGAAGTTCCAGAAGTTGCTGGATACCACTGTCCAGTCCTTGTATGAAGGGATTTCCGCTGCGCAATCCGGCGCTCGGGTGTCCGACATCGGTCGAGCAGTAGAGCGGTGTGTAGTCAGTTCAGGTTATGGGGTGGTCCGCGAGTTCTGCGGTCACGGAGTGGGTCGGAACGTTCATGAGGAACCACAAGTTCCCAATTACGTCGATCCGAAGTCCGTGACTCGACTTCGGAGTGGGATGACCATCGCCATCGAACCTATGGTGACTTTGGGCAAATCGGCGGTGGAGATATTGGATGACGGTTGGACAGTTGTAACACGGGATCGGCAGGTTTCTGCCCATTTCGAACATACGGTGCTTATCACCGATTCTGGGCCGGAAATTTTGACACGAGACGAAGAGAGTCACTTGTATTGACGGGTTTAAGATTTCGAAAATGAAAGTCAGAGCTTCAGTTAAGAAACTTTGCGAGAACTGCAAAATGGTCAAACGCAAGGGCGTGATCCGTGTGATCTGCTCCAATGCGCGCCACAAGCAGCGGCAAGGCTGATCATAGGAAACGTTTTATGCCACGAATCTTGGGAGTTGATATTCCTGCGGACAAGCGAATCGATATCGCACTCCGCTACATCTACGGAATCGGTCCGGTCAATGCGCTCGAAATTTTGGAGCGGGCCAACATCGATCCGTCTCTTCGCGCCAAGTCCCTGAATGAGGGACAGCTGTCTTTGATCGTGAATGCGATCCAAGAGGGCAAGTATGTGACTGAGGGTGATCTTCGTCGTGAATTGGGCATGAACCTGAAGCGACTTCAGGCCATCAAGTCCTACCGCGGTCAGCGCCACAGCCGAAGCCTGCCCGTCCGCGGTCAGCGCACACAGACCAATTCCCGAACCCGCAAGGGTCCCCGCAAGACGGTGGGTGTTCAGAGAACCCCGACCGCCAAGACTTAATTTCATCGTTTAACTGATTATGGCAGAAGAGACAAAGGCGAAGAAGGCCCCCAAGGCCGAGGCCGGTGAGGCTACCGCCGAACAGGCCGCTCCTAAAGCGGCTCCCAAGACCAAGAAGGCAGCAGCTGAAGCACAGGGTGTCGCTCCGGCAGCCGCGGCCGCTCCGGCTCCGTTGGCAGCTGCCGCAGCACCGACAGCCGCCGACTTGCTCGGTGATGATCCTAATGCCAAGAAGATCATCCGAGCAAAGGGTGCCAAGAACATCACACTGGGCGTGGCTCATGTGAAGGCGACCTTCAACAACACCCAAGTGACCATCACCGATATGCAGGGAAACCTCATCGGCTGGAGCACCGCTGGACGAGTGGGTTTCAAGGGGTCTCGCAAGAGCACCGCCTTCGCTGCACAGCAGGCCGCTCAGGACGCTGCCCGTCAGGCAATGTCCCACGGAATGCGTGAAGTTGAGGTCCGTGTCAGTGGTCCCGGTTCCGGTCGCGAGTCTGCGATTCGGGCGCTGCAGGCCATCGGTCTGGAAATCACCGTCATCAAGGACGTGACTCCGGTTCCGCACAACGGGTGCCGTCCTCGCAAGAAGCGCCGCGTGTAATTCAAATTTAAACTATCTCCGACAATGGCTCGTTACACTGGTCCTCGCGTTCGCATCAGCCGCCGGCTGGGAACACCGATTTTCGGCACCTCCAAGTATTTGGAGCGCCGTCCTTATCCTCCTGGCGCCCATGGCCCGAAGTCTCGTCGTAAGTACAGCGACTACGCTATCGGTTTGATGGAGAAGCAGAAACTTCGCTTCTTCTACGGGCTCCAAGAGAAGCAATTTCGTAATGTCTATGAGCGGGCGCTCCGCATGCGCGGTGTGACCGGCGAGAAGATGTTGCAGATCCTTGAGACTCGTCTGGACAATCTGGTCTATCACGCCGGGTTCGCGTTGACCCGTCCGGCTGCCCGCCAGTTGGTGGGTCACGGACACGTCCGAGTGAATGGCCGCAAGGTCAGTATTCCCAGTTACGCTGTGAAGGTGAACGACCTGATCCAGGTCAAGGATCACGCCACCTCCAAGACGATCGTCCAGAAGAATGTCGAGGGTTCCACCAGCCGTGTGGTTCCTGATTGGGTTCGCTTGGATCGTGAAGCCCTTTCGGCCGCTCTCCTCCGGATACCGACCCGCGAGGAGATCAACCCGATTGCCAACGAGCAAGCGGTCGTCGAATTTTACTCCCGCTAAACGGACCGGTCGCCGATTCGACCAAAAAAGCAATTACACGGGATCACATTCCTTCGCGGGAGTTTTCGGGAGTGAGATTCAGATTAAAATTGCACCTATAAAATATGCCTGTTCGCTTAGGACGCTTCGAAATGCCGAAGCGGTTGTCCAAAGAGGAGACAACCGCCACGGATGTCTACGCCAAATTCATTGCCGAGCCGTTTGAGACCGGTTACGGACACACCATCGGCAACTCGATCCGACGTGTTTTGTTGTCCTCTCTAGAGGGGGCGGCCATCACTTCTGTAAAGATTGATGGTGCGATGCATGAGTTCACCACTGTCGATGGCGCCGTTGAGGATGTCACCGACATCGTGCTGAACCTCAAGCAGGTGAAGTTTATTTCGCATTCTCGTGAGCCGCAGTTGCTGCTGCTTTCGGTGAATCGTGAGGGAGCGGTGACCGCTGCGGACATCGAGCTCAACCAGAACATCGAGATCGTCAATCCGAATCAGCTCATCTGCACGCTGGATCGCAAGAAGAAGCTGGAGATGGAGCTGGAGGTTCGCGTCGGACGTGGCTTTTGCCCCGGAGACGAGAATAAGAAGCTGGACCAGCCAATCGGCGTTATCGCTATTGATTCGCTGTTCTCTCCGGTGACTCGGGTTCGTTATGCCGTAGAGGCAGCACGCGTTGGTCAGCGTACCGACTACGACAAGCTAATCATCGAGATCTGGACCGACGGTCGGATTTCGCCGGATGACGCTTTGACGCAGGCTTCGGCAATCCTCCAGCACCATCTGGATGTGTTCGTCGGCTACGACAAGAATGCCGTGGAGTTCGAGATCGAGGTAAAGCCGCAAGATGACGAGAAGGCCAAGCTCAAGAAGCTGCTCAACATGAGCGTCAATGAGATCGAGCTGAGCGTTCGTGCAGCCAATTGCCTCAACAACGCCAACATCACCACGGTGGGTCAGTTGGCGATGAAGTCCGAGCAAGAGATGCTCAAGTATCGAAACTTCGGCAAGAAGTCTTTGAACGAGATCAAGGAGAAGCTGACTGGCTTGAACCTGACTCTCGGAATGAATATTGATCCGGCTCTATTGGAGATGCCGGTGGAAAACAAAAATCCTTAACCTGACTGAATTATGCGCCACCTTAAGCGCAACAAGAAACTGGGTCGCAAAGGCGACCACCGAAATGCCATGCTGGCCAACTTGGTGAGTTCGCTCATCAAGCACAAGCGCGTCACCACCACCTTGGCCAAGGCAAAGGCGGCCCGTCCGGTCGCCGAGAAACTTTTGACTTTGGGCAAACTCGCCAACGAGGCTCTCGCCACCGCGAGTTCCACCTCCGATGCGGCGGGCAAGGCCAAGGCGACTGCTGCCAATGTCCACAATCGCCGTTTGGTGGCCGCTCGTCTGCGTCAGCAGGCTCGCAGCCATTTCAAGGGCACCCCGTCTGCCAAGGGTAAGGAACTCCGTGAGGCCTGGAAGCAGGATCACGACGTAGTTCACATCCTGTGCGACACCATTGCTCCGGCTTTCAAGAGCCGCAACGGGGGCTACACCAGGATACTTCGCTTGGGTCAGCGTCAGGGTGACGCTGGTCAGTTGGCTATCTTGGAGTGGGTCGATTTCAATGCAGTGGCAGAGACCGCTGCCCCCGCCCCTACGGCCTAAGCCCCCACGGCTTAATACAGCTCGAAAGGGTTGGAGATTTTAGAGTTTATTCCGAGGTCTCATTAAACAGGGCCGCCCCGCAAAGGGCGGCTTTTTTGTGCCCGCCACAGCTCATTCTACGGTTTCAAACTGAATGGGTATATCGTGCAAGGCGATTGCCGAGATGGTTTAGTGACCGATGCAGGAGTTTTAGGCTGTCGGTGAGTCGATAGCGGTGGACCGAGACTCGCCTGAGTTATTGATTCGGTTGCGTAGGAATGCCTCGCGAGAGTTTCGATGCTGATGAGGGCTGCGGATGACGGGCCTGACGGGTTTGGGATTCGCAATGAACAGGATAATTCCGGTGCTTGTGACTCAACGGTTGAGAGATTCGGAAATCCGATCTGGCCAGGAAATCCCTCGGGTTTCAGAACCTGACAGGGTTGGCGGTAGCCCTAGGGCGCTGTTCCAGCCTCCCCATGCCCAGGAAGATGGCGGACTGGATTGCAAATCGTCAACGGAGTGACGACGAACCGAGGCGGGTTGCCGATGAAGGAGGAGTGGTCGGGACGACAGGATTTGAACCTGCGACGTCTTGGTCCCAAACCAAGTGCTCTACCGGGCTGAGCTACGTCCCGAACCGAGATGAAAGAGTCGCTTTGGATTTCGCTTGAGGCAATGCTTTTCGGTTCAAAGGTCCTGGTCCAACAGGGCCATGCTGCTGAGTCATGCATGAAACTCCTCGTCTTTGCACATGTGCCGCCGCCTCACCATGGTCAAAGCCAGATGGTGAAGTTGATGGTCGACGGTTTTCGAGCCCAGCCCGATCTAGGGATCGAGGTGCTCCACGTCGACGCCCGCCTCTCGTCTGGCATGGCCGATGTGGGATCGGTCCGAGGAGGCAAGGTTCAAGCCCTTCTGCGCTACTGCAGGCAGGCGATTGTGTTGTCGCGAAAGCATGGATGCCGGACGCTGTATTACATTCCGTCCCCACCGAAGCGGTCCTCATTGTACCGCGATTTTCTGGTGATGGTTCTGATACGGTGGCGATTTGAGCGGGTGATTTTGCATTGGCACGCGGTCGGGCTGGGGGCCTGGCTCGAAAGTGAATCCTGGTTTTGGGAACGGTGGTTGGCTCGGCTTTGTTTGGGGCGGGTGCGGCAAGCCATCGTGTTGGCTGCAAGCAACCGGGCCGATGCCGAGATCCTCCGTCCGCGATCCGTGGCGGTGGTGAGCAATGGGATCCCAGATCCTTGCCCGGATTTTGCCGAGACCCTAGAGGCGCGTCGTGCTGGCGGAGCGGTCCGATTGGAAACGCAGGTTCTGTTCATGGCGCATTGCACGCGCGACAAAGGCCTTTTTGGGGCAGTCGAGGCGGTGGTGTTGGCCAATCGGATGGGTGACTCGGGGCGTCGATTCCGACTCAACATTGCCGGGAGTTTTCTCTCGGAGTCCGAAGAGGCTGAGTTTCGGGACCGAATCGGTCGCTCGGATGCAGCCGGATGCGTGGAGATCAAGGGTTTTGTCTCGGGCTCGGAGAAGGATCTCTTGTTTCGGCAGGCGGACGTGTTCCTGTTTCCCACCTATTTCGCCAATGAGGGGCAACCGTTGAACCTGATCGAGGCATTGGCCTACGGGTTGCCGTGCGTCACGACCCGGTGGCGTTCCATCCCGGAATACTTCCCAGCAGACTATCCTGGCCTGTGCATTCCGAGGGATGTTCCGGCTTTGGCTCGCGCCCTGCACTCGGTCGTCGAGCGTGTGGATGGCAGAAGGCTTCGCCATGAATACGAGCAGCGCTTTGCGGTCGGTCCCCACTTGAGTGCTCTGGCCGCAGCCATCCGGGTAGGCTCTCTGGAATGAGCGGGGACCTGGCGCGGATTTGTGCCGCGATATCGAGTGGAACCTTCCCTGGGGGTATGGCCTGTCGCGGCTGGGTGACCTCGTGGGATGCTTTGGACGGCCTGTTTACCGCGCTCAGAACTCAAGAAAACGGCGCCGACTCCCCCAGGGGGAGCGGCGCCGTTCGAGGTTGTGGGTAGTGACTTACTTCGCGGCGGCGTACAACGCTCCAACCTTGTTCCAGTCGATCACGTTCCATAGGGCCTTGAGATAGGCCGCACGCAGGTTCTGATACTTCAAGTAGTAGGCGTGCTCCCAGACATCGATACCCAGAACGGGTTTGCCTTCGCACCCGGCGATGGCTTTGCCCATGAGCGGATTGTCTTGGTTGGCCGTTGAGGCGATCTCCAACTTGCCGCCATTGACCACCAGCCAAGCCCAACCTGAACCGAAGCGGCCAATGCCGGCGGCCTCGAACTTGGCTTGGAATTCCGCGAAGGATCCGAATGCCGCGTCGATGGCGGTGGCGAGATCGCCGGACGGCGTGCCGCCCGTTCCGGGGCCCATGAGGTTCCAGAAAAAGGTGTGGTTCCAGTGGCCGCCGCCGTTGTTGCGGACCGGGTTTCGGATGGCGTCAGGGACACCGGCCAGATCGCCGATCAAGGCCTCCAGCGACAGGGCCTCGACCGGAGTGCCGGCGATCGCCTTATTGAGGTTGTCCACGTAGGCCTTGTGGTGACGTCCGTGGTGGATCTCCATGGTGAGCGCGTCGATGTGGGGTTCGAGCGCGTCCTTGGGGTAGGGGAGGGGGGCAAGTTCGTGGGCCATAAATGAGATTCGATTTACCGGACTTGCAGTGTTGCTCGCCGGCGGGATCAGGACGGTAGCAAGCTTCGATCAGGGCGCAAGCAGCAGGGCGAAGGTTGCCTCCGATCTTGAAATTCTCTCGCCTGCTGTTCGAGCCGACCGATACGGTGGCTGCCTCAAAGAATCTGCACGCATGAGCAACCCCACTGGAGACATCGCACTGATCGGCCTGGCGGTCATGGGCCAGAACCTGATCCTCAATATGAACGACCACGGCTTCACCGTCGTGGCTTACAACCGGACGACCTCCAAGGTGGATGAATTCCTGGCCAGTGAGGCCAAGGGGACCCAGGTCCAGGGAGCCCATTCGATTGCCGAATTGGTGTCCAAGCTCAAGACGCCGCGCCGGATCATGATGCTGGTTAAGGCCGGACAAGCTGTGGACGACTTCATTGAGCAACTGATGCCGCACTTGTCTGCCGGGGACATCATCATTGATGGCGGCAACTCGCTCTATGGCGACACGGAGCGACGGGTGAAGTACTGCGAGTCCAAGGGGTTGCTCTTCATCGGAACCGGTGTTTCGGGTGGTGAAGAGGGCGCCCGACGTGGGCCCAGCATCATGCCCGGGGGATCGGCCAAGGCTTGGCCAGCCGTCAAGGACATCTTTCAGAGCGTGTCCGCGAAGGTGGATGGAGGCGCGCCCTGTTGTGATTGGGTCGGAGATGGTGGGTCGGGCCACTACGTGAAGATGGTCCACAATGGCATCGAGTACGGTGACATGCAGTTGATCTGCGAGGCCTACAATATCCTCAAGAACGGCCTGGGCCTCACCGCCGACGAGATGCACCTCGTCTTCGCCGACTGGAACCAGGGAGAGTTGGACAGCTTTCTCGTGGAAATCACCCGCGACATCCTGGCCTTCAAGGACGTCGATGGTGGGCCGTTGGTGGAAAAGATTCTCGATACCGCCGGTCAGAAGGGCACTGGCAAGTGGACGGTCATCGATTCGGCCAATTTGGCCCAGCCCGTCACGTTGATCGCCGAAGCCGTTTTCAGCCGCTGTGTCAGCGCCATGAAGGACGAGCGAGTGAAGGCATCCCGCAAGCTCAAGGGACCGAAGCCGTTGCTGAGCGCCGCCAAGAATCCCAAGGCGCGGCAGGCTTTCATCGAAGACATCAAGAGCGCCCTCTATGCCTCCAAGATCGTCAGCTACGCTCAGGGTTACATGCTGATGCGTGCGGCGGCCGCGGAATACGGATGGAAGCTCAACTACGGCGGCATCGCCTTGATGTGGCGGGGTGGTTGCATCATCCGGTCCCGTTTCTTGGGCAAGATCAAGGAGGCCTACGACAAGAATCCGAAGCTGGCCAACCTGCTGCTCGACGATTATTTCCGGGCTGAGATCAAGAAGAGTCAGAAGGGTTGGCGCAACGTGGTGGCCTCGGCGGCCAAGAAGGGCATCCCGGTGCCGGCCTTCAGCACGGCGCTGGCCTTCTTCGACCAGTACCGTTCGGCCACCCTTCCGGCCAACCTGCTCCAGGCGCAGCGGGACTACTTCGGGGCCCACACTTACGAGCGCGTGGACAAGCCTCGTGGGCAATTCTTCCACACCAATTGGACCGGGCGCGGGGGCAACGTCAGCTCCAGCACCTACAACGCCTGAGCTGCTTCAGGTAGCGGGTCATCTTTCGAACCTTGTGAGCAACGATTTTTCACCGGATGCCGAGCGTACTCTGAAGAAGTTCTTCGGCATCTTCATCGCCACGTTGTTCCTCTATGTGACGATCTACGGAGGTTGCGAGGCCTACCGGGTGCGCAACGGGGCCTGGCACCTGACCTTCGATAAGCAGCCGGACGGAACCCCGGTCCTCCGGATCGATCACCCGCGGCTGTTGACCGGTGGGCCGGTGTCGATCCGGTTTCCGGGCGAGAATGCGCCACGGGTGACCAATGGTCCGATCACCTACATCTACAGTCGTCCGGACACCAATTCGACTCCGTTTGGTCCGGTGTACTTCGTGGATACGACGCAATTGCCCGGAACGGTGGCGCTGGGAGCTTTTGGTCACGTGGTGGAGATGGTGCCGCGGACATTGTTCGTCGACTTCAGGGAGGTGGCGTGGGGCTCTGAGACCAACATGACCTTGCTGCCTGAGGGCAAGCCCTCACCGGAACGATTGAAGGTCAAGAACCAGCAGTGGAACGGCCGTTGAGCGTCGGTGGATGTTTGGGTGCGGATCCTTGAGCGATTGCTTCCAGACTTTCCAACTGATGCCCGGGCCGGCAGCGTTTGGAGATGTTCCCTGTTTTCCGTCCCCTGTGGCCCACCGCCACGCCATTTCTGGCATCGCTCCTCCTGATGGTGCTACCGGTTGCAGGAGCGGAGCCTGGATCCAGACCGATCTTCAATGGCCGGGATCTGCGCGGATGGGTCAATGTCAACTGCGCCCCGGAAACGTTCACCGTCCGGGAAGGCATGATCCACTGTGATGGCATTCCCACCGGAGCTCTGCGCACCGAGCGCCAGTATGAGAATTTCATCCTGGAGTTGGAGTGGCGGCACCTCAAGCCGGGCGGCAATGCGGGGGTCTTCATCTGGTCGGGTCCGATGCCGGCGCTGGGTCAACCGTTCCTGAGAGCCATTGAGGTTCAGGTCCTCGACCACGGGTATGGCAAATCGGACTGGTTCACTACTCATGGTGATATCTTCCCGATCCACGGATCGACCATGACGCCGTTTTCCCCCAGCCGCGGTGATCGCAGTTTTCCAAAAGAATCCCGGAGCCTGGGTGCTCCGGAGTGGAACCACTATCGGATCGTCGCCACCAATGGGGTCATCCGACTCTCCGTCAACGGCGTCGAGGTCTCCGGTGGTACCGGTTGCAATTGGCGGCGTGGGTACATCGCCCTGGAGTCGGAAGGAGGCATCGTGGACTGGCGCAACTTGCGTCTGCGGGAGTTGCCCTCCACCAAGGTTCCGCCTGGGCAGTCGGCACCCGATGCCCAACCGTGGAAGAGCCTCTATGACGGGCGGTCCTTGCGTGGGTGGCGGGTACCTGCCGGGTCCGCGGTGTGGAAGGCCGGCGACTGGACCCTGAGGAGCCGAGCCGGGCTTGGAGGTGAGGCGTCGATCCTCTGGTCGGAGACCCAGTTCAATCGCGATGAAGTAATCTTCGACTGGCGCTGGGAGGGGAAGACTGCCGACCGGGTGCCTCCGCTGGTCTTCCGACCGATCCGCGGTGGGGCGATCATTCGCATCCCAGAGCTCACGGCGCTTCGAGGCGACGGATGGAATCGTCTCCGGGTTCGCCGCTCCGGCGGGGTACTGAAGGTTTTGGCCAATGACGCGGACGAGGTCTCGGTGGAGGTCCCGCGCGGCCGGTTGGAATTCGGGTTCTCACCCGCTCCGGTGCCGATTCAGATTTCGAGCGTCTTCTGCCGCTAAGCCGAACGATTCAGTTGGGAGGAACGCGATGGCGTGCCGGATTCTTTCGCATGACGCGGCAAGAGCGCGGAGCGGGCCATGATGAGACCCGTAACGAGCAAACAACGACGATCTTGCAGAAGAAGGCGCAGTCAGGACGACTGATTCTACTGAAACCGTTCCGGCGTGGCGGTCCGATGGTCCGGGGGGGTGGCGAGAGTGACCATGGCAGTGTTACCGGAAACAAATCCTGCTAACGGCATCATCGAAACCCTGGGCCCCGGCGATGATCTTGATTTCCACTCGCATGAAGTAGATGGGCAGGTCCCGGCGGTCGAGCTTGGGAAAGCGGACCGCATCTTTCTGAGTGGTGACCAGCATGTCCGCCCGGCGCTTCTTGCCACGGTTCACGGCGTCCAGGACCTCCTGCTGGGTGAATCGGTGGTGGTCGGCGTAGCGGCGGGCCAAGACGATCTCGGCTCCGAGTTCCGAGAGTTTCGACTCGAAGCTCTCCGGTTGGGCGATTCCGCTAAGACTGGCCACCCGGCGACCTTGCAACAGTTCGAGGCCGCGGCGTTCGCCGGTGAAGACATCCTCGAAATACAGCGGGTGATGCACGCACTCGATGATCCCGGCGCGAGGGTTGAGTAGGGCGATGCGATCGCGCAGTGCGGCCGTCTTGCCGTCACTCTTGGTCAGGAAGATGACGCTGGCCCGGGCCAGGTGGGAGGGGGGTTCCCGCAGGGTTCCGCGCGGCAGCAGGTGCTCATTGCCGAAGGGTTGCTGGCAGTCGATCAAGACCACGTCGGTGCGGCGGCCGGCGAGTTTCCAGTATTGGAAGCCGTCGTCGAGCAGAAGGGTGTCGCAGCCGAAGTGTTCCACGGCATAGCGACCGGCTTTGACTCGGTCCTTGTCGACCAGCACCACCACATCCCGCAGATTCGAAGCCAGCATGTAGGGCTCATCGCCGGCCGTCTCGGAGTCGAGGAGTAGCGACTGGCCGTCGGAAACGATGCGGGGTGGTGTTGTGTCTTCTCGGAGCAGGATTTTGTCGAGCAGGCGCTCCGACACGGGCTTGGGCTTGGATCGGTATCCGCGGGATAGGATGGCCACCTTGCGACCGGCATCCTGGAGCGCACGGGCAAATTTCTCGACGACCGGAGTCTTTCCGGTGCCGCCCACTGTGAGATTTCCGACTGCGATGACCTGAACGCCCAGGGTTGAATCGCGCAGGATACGAATGCTGTAGAGCAGACGTCGCAGCTTCACGATGCCCGCGAAGACATGGGAAAGCCCCGCGAGCACGGCCCGGATCATCGAGGCCTTGCGCCCGGGTAGGTTCTCGAGGATCACCGCCAAAAGGTAGGTTTCGGCGGTCTCCGTAAATTTTTGCCAACGCTCTCGCACTGGTTTTGAAGCATGTCATCCGGCGATGATTTCGGAAAGATTTCGTGCAAACCGGTGAAATCGGGTTGTCAAGAGCCGGGTCGGGGCATTATCTCAAAGAGAGTTCCCCGGTCGGAGACCTCATGAATCCATGTCAGGCTTTAGCGATTCCGGCACCGTCCCCTCATTCGGCAGACGTCACTGGTCGATCCAGAAGGCGCCCTGGCCGGCTTCAGCCATCGAGGGCTTTGCTGAAGGTTTTCGATCGAGTTTCCCGTCATCTGCAGGCTATTTTCGAATTTCTGATGCATCGGGCCGGTGAGTCCCCTTAGTTGGGGAGTCAATGGTTCCAGTGAGTCGGACCGACAAACACAACAACAACAAACTCAGAGTGAAACCAACCGAATCCAACTGCGAAACCCGGCTTGCCCGGACCTGCGCCCTGGCCGCCGCAAAGGCGCCCGTCAAGAAGGCTGCTCCTGCCAAGCCCGCGGCTCCGGCCAAGAAGGCTGCTCCGGCCAAGAAGGCTGCTCCTGCCAAGGTTGCTGCCCCGGCCAAAAAGGCCGCTCCCGCCAAGCCTGCGGCTCCGGCCAAGAAGGCTGCTCCTGCCAAGCCTGCGGCTCCGGCCAAGAAGGCCGCTCCTGCCAAGCCTGCTGCCCCGGCCAAGAAGGCAGCTCCTGCCAAGAAGTAAATGAGTCGCCCAATCCGGCGGTTTTGCTTTTCAAATCCGCCGGATTTTGGGTGTTTTTGGCAGTTGTTAACAACTTGGGAACAACACCCAAAAACTTGTTCTCGCGGTGCTCGGAGCTTTGCCATAGAAGCCTCCCCCGTCGTGGAAGAAATCACGATGGGTCCGAGAAGAAACTGCACTGAATCATGTTCCACCAGATGCCTACAAATGTGTTGAAATCCCAAGGTTTTCGGCTTTTTGATGCGATTTCAGCGGGTGCTGGTGCGGGTTTGATGGTCATGGGTTGTTCGCGGGACTTCATGAAACTGTCACTAAATCAGGAAGACTCGATTTGCCTGTAAATGGTGGTAGTGAATAAATCCGTAAATTGCCCGTTTTTAGGTCCCTTTGAATTATCCCATGTCCGATCAACCTCAAGCACTGTGGCTGGCCGCCCAGCAAACCCTCCGTGGAATGCTGAAAACGGAGTTGTACAATCTATGGTTTGCCCCGGTCACTGCCCGCTGTCTGGACGGAGATACTCTGACTCTGGAAGTTGCTGACGAGTTCTGTGAGTTTTGGTTGAAGGACAATTATTTGGATGTTCTTCGATCTGTTGTCAGTCGCACAGCCATTCGGCCTATCCAAGTTGTTTTCGCTATCCGCCCCGCCGAGGCCGCAGTTGCGGTCCCGGCCGATTCGGCCTCCGAGCGTCCCATGTCTGCCGAGACTTTGATGGAGCGGGTTGCCTCAACGGAGGTCCGGGTGTCTGAACCTGCGGTGCGGGAGATCCCTCGGAAGTCGGAGCCCCTGTTTAATCCGAATAATACCTTTGAAACCTTCGTGGTGGGTTCCAACAACCATCACGCGCATGCAGCCTGCATGGGCGTGGCTCAAAAGCCGGGGCACACCTACAATCCGTTGTTTCTCTTTGGCGGTGTGGGATTGGGCAAGACGCACCTGCTTCAGGCGATCGGTCATCACGTCTTGGCCAACAAGAAGAATGCCCGGATCGGATACTTGTCGTGCGAGCGCTTCACCAATGAGTTCATTGAGGCTCTGCAGAACAGCCAGTTGCCCAAGTTCCGCAAGAAGCACCGGGAGTTGGATGTTCTGTTGATCGACGATATCCAGTTCCTGCAGGGCAAGGAACGCATCCAGGAGGAGTTTTTCCATACCTTCAACGCCCTCCACGACGCCCATAAGCAAATCGTCCTGACCTGCGACCGGCCGGCCAACGAGATTCAGGGCTTGGAGCAGCGGTTGATTTCCCGCTTCGAGTGGGGAATGACCGCCGACCTCAAGGCACCGGATGTCGAGACTCGGTTGGCGATTCTCAACAAGAAGGCGGCCGCTCTCAGTGTCCGGTTGCCCGATCAGATCATCATGTTCCTGGCCAACCGTATCCGGACCAACGTCCGACGCTTGGAGGGTGCTCTGGTCCGAGTGGCCGCCTATGCCCAGCTTTCCGGCAAGACCCTCGACCTCGAGACTGTCGAGACGTTGCTGCGCGAAATCCTTCAAGAAGAAGGCAAGGTTGCCATTTCCGTGAGCGAGATTCAGAAGCGGGTGGCCGATTACTTCGATATCCGTCTGGCTGACATGACGAGCAAGCGGCGGCCCGAGAATATCGCTTTCCCGCGGCAAATCGCCATGTACCTGACCCGTCAACTCACCGAGCACTCGCTCAGTGCTATCGGTGAATCCTTCGGCGGCCGCGACCACGGCACAGTCTTGCATGCCTGCCGTCAGGTGCGGGATCGGATGGAAGTGGAAGCCAAGGTCCGTCAGGATGTCGGTTATCTGGAGAAACAGCTCACCCGCTGACTTGGGTTCCTGCCGGTGGAGCAGGGATCGGGTTCCGGGGCTTGTTTGGGTGACCGGCGGGTTTCATGCACTTGTCGCTAGACTTGTGGTTCGCCACGGGCAGGCCCTGAGTTGTCGGCTGGAGTTCTCGGCTGGAAACCCGGATGGGAAGCCGCAATGATTGCGACGTGTCACCCCGCAGGTTCCATTGTATCTTGCTGCTGCTGATTGGTTTTCTGACCAACCGGGTCGTTCTGGGGGATGCCTCGGTGGGCTTCGATTTGCTCAAAGCCGACCTGACTGGACTGGTGTTCACCAATTCGGTCCCGCCTTCGCGTTATCTGACCAACCAAATTCCGCTCAATGGCTCCGGTGTGGCCTTGGGTGATGTGGACGGAGATGGTCGCCCTGATCTCTTTATGGCGGCTTATTCGGGTGGGAGTGTATTGTTTCGCAATCTGGGGCAGATGAAGTTCACCCCTATCACGGAAGCGGCCTTTGGAAAAACCACCCTGTCATCGCTCGATGGAACAGGTGTCGTCCTGGCGGATATTGATGGGGATGGGGATCTGGATCTCTTGCTCAACACACTAGCTCAAGGAACCCGGATTTATCACAACGATGGTAAAGGGCATTTCACACCGGGTGTTGTCCTTAATCCGAACCGAGCCGGATCGAGTCTTTCATTGGCCGACGTGGATGCGGACGGGGATTTGGATTTATATGTCGCCAACTACCGCACGGTGACGGTGCGTGATGATCCCAAGGCCAAGTATTCACTGCGCGAGGAAAATGGGCGCCAGCGGATCGTGGCTTACAATGGTCGTTCCACTGAGGAGCCCGATTTGGTGGGGAGGTTCACCATGACTCCGATGGGCCCTCGCGAAAACGGCGAGGTGGATGCCTTATACCTCAATGATGGCAAAGGGGTTTTCACAGAGGTGCCTTGGACGCGTGGGGCTTTCCTGAACACCGCGGGTCGTCCGCTCGACTCGGCACCGCAAGATTGGGGATTGAGCGTTCTGTTTCGGGATCTCACCGGCGATGGGCGGCCGGACTTGTACGTCTGCAATGACTTTCAGTCGGAAGACCGATTCTGGGTCAATGAAACGGCTCCCGGTGGCCCCTTACGATTTCGGGCAGCGCCCCAATTGGCCTTGCGACACACCAGCGCTTTCTCGATGGGGGTGGACGCTGCTGACATCGATCGCGACGGCGTGGATGACTTTGTGGTGCTGGACATGCTCAGTCGTGAGCATCGGAGACGGAACATCCAGACCGATGGAATCCCGCCGGGTTTCTACCAACCGGGGATGTGGGACGACCGTCCTCAGTTCTCACACAACACCCTGTTTCTCGGGCGTGGGGATGGAACCTTCGCCGAGATCGGCCGTTTGGCCGGTGTCAGTGCCAGTGAATGGTCGTGGACGCCTGTTTTTCTGGATGTGGACCTGGATGGATTCGAGGATCTGCTGGTTTCCAACGGCCACGAAATGGACATGCTGGACGTCGATGTGGCCGCGCGTGCCGCTGTTCAGAAATCCAACCGCGGGATGGGGCAACGCGAACTGCTGGACATGCGTCGGATGTTCGCCCGGCTCGATACGCCCAATGCCGCCTTCCGCAATCGCGGGGATTTGACCTTCGAAGAGGTGACTCAAGCCTGGGGCTTCGATGCGCCGGGGGTCGAGCAAGGCATGGCCGCGGCCGATCTGGATGGCGATGGGGATCTTGACCTTGTGCTCAACGCCTTGAATGAGTTGCCGAAGCTCTACCGCAATCGGACCACGGCACCGAGGGTGGCTGTTCGATTGCGAGGAGTTGCCGGGAATTCCCGGGGTATCGGGGCCAAGATCCGGGTGATGGCCCAAGGACTCCCGGTGCAGTCCCAGGAGATGATGTCTGGCGGTCGCTACTTGTCGGGGGATGACGCGATGCGGTGCTTTGCGTTGGGCACGGCGACAACGGCGGACATCGAGGTGACTTGGCGCAATGGACGGGTGACCCGACGCACCGGTGTTGGCCCCGGTGTTGTGGAGATTGCAGAGCAGGAGACGGTTGCTGCCATTGCGCCACCGCCGGTAACGCCGCTGTTCGAGTCGATTTCGGACCGCTTGGCGCATGTCCATACCGATACCCCATTTGATGAATTTGGACGGCAACCGTTGAAGCCCTTCGACCTCAGCCAGACCGGACCGGGCGTCACTTGGGCGGACCTCAACGGAGATGGGTGGGATGACCTCCTCATCTCCGCCGGTCAGGGTGGAACGCTTGGGGTGTTCACCAACGACTCCCATGGAAGCTTCTTGGCCTTTTCCAATCCAGCGTTGCTCAAGCCCGCCCCTCGGGATCAGACCACCGTGATGGTGTTGCGCGGGGTAATCCTGACCGGCATCAGCAATGGTGAGGACGGGCTCACCAATGGCGGTGCGATCCGGATCGTGGACCTGGCGTCCGGAGTGAGCGGTGAAATCCTCAGCGGTCGCGCCTGCCCGGTGGGTTCCATGGCGGCGGCCGATGTGGACGGGGATGGAGAGTTGGAAATCTTCGTCGGGGTTCGGGAAGTCCCGGGGCGTTATCCGGAGCCGGCGACGTCGTTTTTGTTGAAGAACCGGAGTGGGCGTTTGGGGATCCAGACGACTTTTGAAAAACTGGGTCTGGTCAACGGCGTGGTTTTCACCGATCTGGATGACGATGCGCGGCCTGATTTGGCGGTGAGCACGGCCTGGGGGGCGGTTCGCTTGTTCCGCAATCGAGGGGGCGCTCTGGAGGCTTGGGATCCGCCACTGCGTGGCACCGGATTGCCGGCCGGTGTTGAGCGCCTCTCCCAGTGGACGGGCCTGTGGTTGGGCATCACGGCGGGTGATTTCGATGGCGACGGACGCATGGACTTGGCCGCGGGGAACTGGGGGCGGAACCACTTCCTGGGAGCCGATGCCCGCCGGCGACCGTTGCGCATCCGTTCCGGGGACCTCCTCGACGATGGCATCTGGGATCTTCTGGAGAGCTATGTGAGGCCTGATGGGCGGGATTGGCCTGTCCGCAAACGGCCCGCACTGGCGGCCTTCATCCCGGATGTGGCGAAGCGTTTCCCGGATGCGGGGACCTTCGGTAAGTCTTCCATGGAGGATCTCTTGGGTCCGCTTCTGGGCCCATTGCCCAGCGTGTCAGCGCTCAATTTGGATTCGGGAGTGTTCCTGAATCGGGGAGACCATTTGGAATGGCGACCGTTGCCGCCGCGGGCCCAGTTGGCACCGGCCTATGGGTTGGCGGTGTCTGATCTCGACGGCGACGGAACCGAGGACTTGTTCTTATCGCAAAACCACTTCGGTGTGCATTCGGATGACGCCCGCTATGACGCGGGGCGGGGATTGCTCCTGAGAGGAACGGGTCGCGGTGACTTCCGGGCCGACGAGCACTCGGGCATCGTGGCCTGGGGTGAGCAACGCGGTGTGGCCTTGGCGGACTTGGATGCCGATGGGCGCACCGATGTGGCTTTGAGTCAGAACAGCGGACCGACGCTGCTCTTTCGCAACCGCGCCGCGCGCCCGGGTCTTCGGGTTCGGCTCAAGGGGCCTCCCGGGAATCCGACCGGGATCGGCGCCTCCCTCCGGTGGTGGGCCGGCGGCAAGGCGGGGGCCCGTCGTGAAATTCGTATGGGCGGAGGCTACTGCAGCGTGGACAGCCCGGTGACGATCCTCGCGTCGGATCGGGCGGCGGGTGAGGTCGAGGTGCGCTGGCCGGGTGGCGTTGTGCGACGCGTGCCGGTCGCGGCCGGGGTTGCTGAGATCACGTTGACGCCATGATGAATCCGCATCGCTCGATGATTTCAGCGAACCTCCAGAGGTTGTTCGCTGTGTTGGTCTTGTCCTGGGTTTGGATGATGGGATTGCGAGCGGCCCAGACGGGTCTTCGGATCCAGACCCTGCCCTCGGTGTCTCCGTCCGCACCCGGTCTGACCCGATTGTCGGCTCTGGATCTGGGGATTGATTTCACCAATCGACTCTCCGAGGAACGGGCGGTCACCAACCGCAATCTTGTCTCCGGTTCGGGAGTGGCGCTGGCCGATGTGGATGGCGATGGACGTCTCGATGTCTTCTTCTGCGGGTTGGATTCAACCAATGCCCTGTACCGCAACTTGGGGAATTGGCGCTTCACCAATGTGACGGCCCAAGCTTTGCCGGGTGTGAATTGGCTCAACCCATCTTCAGGATCCAACGATTCGACCGGAGCGGCCTTTGCCGATGTGGATGGGGACGGAGACTCCGACTTGTTGGTCAATCAGTTGGGCGGCGGCACCCGCCTTTGGCTCAATGAGGGTTCGGGTCGTTTTCAGGAGACCACTGATGCGGCCGGGTTACGTTCCCGCAGTGGGGCGACTTCGATGGCCTTGGCCGACGTGGATGGCGATGGTGACCTCGACCTCTACGTGGCGCACTTCCGCCCGACCACTGTCCTTGATCAACCGAACACCCGGTACCAACTCCGACAGACCGATGCGGGAACGGTGGTCGTGGCTGTCAATGGACGGCCGGCCACCGCACCGGACCTCACGAACCGATTCGAAATCCATTCAGGCGGTGAGGTGGTCGAAATGGGTGAAGTCGACTCGATGTTCTTCAATGAGGGGCGGGGTCGTTTTGTGCGGGCCTCGTGGACCGACGGCACCTTTCTGGACTCGGCCGGCAAAGCCTTGTTGGCCCCTCCGCGGGACTGGGGCTTGGCTGCCCGCTTCCAAGATATGACGGGCGACGGGAAACCGGATTTGTATGTCTGCAACGACTTGCACACCCCGGACCGTATCTGGATCAACGAGACGGGACCGGATCATCGCCTGCGTTTTCGCGAACTGCCGGTGATGGCCTTGAGGAGTAATCCCACGTTTTCCATGGGCATCGACTTCGGTGATCTCGATCGCAATGGGCATGTCGATTTCTTCGCCGTGGACATGTTCAGTCGCAATCGGGCGTGGCGGCACACCCAGACGGCGGGCATGTCCCCGGTGATGCGCCTGCCTGGCCGATTTGCTGATCGGGCCCAGGTTCAACGCAATGTCCTGCAACTCAACCGCGGGGATGGCACCTGGGCAGATGTCGCCTGGCAGTCAGGTGTCGAGGCCAGTGAATGGTCCTGGGGTCCGGTGATCCTGGACATCGACTTGGATGGGTTCGAGGACCTGCTCGTCCCCAATGGACAGTGGCGCGATTTCCAGGATGGCGACGGTGCGAGGCGCATTGCCGAGGCCCAGCGGCGTGGTGCTCTCAAGACATCGGTCGACATCGCCGCGATGGTCAAATCCTTCCCGAGGCTCGCCACTCCGAACGTGGCCTTTCGTAATCGTGGTGATGCCACCTTCGAGGACGTCTCTCAGGCCTGGGGCTTCGCCACCGATTCCATTTCGCAGGGCGCGGCCATTGGGGATCTCGACGGGGACGGTGATTTGGACGTCGTGATGAACGACCTCATGGAAGCGCCGGCGTTTTATCGGAACAACGCGAGCGCTCCGCGGATCCTCATCCGCCTTCAAGGCAAGGCGCCCAATACCCGGGGCATCGGGGCTGCGGTGACCGTTCGTGCCGCGGGCTTGCCGGATCAAACCCAGGAGATCATCGCCGGTGGGCGCTACCTGAGCGGGGATGAGCCGGCGCGTTCCTTTGCCACAGGGTCTGCTGCTTCCGTCGGGCTCCGCGTTCGGTGGCCCTCGGGGCAAATTTCGGAGTGGCGGGATGTTCCAGTCGGTTCTGCGGTCGAGGTGGCGGAGGCGGAGTCACCTGGATCCGAGGCGGCCCCGTTAACGAAGCCTTCCGTTCGGTGGTTTGAAGACCAGACCGCAAGGCTGGCCCACCGTCATGAGGACGAACCCTTCGATGATTTCGGTCGCCAGCCAGCCATGCCGCATCGGTTGTCTCAACTCGGGCCCAGCCTGAGCTGGACCGACCTCAATGGGGATGGCCGTCCGGACTTGGTCATCGGTGCCGGACGCGGCGGCAAACTCAGCATCCGCATACAGGATGGAACGGGCGGATTCGAAGCGAAGGAGACTCCGCCGTTCCATAAAACAACGAGCCGGGACATCACCTCGATCCTTCCCATCAATGGAGTGCTGCTGGCGGGGATCTCGAATTACGAGGACGGTCTGACCAATGGCGGAGCCTTGCGCATGTATGATCCCGCCGGCGGACGCAGCGGGGAAATGCTCGTCGGCACAGCCTTTGCCGTCGGTCCTCTGGCCGCGGCCGATGTGGACGGGGATGGATCTCTGGAGGTGTTTGTCAGTGGGAGATCCGTGGCCGGTCGTTATCCGGAGGCAGCCCCCTCGTTGTTGTTGCGCAATCAAGGGGGGCGCCTGACACCGGTGGCTCGTTGGGACAATCTCGGCCTGGTGACGGCCGCCTGTTTCACCGACCTCGATGGCGACGGCCGGCCCGACCTGGTGCTGGCCCGCGAATGGGCCACGCCTCGATTCTACCGGAACGACTCGGGTCGGCTGACCGAATGGACTCCGACCCTGGACGTCGCGTCCGGCTCGCTCTCCGGATTGTGGAATGCCGTGGTGGCTGGCGACTTCGACGAAGACGGACGGATGGATCTTGCCCTAGGCAACTGGGGCCGCAACACCCGCTGGAGCGCGTCGGCGGCAGTTCCTCGGCGATTGTGGTATGGCGACTTCGGTTCCGGCCAGGGTTTGGACTTGGCCGAGAGCTGGTTTGATCCGGCGCTCAAGGCCGACCGCCCGGAACGTGAGATGGGATTGTGGGCGGCCCTTTTCCCGGGGGTACGGGAGCGGGTGGATTCTTTGGCCACGTTTTCCAAGGCCACCTTGCCGATGCTTTTGGGCGATGCGTTGCCGGCGGCCCGATCGGTCTCGGTGGATACCCTCGACTCGGTGCTGCTGCTCAACCGGGGGGAGCGCTTTGTGGTGAAGCCCTTGCCGGCGGCCGCCCAGCGGGCCCCGGTGAGCTCCCTTTGCGTGGCGGACTTCGATGGGGATGGGCACGACGACCTGTTCCTTTCGCAGAATTTGTCCACAGCCCATCCCTTTGCCGAGCGCTACGACGCGGGGCAGGGATTGTGGTTGCGGGGCGATGGTCGGGGTGGGTTTGTCCCGGAAGAAAACTCAGGAGTCCGCGTCCAGGGTGATGGCCGGGGGGCTGCGGTTTGCGATTACGATGCGGACGGCCGGGTGGACTTGGCGGTGGGCCAGAATGGCGCCGAGACGACCCTCTGGCGCAATGTGTCGGCGCGTCCGGGGCTGCGGGTTCGCCTTTCCGGGGTAGGCGGCAATCCCACGGCTGTCGGCGCCCGGGTTCGATGGAAATCAGCTTCGGGCTTCGGGCCGTGGCGGGAGATCCATCTGGGTTCTGGCGACGGGTCCTGCGATGATCCAGTGCTGGTCTTGGGCGTCGGAGACCAGAAGGTGGATGCGGTGGAGATTCGTTGGCCCGGAGGTGCATCGGCCACGGTGCCGGTGACGGCGGGGCAGCGCGAGGTCTTGGCCAGCCCGTCCGCCCGATGAGTAAGCTGGGGGAACAGGCTGGGTGGATGCCTTTTTTTTGGTGGCATGACGGTTGCCTTTGGCGGAAGAGAGGTTTCAATCTCAGCTTCTCCTATTTCCCGTGATCCACAGCATCCCAAGACAACTCGGGTTCTGGTTCGGGGCCCTTTGGGCCTCGGTGCTGCTGTCGGCCGCGGCCCCTCATTCCGCAGGCCCTGGCGACCCGCTGGCGCGCAGTGCGCTGACGCTGCTGCGCGACGAGTGCTTTTCGTGCCACGGCGAGACCAAGCAAAAAGGAGGGCTTTCGTTGCTGACTCGGGAGCAGGTGCTCAAGGGCAGCGAGGAGGGGCCGGTGGTTTTCGATGGGCGGCCCAAGGAGAGTCGACTGCTGACGTCGGTCCTTCTGGGAGCCGAACCGCACATGCCGCCCCGCAAGCAATTGACGCCGGGCCAAATCAAGACCCTCCGGGATTGGATTCGCCGTGGGCTCCCCTGGGACGCGAGTCTGCTGGCCGATGAGCCCGCTCCTCGAGATGTGACTTTGGAGTCGGCGAATTCCTCCTTCCGCCCGGTAGCCGCTCTGGCGCTCGACGCTGCGGGGCATCAGTTGGCTGTGGCACGGGGTGGCGGGATTGATATCTACGACCTTCAGAAACCGGGATTCCCTCGGGTGGCCCGCTCGGCCCAGTCCGACGATCCGGTGGAGTCGCTGGCCTGGAGCCGGGATGGTCGTAGCTTGGCGTCTGGTTCCTTTCGGAAAGTCCGTTTTTGGAATCCGACCACTCTCACGGTCGAGCGGGAGGTTTCTCAAGGCCTGTCCGGCCGGGTCGTCAGTCTTGAGTTCTCGGGCGATGGTTCTCAGTTGGCCCTCGGAGACGGTGGCTCCGGTCTTCCAGGTTATGTGCGGTTGGTGAGTGTGGCCGACGGACAAATCCGACGCGCCTGGAAGGCCCATGCGGACACCGTCTTCGACCTGGAATTCAGCCGTGACGGCCGCCGGTTGCTTTCGGCCGGGGGCGATGCGCTGGTCAAGGTGTGGGATCCCTCCGGCGGGGAACCGTTGGCCGTTCTCGAAGGGCATGGTTCCCAGGTGATCGCCGCCGCCTTCAATACCAACGCCACTCAGGTGGTCAGTGGAGGGACCGACCGTCAACTCAAGGTCTGGGATATCGCCACGCGGGAGAAGATCGTTACTTTGGGAGATTCGATGGCGGCGATCACGGCCGTGGTTTGGCCTGAAGACAGTGCCTCGGTGTGGGCGGCCACTGATCGGGGAACCATCGACCGCTACACCCAGCTCAAGTCCCACACCGGGGAGCAGAGTTCGGCAACGGCCGAGCATCGCCGGGTCGCGCAACTGCAACCGACGGTGTTCTGCTTGGCCGTCACGCCCGATGGGCAAAAGGTCGCTGCGGGAGACTTCGAAGGGCAGGTTCGAGTCTGGGATGCCCATGGCAAGTTGTTGGGCGAGTTGAACCCGGAGGCGAAGGTCGCAACCGTGCTGTCTGAGCCGTCCCCGTCAGTGAAATTGGCCCCGCCGAGTTTTGTGCGCGATGTCCTGCCTGCTCTCAATCAGGCCGGTTGCGCCTCCGGCGGTTGCCATTCCAAGCCGGAAGGTCAGAGCGGCTTCAAATTGTCGGTCTTCTCCTACGATCCCTCGAGCGACTACGCCGAAATTGTCCGGGATGCCCGCAGCCGGCGGGTGTTTCCGGCAGCTCCGGAAGAGAGCCTGATTCTCCTCAAGGCCCTGACACGGGTGCCGCATGAGGGAGGGCAGCGTTTTCAGCCGGGATCCCCGACCCACCAATTGCTGACCCGCTGGATTCGCGCAGGCATGCCCTATGCGTTGACCAACGAGCCGGTGCTCCAGTCGGTCGCGGTGTTCCCGACTGAGGGACGCTATCGCAAAGGGGGGCAGCAGCGACTGAAGGTCGAAGCGCGCTATTCCGACGGCAGCATTCGGGATGTCACCCGTTTGGCCGCCTACGATTCGAGCGACAAGGAGTTGGCGCGCGTGGATGAGACAGGTCGGGTTTCCATCGGCCGCCTGACGGGGCAAGGGGTGGTGGTGGCCCGCTACATGGGGTTGGTGGCTGCCTCCTCGCTGATGGTGCCGGCCGACAAGGTGCTCAAGCCCAAGGCCTATGAGGCAATTCCCAACCACAATTTCATCGATGAACACGCCCTGGCGCAGTTCCAGCGGTTGGGACTGATGCCCTCCGACCTGTGCACCGATGCGGAATTCCTGCGCCGGGCCAAACTGGATGCCCTCGGTCTTCTGCCCACACCCGAGGAGGTGCGCGCCTTTGTAGCCGATCCGTCTCCCGTCAAACGCCAGCGGTTCATCGAAACCCTCCTCGACCACCCGGCCTATGCCGATTATTGGGCCAATCAGTGGGCCGACCTGCTGCGTCCGAATCCCGATCGGGTGGGCGTGAAGAGCGTATTCCTGTTGGATCAGTGGCTGCGCGAACAGTTCCGGGCCAACCGTCCGTATGATCAGTTTGTCCGCGACATCCTCTTGGCGGAGGGTTCCAACCATCGGGCGGGTCCGGCTGTGGTCTACCGAGACCGACGCGACCCGCCAGAACTGACCACTCAGTTCAGCCAGTTGTTCCTGGGCACCCGGCTGGAATGTGCCAAATGCCACCATCATCCCAACGAGAAATGGAGCCAGGATGATTTCTATCAACTGGCCGCTTACTTCGGTCCGGTGAAGCAGAAGGGGGCGGGTTTGTCTCCGCCGATCTCCGCAGGTACCGAGACCTTTTATTTCGCGCCGGGAGGCGAGGTGAAGCACCCGGTCAGCGGAGTGGCGATGACGCCCCGACCACCGGAGGGACCTGAACTCCCGAAGTCCGAATCGCGGGATCCACGGCGTCACTTGGCCGATTGGCTGACCGCTCCGGAGAACCCCTTCTTTGCCAAGGCAGCGGTGAACCGGGTCTGGGGCCATTTCTTTGGACGGGGCCTGGTCCATCCGGTGGATGATTTCCGCAGTTCTAATCCGTGTGTGAACCCGGCCTTGCTGGACGCCTTGGCCGCGGATTTCGCCGCCCATGGCTATGACCTCAAGCATCTCCTGCGGACAATCCTCGCTTCGCGCACCTACCAACTGAGTTCTGTGCCCAATGCCACCAATCTGGGCGACACCCGCCAGTTCTCCAGGTCCTACCGTCGGAGACTGCCGGCCGAGGTGTTGGTGGATGCAGTGAGCGATGTTACCGGGGTGCCCGAAACCTTTTCTGCGGTCCCGCCCGGAGGTCGTGCCATGCAAACCTGGAGCTACAAGATCGCCTCCCATTTCATGGACGCCTTTGGCCGACCCAACCCCAGCAGTGATTGCCCCTGTGAGCGGGATGCCCAGTTGAGTGTTGTGCAAACCCTGCACCTGATGAATTCCAAGATCCTGCAGGGCAAACTCAGCGATCCGAAAGGTCGCGTCCGTCAATTGGCCGACAGCACTCGGAGCCAATCCGAACTGGTCGGTGAGCTGTACCTTCTCCTGCTCAACCGCCAGCCCGCAGAACCGGAGCTTCAGGCGGCTTTGCATGCGTTTGCGGTTCCGGGAGCCACCCGCCAGACTGCGGTGGAGGATGTCTTCTGGGCGCTGCTGAACTCCCCTGAATTTGTGCTCAACCATTGAAATGAAACCGAACCTGGGAAACTGCGCCGGAATGCCCCGCCGGGATTTTATCCAATTGGGAATCGGTGGCCTGCTGGGCGCCGGGTTTGGCGACTTGTTGCGGCTCGAGGCGGGGACCTCCTTGGCGTCGCAAGTGGGCCTGAAGAAATCGGGAGCCCCGGGGGTGTCGAACTCCGGGAAACCGGTCAACTGCATCCTCATCTGGTTGGATGGTGGTCCGTCCCATTACGAGAGCTTTGACCCGAAGCCGGGTGCGCCTTCGGAGATTCGCGGCAGTTTTCAGGACATCGCCACGGCCGTGCCGGGAATCCGCTTCAGCGAGGCGGTTCCAGAACTGGCCAAGGTGGCCGACAAGGCCACGGTGATCCGATCCGTTTGCCACAAAGACCCCAACCATGGCGGTGGGAACCACTACTTGATGACCGGGGCCCCCACGCCGGTGCCGGTGGCCTGCGGTGCCCACGTCACCTTCCATCCCTCCTTCGGTTCGGTGGTTTCATGGCAGCGCGGGCAGAGCCAGGGACTGCCTCCCTACGTATCCATGCCCTCAGTGACCCGCAGCGGTGGGCCCAATTTCCTCGGTGGCAAGCACTCGGCCTTCGTGATCGATGGCCAGCCTAATTCGGCCGATTTCAAAGTGCGCGACGTGGTGCTGCCTTCGGAGATCAGCGAAGGGCGAGCGACCAGCCGGCGTGAATTGCGCGGAGCGCTCGACTCGATGGCCCGGTATGCCGATCGCCTGGCCGAAGATCCGGCGGTCACCTTCGATCAGTACCTCCAGCAAAGCGTCAACCTGGTGCTCTCGAGTCAGGCCCAAGCGGCGTTCGACCTGTCCCGAGAGGACAAGAAGGTTCGGGACGAATACGGACGGAATGACTTTGGCCAGCGACTCCTGATGGCTCGTCGGTTGGTGGAAGTCGGGGTGTCGTGGGTCACCGTCAATTCTGGCGGGTGGGATCACCACACCAAGCTCTTCGAGGCGTACAAGGGCGATTCGGTCCGCAACATGGACCGCGGGGTCGCCGCGCTCATCCGCGATCTCGACCAGCGAGGCTTGCTCGATTCCACGCTGGTGGTGTTGCTGGGCGAGTTCGGTCGCACGCCCAAAGTGAACAAGGATGCCGGTCGCGACCATTGGCCCCATGCAATGTCCATTCTCATGGCCGGGGGTGGTTGCCCTCGGGGCGCGGTGGTCGGTGCGACCGATGCCAAAGGCTACGCTGCCTCCGAGGCGGTGTATCGTCCGGAAGACTTCGCCGCCTCCCTCTACTGGAAGATGGGCATTGATCCCAACCAGGTGCTCCACACCAACACAGGCCGGCCGGTGCAGTTGGTGAACAATGGGCGCCGCATCCGTGAAATCTTCACCGCGTGAGGTTCTTCGGGATGATCAGGAGTCGCTCCTGGGCGCTGTGTGGGCTGGTGTTTTTGATGGCCCTCGGCGTGCTTCAGGCTGCAGTGCCGGTCTTGGATCATGTGTTTCCCGCGGCGATCCAAATCGGGACCATCCAGTTGGTCACTTTGGTGGGCAAATTCGATCCCTGGCCCACCCGGCTTGATCTGGATATTCCCGGGGTGTCCTGGGAACCCACCACCAACAGCGGTGTCATCCGTGTTCGTGTCGCCCCGGAAGCCCCAGCGGGTCCCCGGGTGATCCGAGCCTTTTCACCGGAAGGGGTGAGTGAACCCCGTTTTCTGATCCTTTCGCAGCGGCTGCAGCAGGCCGAGGTGGAGCCCAACGATGCGGTGCCCTCGGCCCAGGTGTTGGCCGGCCTCCCGGCCGAGGTGAACGGGCGTCTCGAGAAGAACGGCGACGTGGACAGCTATGCGGTGGACCTCCGCGCCGGTCAGACCCTCGTGGCCCGACTGGAGGCCTACACGCTCCAATCGCCTTTGGATCCAGTGCTCAAACTGCTGGATGTCCGGGGTGTGCAGGTGGCGTGGAACCATGATGAGGTGCGCTCACTGGACCCGATTTTGGCCTGGCGTGTGGAAACCAGCGGAACCTACGTGCTCCAGGTATTTGGGTTTGCCTATCCGGCCGATTCGGATTTGCGCTTCAGCGGGAGTCCCAAGGGAGTGTATCGACTTCATGTCTCCACCGATGCCGTGGCCCGGCATGCGTGGCCACTGGGCGTCAGTCGTGCTGTCGATACCCGCGTGAGCTGGGGCGATTGGGGGGTATCCTCCGTTTCTTCTGAGGCCATTGAGGTGCTCGCTTCGGCCATTGCCCCCGGAGCCATTTCCCACTCCCTTCGAATTCCGCATCGGGAGGTGCCCTTGGAGTTGTCGGTGGGCGAAGGGAAGGAGTGGGTGGAAAGTGAGCCCAATGACGCAGCAACCACGGCGCAGGCGCTCGGGATTCCCTCGGCCGTTTCCGGCGACCTCGACCGTCCGGGCGACGAAGATCGCTACCGGCTTTCGTGCCAAAAGGGAGAACCACTGCGGTTGGAGGTCCAGGCTGCGGGGTTGGGATTTCCCCTCGATGCCTGGCTCCGGATCGAGGATGCCTCCGGGAAGGAGTTGGCCCGCAACGATGACACCGGCGGCTCGGATCCGGTGCTTGATTGGACTTCGCCCGAGACCGCCGAGTACCGCGTGGTGGTGGGCAACCTGCTGCAGCGGGGCGGTCGGGACCAGCGCTACCGGCTGTCGATCCAACGTCCGAAGCCCTTGTGGAGCGCTTCGATGGCCGAGGCCGCCTGGTCATTGGAGCCCGGAAAAACCAACGAATCGAAGGTGACGCTGACCCGCCGTTACGGTGCGGACCAGCGCTTGACCGTCTCGGTGCGCGGGCTGCCGTCGGGGGTTCGGGTCGATTCCGTGGAGGTCTCCGAAAAGGCGAACGCAGCGACCCTTCGCTGGATCGCTGCAACCAATGCCGCTCCGTTTTCAGGCCCCGTTTCCATCGAAGTGTCGAGCTCGAACCCGGCCACCGTCCAGGAAGCGCGGTTCCCTCTGGTCAGTGCCGGGGAGAACAATGGCGTTCCTCAGGGGTTTCGTCGTCTGGTGGTGGAGTCGATCTCACGCCTGTGGCTGACAGTGCTGCGCGCCCCGTCCGTGCCGGGTGACAAGAAGTGAGCGGAACGATGCAATTGGATTGGTCGTGCTGGCTGGGTCTTATTCAGCAATGGAACCATTGATCGCTTGTTGCAGGCCTTCAAGCGGCTCGATCTTCGCTCTCGCCTTGTCTTGCTCAAGAATCCGCCACGCCATCCCGGGTCTGCCAATTGCATCGCTCCGGCCAAAGCCGGGCGATCAATGCGTATGCTCGGAGGAATCCCCAGGAGTTGTCGCCCGCCCACAGGTGGGGCAGTGTCGCCAGTTGGAATCCCAAGCCATGCCAGGACCCACTTCGGTTTTGTTCGAATGGGGACGGTTCGAGGCATCGTCTTCTACCGACTCGGTGCCAAAGAGGGCCACCATCATGGTCTTGCCGACGATGTTCATCAGCATGCCGAAGAGCACCAACCCGCAGAACATGGTGACGACTGCGATCAATCGGCCTGCCAAAGTGACGGGGTAGATGTCACCGTAGCCGACCGTGGTGAGCGTCACCACGCACCACCACATGGATTGGGGTACCGAATTGAAGCTCGAGAGTCCTCCGTTCACGGTGGTCTCCTTGCCCCAGCGGATTTTCTCCTGAGGGTTGGAGTTGTTGTGGATCGGGATGGCTGTCTCGGGAATCTTTCCGATGAGTTCCGCGTCCGGGATCGCCACTTCGAAAATGCGCTTCGCCGGATCCCAAAGTTTCACATCCCAAGTGCCGTCGAAGCCGGATTCGCCACTGATGATCACCTTGCCACCGGTCAGATCTCCGCGAAGGTCTTTGGCAGAGAACCGGAGTGAGTTGGGCCCGGTTCGTTGGACGGTGTCCAATTCACCGTGGGTGTACTCCGCGTGATAAATCAGCGTGCTGGAGATGATGATCACGGAGAAGAGGGCCAGAAAATAGATCACCAAGTTGGTCACCATGGGGCTGCGGGGCTTGCCCGCCTTGTCCGTCTTGAGTTGCGTGACGGCCTCGCGGGCCAGTTTCAGCACCCGGAGGACCCGCAAAACCCGCAAAACTCGAAGCACCCGTGTGGACTTCAGGGCGGTGATATTGGCCAGTTGCAAGTAGGTGGGCAGGATTGCCAACAGATCGATCAGTCCCCAAAAGCTGAAAATATAATCCCGTTTGCGACGGGCCGTCAGGACGTGACCGATGTACTCCAAGGTGAAGATGGCCGTGATGACCGTCTCGCAGGTGGCGAACCAGTTGTGGAAGTGATCATGCAGTGAATCCACGGTTTCGAGCGCACCGGTGATGGCCGCAACGAAGATCACCAGATTCAGGATGTTGTGGACGACCTGATAACTGGTGGCCGTGGGCACATGAAACATCCGATAAAGCCAGACAGGCCCCGAAGGCGGGGTAGGGGCTTCGAGATCATCTGAGTTGGGGGCGTTTCTCATGGAGTTTTGCCCCGCAGCACGAAAAATGCCGGGATGAATGCAGGGGTGTTGTGCTGGAGAAGAGCCCCTCATCGACAAACGAGCTGCTCGGGCACGGCGATGCCCTCACTGAGCTAAAAATCGGATCCAAAACCTCCACTGCCCGAGTGCCACTCTCCGAGCGGTAAACGCTTCAAACCAACTTGGATGCCTCTGGGCCCACGCCTTGCCCATCACCACCAAAGAAAGCCGGGATCCGGTGCCTGATTGGCCAGTGCCTCCATCTGGGCGGTGGGCAGGAACTTGAAGAATTCGGCGTGTGAATCGCCAAAGAGCATCATCATGCGGTTCTTGCCCTTGTAATTGTGCCACTGGCTGCGCGGCTTGAGGACATCCCGATTGGCGTGCCAAATCCAGTCGCCTTGGATGATCTTGGTGGAGGGAGCACGGGCGACTTCTGAGCCCTTGATCGGGACGATGGTGGTGTTGCCCTTGGGTGCGCAAACCATCTTGACCTTGTAGTAGTCGAAGCCGAACTCGGTCAGGTAGCTGTTGCCGTACTGCATGAAGGCGTTGGTGCAGTTGACCCCGCGTGCGGCCAGCGACCAAAAGTCTCCCTTGTCCGAGGGGCAGCGGAAGGCCTCGAAGGAATTGCCCACGTAGATGTTCAGGGGTCGGTTGGTCGCCGCGGTGAAGACGTCGTAAGTGCCGTTTTTGCCGCCGGTCGAAGCCCAGTCGTTGATGGCCGGGTAGAAGTCCCGATTGTCATCGGTGTACATGAAGAACGCCTTGCCGATCTGGCTCTGGTTGCTCATGCACTTGACCGTGTGGGCCTTCTGCTTGGCAGTTGCCAGGGCTGGCAGGAGCATCCCGGCCAAGATGGCGATGATGGCGATCACCACCAGCAACTCGATGAGGGTGAAGGCTCGTCTGCCGGAGACGTCGACAAAGTAGGGATGGGTTGTCTTCATGTTCCTGCAATTTCTTGGGGTATCGGACATCACGCTAGCGATCGCCGCATCGGATTCCACGAAAATCGGCTGTGACGGGGGTACTCTTGGGGTGGGATGAATTTCAGGATTGAGCGCCTCCGCTCTGTATTCAGGGTTGGCACCTGTGACGACCACCCACGTCGGCAATACACCGGTTCGCTCCACCTTCTCACTGCCTCCAGCGGTTCCTCCTTCTACGGCCCGCGTGGTCATTGTCGGTGGAGGCATCGTGGGCAGTTCGGTGGCCTATCATCTGGCCAAGGCGGGCTGGAAGGATGTCGTGCTGCTCGAGCAGGGACTCATCAGCGGCGGAACCACCTGGCATGCGGCGGGCATGATCGGTCAGTTGCGCGCCAGCAACAGCATGACCCAAATCAACAAGTACTCGGCCCAGCTGTATCCCAAGCTCGCCGAGGAGACGGGGCATGACGTGGGCTGGGTCCGCACCACCGGACTGACGCTCGGGACCAACCCGGAGCGCATGACCCAGCTGCGCCGAACCGCCGCGATGGCGGAGGTCTTTGGCGTCGAGGCCCATTTGGTGGGCCCCAAAGAAGCTCAAGATCTCTGGCCGCTCATCCAGGTCGAGGACGTGTTGGGGGCGGTGTATTTGCCGGGAGATGGGCGGGTGATTCCGGGCGAATGCGCGGTGGCTTTGGCCAAGGGTGCGATGGCCCACGGAGCAGCCCTCTTCGATCGCACGCGCGTCGCCTCGCTGCTGCAAACCACGGCTCCGCACGGACGCCAGCGGGTCACCGGGGTGCGATTGGAGAGCGGTCAGGAAATTCGCGCCGACTGGGTCGTGCTTGCCTGCGGCATGTGGGCCCGCCAGCTCGGATTGGGCATCGGCGTGGATTTGCCGCTTTACCCTGTCGAGCATCATTACGTTTTGAGCGAACCCATCGAGGGAGCGCTGCCGACCTTGCCGTGCGCCCGCGATCCAGATGCGGCGATTTATTTCCGCACGCTCGATGATGGATCGATCAAGCTCGGTGCCTTCCAGTGGCGATCGAAGCCGTGGCAAATAGGCGACACCGTTCCCGGCGACTTCGCTTTTGGTTTGTTGCCCGACGACTGGGAGAAGTTCGCCGAGCCGTGGGCGGCCGGAAAGCACCGCATCCCGGCGCTGCGCACGGCGAAGTTTCCGAAGTTCGTCAACGGTCCGGAGAGTTTTACCCCGGACAACAATTTCCTGATGGGCACTCCGGCCGGGACCGAGGGCTTGTTCGTGTTGGCCGGGTTCAACTCGGTGGGCATCGCCAGTGCGGGCGGTGTCGGCAAGTTCGCCGTGCCCTGGTTGGAATCGGGCGAGATGCCCATGGACCTTTGGAGCGTGGACGTCCGTCGCTTTGTGCCGGCGCAAAATGGACGGGGTTATTTGCAAGCCCGTGCCGCGGAGGTGCTGGGCTTGCACTACCAAATGGCTTGGCCCAATCGCGAGATGGAGACTTCGCGGGATGTCCGCGCCACACCGGTGCACGCGCTCACCCGCGCCGCGGGAGCTTGCTTCGGGCAGACGGCAGGCTGGGAACGCCCATTGTGGTATGCCCCCACCGGCACGCCGGCCGAACTCCGGTACTCTTTTAGCAAACAGAACTGGGCCCCACACGTGGCGGCCGAGGTGCGACGTTGCCGCGAGCAGGTTGCGTTGTTTGATCAGTCCACCTTTGCCAAATACGAGATCACCGGCCGGGATGCGCTGGCCGGCCTCGACCGGCTTTGTGGCAATCGCCTCGATGTCCCCGTCGGCCGCATCGTGTACACCGGCTTGCTCAACGCCCGCGGCACCTACGAGAGCGACGTGACGATCGTGCGTCTGGCCGACGACCACTTCTACGTCATCGCTCCGACCCAGCAGGTGCGCCATGACGCCGATTGGATCCTCCGAAACCTGCCGGAATCGGCCGATCTCCGGCTCACGGATGTGACCGAAGCCTTTGGTGTGGTGTCCATCATGGGGCCCCAGGCGCGGGCCGTCCTCCAGCGGGTGACCGAGACCGACTTGTCGGCCGCGGCGTTTCCTTTCGGCCACAGCGCGGAAATTAGCATCGCCGGCGTGCCGACCTCTGTGCGGGCGCTCCGGGTGACGTACGTCGGTGAACTGGGATGGGAATTGCATGGCCCTGCTGCATCCATGGCCGCGGTTTGGACCGCGCTCGCGGAGGCGGGAAAGCCGGAGGGCATCGGCCCGGCCGGCACCTACGCCATCAACGCCATGCGCATCGAGAAGGCCTACCGCGCCTGGGGGCATGAACTTTCGGTCGATGAAAACCCCTTTGAAGCCGGGTTGTCCTTCGCGGTCGACTGGGACCGGGACTTTTTGGCCAAACCCGCATTGCTGGGGCTGAAGGGGCGTCCGTTGCGCAAGCGACTGGTTTCGCTGGTGATGGAGTGTGCCGACCCGACCGTGACTTTGTGGGGCAACGAACCGGTGTTCCGCGACGGGCGATTGGCGGGATACACGTCGAGTGCCGCCTATTCGCCGACGCTCTCCGCGCCGGTGGCCATGGCCTACATCAAGCGGCCGCCTGAGGAAGCCGGGATCGGCGTGGACACCGAATGGCTGCAAGCCGGCCGGTACGAAATCCTCCAGGACGGCGTTCGGCGATCCGCCCGAATGACCCTGCGAGCACCGGTCGATCCCGAGCGCGTCCGGATCTTGAGTTGAGAAGTTTTGGCGGATTCTGCGAGATTGTCCCAAGGCCCCATCACTGATGAATCACAGCATCCCTCTCATTTTCCGCGGGGTCCCCTGGATTCTTCTGGGTTTGCGGATGCTGTGGATGGAGTCGGCGCGGGCGGCTTCTCCCGATGCCGTCGAACTCTTCGAGCAACGCATTCGCCCCATCCTCGCCAACGAGTGCTACGAATGCCACGGGGCCAAGAAGCAGAAGGGCGGCTTGCGGGTGGATTTTCGCGACGGGCTTCTCAAAGGCGGGGAATCGGGTCCCGCCATCATCCCGGGAGACTCCAGAAAGAGCCTTCTCCTCAAAAGCATCCGACACGCGAATCGTGATTCTGGAATGCCCAAGGATCGGCCTCAGCTCCCCGAGTCTGTCATCGCGGATTTTGCCCGGTGGGTGGACGCAGGTGCTGTGGATCCCCGCGACCAACCTCAGTCCGTGTCGCCAGCCGCGGCGACCGACAGCTCTGGTTTTGCCGCCACGATCCAAGCGCGCAAGGAGTGGTGGAGTTTTCGCCCGGTCCGAATGCCGTCCATCCCGAGCGTCACGAACACCGCGTGGTCCGACCACCCGGTCGATCGCTTCCTGTTGGCTCAAATGGAGGAACGTGGATTGCGACCTGCCCCAGAAGCCGGTCGCGAATCGTTGCTGCGACGAGTGACGTTCGCGCTGACCGGGTTGCCGCCGACGGTGGAAGAGATCGAAGACTTTCTGCGCGATCGCTCGCCCAACGCCTACGAGAAGCGGGTGGACCGATTGCTGGCCTCGGCCCGTTTTGGCGAGCGTTGGGCGAGGCACTGGATGGACCTCGTCCGCTACTGCGAATCGCATGGGAGTCAGGGTGATCCGGAACTGCCCATGGCCTGGCGCTACCGGGATTATCTCATTCGCGCCTTCAACGCGGACGTTCCCTATGACCAGTTGGTCCGCGAACACATCGCCGGGGATCTGTTGGAAAACCCGCGAATCAACCGCGCCGAAGGCTTGAACGAATCCCGGATTGGGCCGGCGCACTTGCGCATGGTGGAGTTCGGGTACATCCCGGTGGATGCCTTGGACGATCAGGTGAAGGTGGTCGACAACCAGATCGATGTGTTCTCGAAAACCTTTCTCGGCCTGACTGTTTCGTGCGCCCGCTGTCACGACCACAAGTTCGATCCGATCAGCCAGAAGGACTTCTACGCACTGTACGGAGTGTTCGCCAGCAGTCGCCCCGGCCAAGTGGTCGTGGATGATCCATCGCGGCTGGAGGTCCACCGGGAAAGGCTCACGGGACTGAAAAAAGAAATCCGTATCGGCTTGGCTGACGCCTGGAGCGCCGCGGTGGATGGAATGAAAACGGGGATGCTCGAGCAGGCCTCGATCAACGCACAAAAGGAACACCTGACAGCCGAAATCCGCCGTTTATCGGACGAAATCGCCCAAGTGGAATCCCGTGCACGTTCAGAGTGGGCCCGGCAGCGCGGAGCGGCCCACTCGAATCGGCTGCCCGCGCCTCTGGCACAATGGAGTTTTGAAGGGGATTTGCGTGATGGCGTGGGAGCCATGCATGGGCACGCGGAGGGGGGAGCCGTGGTCCGTGGCGGACGCCTCATCTTGGATGGAGTGAACGCATGGGTCGCCACCGAACCTTTACCCACCGATCTGCGCGAAAAATCCCTCGAAGTTTGGGTGGCGCTCGCCGGTCTGGACCAAAAGGGCGGGGGAGCGTTGACGGTCCAAACGCCGGACAGCGAGAACTTCGACTCCATCGTCTTTGGCGAACGGGAGACCGCCCGTTGGATTGCGGGCAGCGATTTTTTCCGCCGCACCGAGGATTTCGGAGGTCCGGCCGAGACCGCCAAGCCCGGCGAGCTGGTGCATCTCGTGGCGGTTTATGGAGCCGACCATTCCATCGCGCTGTACCGCAACGGATTGCCCTACGGCAAACGCTACCAGCGAGGCACGTTGCAGCCGTTCTCGGCGGGCCAAGCGCGGGTGGTGTTGGGCAAACGCCATCTGGCGGCCGGCATCGCCTCGTTGACTGGCGAGATCGAGGAAGCCCGGATTTATGCGCGCGCCCTTTCCGCAGACGAAGTATCCGCATCGTTTCGCGCCGGTGCCGTCGGCATGGACGCTCAAACATTGACCCAATCCCTGACGCCAGCGGAGTTGGCAAAACGATCGAACCTGAATCGGGACTTGGAACGGCTTCGTGCGAATCGGGCGCATATCCTCGATTCGCCACTTCTGACCGAGGCCTGGAAAAACGCCTGGGCGGATGCCGCCAAGAACAATGCCAATCCCCTGCATCCGTGGGTCCAGCTGGCGGGCCGGACCGGTGAGGAGTTTCAGGCGGGATGGTCGGAGCTCGCAAAGTTTTGGAAGGACGAGCTCTCCGGCCGTCGCGAGTTCAATCGAACTAACTTCACCTCAGCATGGAACTTGCGCTCCCACGAATCACGGAAGTGGTTCATGGACGCTGGTGACGAGACGCAGGGTGCAGGAGTTCGAAACAGCGAAGCTGAGCCTGTGGGTGGGTTTTCCGTGGAGTTCGAGGGCGACCGGGTCTTGCGCGGGCTTTATCCGGCGGGTGTTTTCAGCCATGCACTCACTCGAAAACAAAGCGGGGTCCTCACCTCTCCCCGGTTCAAAGTGGAGACCGACAACATCAGCGTGCGCGGCCTCGGTGAGCGCAGCATGGTTCGGCTCATTGTCGAGAACTACGCCATTGGCGGTGGTGGGCTTTATCCGGCCGCCAATCTGGGTGCCGATCAAATGCGGTGGCGCCGGCTTGATACCGCCTACCGCAAGGGCGCAAACGCCTACCTGGAATTCGTCAGCGCTGATGATTCCCCAAACTCAGGCTCGGCTGAGGGTGGGCGCGCTCATTTCGGGGCCGCCGAGGTGGTGTTTCACTCGGGCCCGTTGCCCCCCAAAGAACTCATCGAACCCGCGGCCTTCCTCTTGGCTTCCGGAGAAGTGCCCAGATCTCGGAACGAGTTGGCTGATCTCTACCGCCGCCGTTTGGCCGCGGCCGTCCAGCACTGGCAGGAAGGTTCTCTGAGTGAGGAGGAACACGGCTTTCTCGATTATTTTGTGCGTCAGGACTTGTTGCCGACTTCGCTCAAACGATTGCCCCAATTGAACAAGACCGTGACCGCGTATCGCCGGTTAGAAGCGCAGATTCCTATCCCGCGGCGCGCACCGGGAGTCCACGAAGCGGTCGCGTTCAATCAGCCGATGTTTGTGCGAGGTCAAATCACCCAGCCCGGTGAACCAGTGCCGCGCCGATTCTTGGAGATGTTCGACGATCAGCCCTTCCAAACGTCCCTCAGTGGCAGGCTGGAACTGGCCAACAAGGTCGCCAGCGCGACCAACCCCTTGACGTCTCGAGTGATGGTCAACCGCCTCTGGCATCATCTCTTTGGAAGGGGTCTGGTCGGCACGGTCGACAACTTCGGTCGCCTCGGTGAAAAACCCACCCACCCGGAACTCCTCGACTACCTCGCGACTCGTTTCGTGGATCACGGTTGGTCGATCAAGGAAACCCTCCGCTTTCTGGTGACCTCCCGGGCCTTTCAGCAAGCGGCGACGCCTTCCAGCGACGCCCGTCGCATCGACCCGAGCAACGAACTATTGTCCCACGCCCGTGTGCGCCGACTAGAGGCCGAAGCCATTCGCGATGCCATGCTCACCGTTTCCGGTGAGGTAGACCTGAAGATGTATGGCCCTGGGGTGAATGTGTATTACATCGCCAAGACCGAGGGCGGAGGGCCCAAGGGACCGCTGGATGGAGACCGCCGCCGCAGTGTGTATCAGCGGATCCGGCGCAATGCCGCGAATCCCTTCCTGGAGGCGTTTGACGCGCCCAAGCCGGTGAGCACTCGCGGCCGACGTGACGCCACCAACGTGCCGGCCCAATCCCTGACGTTGCTCAACGATCCATTCGTGATCGACCAGTCGGCCAAATGGGCCAAATCCCTGGTTAAAGACGGCCGCAATCGCGATGAACGAATCCAGGCCATGATCGTTCGCGCGTTGGGGCGCCCCGCCACGGCAGAGGATGTGGCTGGCAGCCGGGAGTTCCTTTTGGGGTTGGCGGCGGAACACTCGGTTCCACCGCACGACCTCGAGTCGAACGAACGCGTTTGGCAGGATTTCGCCCAATCCCTGTTTTGCCTGAAGGAGTTCATTTATGTCGATTGATCGCCGCCGGATGGAACTGCGCCGCGCACAGGGGATTTCCCGACGCGCCATGCTCGCCCAATGCTCGACAGGCTTTGGCCTGGTGGCGTTGTCCGGCCTTCTGGGCGGTGGCAAAGCCCTCGCCGCGGCCCCGCCCAACCCGTTTGCTCCGCGGGTGCCGCATCTGCCGCCGAAGGTGAAGAGCGTCATCTTCTGCTTCATGTCGGGTGGTGTGTCCCATGTGGATACCTTCGATCCGAAGCCCCGCCTGAGAAAGGATCACGGCAAGCCGATGCCCGTGCCGGTGCGGCCCACGATGTTCAACCAGAATGGCAACATCATGGCCAGCCCGTGGGAGTTTCGGAACCACGGCCAGTCGGGTCTGCCCGTCAGCGAATTGTTCCCCCACATCGGCGCGTGTGCTGATGACCTCGCCGTCATCCGTTCGATGACCAGCATTGCCAACGAACACGCCCAGGGAAATTACTTCATCCATACCGGCTTCTCTCTGGCCGGGTTTCCCAGTGCGGGTGCCTGGACGACCTATGGCCTGGGCAGCGAGAACCAAAACCTGCCGGGCTTCGTGGTGCTGGCCAGCGGTGGCGCCCCTTTGGGTGGCGTGAATATTTACGGCAACGGCTTCCTTCCGGCGGTGCATCAGGCGTCGTTCATCGACCCGACGCAAAAGGAAGCCCTGGCCAACATCACGCCGCGCGAAGCCGACCCACTCCAGCGCAAGCGACTGCGATTCGTGGAAGGGTTCGACCACAGGCACTTGGCCCGATTGCAGGGGGACGAACAGGTGGAGTCCGCCATCCAGAACTATGAGATCGCCTATCGGATGCAGTCGGCCGTGCCCGACCTGGTCGATTTGCGCGGCGAGAGCGAGGCGACCAAACGGCTTTACGGCATGGATTCGCCGGTCCGGGAGAAGGCGGAATACGCGCGGCAGTGCCTGTTGGCCCGCCGGCTCGTTGAGCGCGGGGTGCGTTTCGTCGAGCTCACGTGTCTGCCGCGATCCAGTGATCCCGGGCAAATCGGCAACCCGTGGGATCAACATGGCGTGCTGAAGGCGGGTCACTCCGAAATGGCTTTCCAAGTCGACCAGCCCATCGCCGGGCTCATTCGCGACCTCAAAGCGCGTGGCCTTTTTGACGAAACGCTCATCGTCTGGGCCGGTGAGTTTGGTCGCACACCCTTTGCCCAATCCAATGACGGGCGCGATCACAATCCCTTCGGCTTCAGTGTCTGGTTGGCTGGCGGGGGAATCCGTGGCGGCACAGCTTATGGTGCCACGGATGAACTGGGTTATCACGCGGTGCAGGATGTCTGCACGGTTTATGACTTGTGGGCGACGGTTCTACACCTGCTGGGGATGGATCACGAAAAGCTGACCTACCGTTTCGGTGGCCGCGATTTTCGGCTCACCGATGTCCATGGCCGAGTCGTGCAGGCCATTTTGACCTGACACTGGAAGCCTTCAACCCGGACAAACAGCCAATCGGCATGTTGCGACCCTCCGAGACGCTCGTGTATCGTCCACGTCTCGATTGTTTCATTCCGGAGGGTTTCACGAGGCAGCAAGTGTTGCCAAAAGTGTATCCAAGCCCGCCGAAATCTCGGGGTGACCCTCAAAACCCCAGCAAAAACGCAATGCCGCGGTGGTGAAATGGCAGACACAGGGGACTTAAAATCCCCAGGCCGAAAGGCCGTGCGGGTTCGAGTCCCGCCCGCGGCACCAATACGGAATCTTTCTCCGGACTCCCTCCGGCCGATGGATTTCCAGACAGGGTAATCCAGAGGGAGAAAACAGGAGTTTGGCAACATCGTTGGCACCATTGTCATGGTTTCCCCGATTTCTTAGGGCGCTTCGCCACATTTCTGTTGCAGGGGTTTCACGTCGATGTCCCTATCTCAATGCTTAATCAGAATGAAAAACCCAATCCAAAATAAACTTTTGGCTCTGTCGCTGGCCCTCTGCGGGCTCAGTGCTTCAGCAGCCAATGATATCGAGCCGGGTAAGGAGACTTACTCGGTGGTGTTTGCTCCGAAACCCATTGTTATCGATGGCAATCTCGGAGAGTGGGCCGGTGTGCCAGTTCTGGCCGATCCGAAGTTCTCGGTACCCAAGGGTTCCGGCGCGGCTGGCACGGGCAAGTACGTGCTGTTTGAAGAGTACGGTGGCGGCACCTGGTCGGGTCCGGATGACCAGACCTCGGCCGTGCAAATCGTCTATGATGCCGACAACGTCTATTTCGGCTTCGTCGTGACCGACGACTACCACGAAAACGCCGCCAAGAGCGCGTGGAACGGCGACTCCATCCAGTTGATGATCGCCAGTGCTGACCGCACCAAGCAGGTGGCTCTCTACAACTACGCCCTGGGCGGCGTCGAAGGTGACATCGCAGACGTGATCGTGAACCACGAAGCCGGCCCCGGTGGTACCGAAGCGGTCGTGACCCGCAATGGCACCAGCAAGCGCACCACCTATGAGATCAAGCTCCCGAAGGCCTCCTTGGACATCGCGAAGCTCGAGGGCGGCGTGAAGTTCGGTCTGGGCATGGCCATCAATGACGGTGACAGCGGCGCCGGCCAGAATGGTCAGAAGGGCTGGGGCGGTCTGGGTGCTCACGCTCTGGTGTTCGGCAAATCTCCGAGCGAGACGGCCGAGATGACGTTGATGAAGAAGAACGACATCGAGCCGGGCAAGGAGTTCTACACCGTCAACCGCGCTCAGGGCGCCATCACCCTCGATGGTAAGCTCGACGAGTGGAAGGGTGTGCCGGTTCTGGCTGACCCGAAGTTCTCGGTACCCAAGGGTGCCGGACCGAACGGCAAGTACGTGCTGTTCGAAGAGTACGGTGGCGGCACCTGGTCCGGTCCGGATGACCAGACCTCGGCTGTGCAAGTCATCTTCGACACCGACAACGTCTATTTCGGCTTCGTCGTGACCGACGACTACCACGAGAACGCCGCCAAGAGTGCGTGGAACGGCGACTCCATCCAGTTGATGATTGCCAGTGCCGACCGCACCAAGCAGGTGGCTCTTTACAACTACGCCCTCGGTGGCGTGGAAGGCGACATCGCAGACGTCATCGTGAACCACGAAGCCGGCCCCGGTGGTACCGAGGCGGTCGTGACCCGCAACAGTGCCACCAAGCGCACCACCTACGAGATCAAGCTCCCGAAGGCTTCCCTCGCGATCGAGACTCTCCAGGGCGGCGTTCAGTTCGGTCTGGGCATGGCCATCAACGATGGTGACAGCGGCGCTGGCCAAACGGGTCAGAAGGGCTGGGGCGGTTTGGGTGCCCACGCGCTCGTGTTCGGCAAGTCTCCGAGCGAAACCGCTCTCTTCACCCTGAGCTCGGTCGTTCCGAACGACATCGAGCCTGGTAAGGAATACTACACCGCCAGCGCGGTGACGACGCCGATCGTCCTCGACGGCAAGCTCAATGAGTGGGGCGGCGTGCCCGTCCTTTCCGATCCCAAGTTCTCGGTACCCAAGGGTTCCGGTGCCACCGGCACGGGCAAGTACGTGCTGTTCGAAGAATACGGTGGCGGCACTTGGTCCGGTCCGGATGACCAGACCTCGGCCGTTCAGGTGGCCTATGATATCGACAATGTCTACTTCGGCTTTGTCGTGACCGACGACTACCACGAGAACGCCGCCAAGAGCGCGTGGAACGGTGACTCCATCCAGTTGATGATCGCCAGTGCCGATCGTCAGCAGCAGGTGGCCTTGTACAACTACGCCCTGGGTGGCGTGGACGGTGATCTCGCCGATGTGATCGTGAACCATGAGGCCGGCCCCGGTGGTACCGAGGCGGTCGTGACCCGCGACACTGCGGCCAAGAAGACCTACTACGAAATCAAGCTGCCGGCCGCCGCGATCGGCAAGACCGCTTTGACCTTGGGAACACAGTTCGGTCTGGGCATGGCCATCAACGACGGTGACAACGGCGCTGGCCAAAACGGTCAGAAGGGCTGGGGCGGTTTGGGTGCCCACGCCATCGTGTTCGGCAAGTCGCCGAAGGAAACCGCCTTGGTGTCCCTCGGAACGGCTTCTTCGGGCGCCGAACGGCTGTTCCTCTCGGCCATCAATCCGAGCATCGTGACCTTCTCGTTCCGTGCGAATGACAAGGGTGGTTCGATCGTAGCGGCCAATGGCATCAAGTTGACCATCGACGGACAGGTCGTGACGACCACCGTGGCCCCCAAGAACGCCGATGCGACCGACGTGACCTACACCCGGACCACTCCGTTCGCCGCGGGTGAACACACCTACAAGATCGAAGTCAAGGACACCCAGGGCAACACGGTGACCGACTCCGGTACTTTCACGGCCGCGAATGTGGCTGTTCTGACGGCCGCCCATCAGGCTGTGTCGGTCGACAAGACCAAGGCGGGCTTCATCTGGCGCATCGTTCAGAACGAGGTCATGACCTCCAAAGTCTTGGATGACGTGGAGTTGGCCTTGCTCGGCACCCTTAAGGACGAGTCCGGCGCGGTCATCGACAACCTGGCCAACGAGAACGAGCCGGGCAATGCCTTGGCGGCCGGCGTCAAGGACGGCAAGACCGTCAAGTTCGAGATCGCCACCATGATCAACCTCAACGCGGTTGCCGGCGGCAGCGCGGGCAGTTTCTCTGAAGATCAGGGAATGCCGGGTGTTCCGGGAACCAGCGGTCTGGATTACGGCATTGCTGCTGAAATCACGACCTTCGTCGAGCTTCCGGCGGGTGTGGTAACGCTGGCCATCGCTTGCGATGACCGCTTCCGCGCTCAGGGTGGTCCGATCGGCAAGCCTACAGATGGCATCCTCCTCGCTGAGGGTGGCCTCGAGCTGAACGGCAACACCGCCACGGGTCTCACCCGGTTCTTCGTGCAGGATGCCGGCATCTACCCGGTGCGTATCCTGTTCCAGGACAACGGTGGCGCTGCCCACATCGAGTTGGCCAGCGTGAAGGCCAACGGCGACAAGGTGCTGGTGAACGACCTCGACAACGGTGGCTTCAAGGCCTACCGCGTGGGTGTCGCTCCGGCCAAGTCCACCCGCGTTGCCGCGGGCAAGGTTCCGGCTGGCTTGACCGGCACGGCACTGACCGGTGTGACGCTGTCTGAGTCTACCAAGACCGTGACGGCTGATCTGCCGACCACCGGCACGTCTGGCTTCCTCACCATCACCCCCTCGGTGACGATCATCTCGATCAAGAACGAGGGCGGCAAGTTGGTGATCACCTACCAGTAAGCCATTGGGCCACGGATTTCGTGGCTTGAATCCAGGAGGGGTTGGTCTTCGGACCAGCCCCTCTTTTTTATGGTGCGCCCGGCAGGGCGCACTTCCCGGTTTTCTTGACGTTCCGGCAGTGGTCAATTCCAGCGTTCCAAGGCAAATTGGTCGCAATTCCAAAGCATGCGACGGTTCAATCCAGAAACGTTTCCGGTGAGCGGCCAGGGGGTCGTCGATGCCGTCCTGTTGCCGGTGTGGGCATTCCTTGTTGGATTGCTTTTCTATGGGGCTGATGGATTCGCTGCCGACCTGCCGCCCAAGACTGGGGCGCTCGTCACCTCGGTTCGCAAGTTTTCTCCGTCCTCGGATGGTCCTGTGGGGTTCCGTTCAATGGTTCCTCAGGAGATTGGGCTCGTCTTCACCAACGCGATGACGGGCGACCTGTACCTGACCAATGCCGTGGCCCACAACGGGGCCGGCGTGGCCATTGGCGATGTGGATGGCGACGGTTGGGCCGATGTGTATTTGTGCAATTTGGAGGGGCCGAATCGGTTGTTCCGCAATCGGGGTCAGTGGCGTTTTGAAGCCATGGACTTGCCCGAGATCGCTTGTGCCGACCAGCGCTCCACCGCGGCCGCACTGGTGGATGTCGATGGCGACCGGGATCTCGACTTGTTGGTCAATGGCATCGGCGTGGGAACCCGGCTTTTCCTCAATGACGGCCGCGGTGCCTTTGCTGAAAAGAAGGATTCTGGCCTGTCCCCGACGGCCTCGGCGACCTCGATGGCGCTGGCCGACATCGATGGCGATGGCGATTTGGATTTGTACTGCACGCACTTCATCGACGTGATGCGGTTGGCCGACCCCACCACCCGGTTCGCCCTGACTCGCAAGGGCGATGGTTGGGAGGTTTCCAAGATCAACGGCGAATCGACCCGCTCCGCCAAATGGAAGGGGCGCTTCGAGGCGCTGCCCGACGGCAAGGTGCGCGAGTTGCCGGAGGTGCACGGGTTGTACCTCAATGAGGGGCAAGGCCGGTTCCGGGCCATCGAGAACGAGCCCGGCACGTTTTCGGATGCACAGGGTAAGCCGATACCGCCCTATCGGGATTGGGGTCTGGCGGTGATGTTCCGCGATATCAATGGCGATGGAGCTCCGGATTTGTATGTCTGCAATGACAACACGTCTCCCGATCGCATCTGGATCAATCAGGGTCGGGGTCAGTTCCGGGAGTTGGACACGGTGAAATTGCGCCACACCAGCCGCTCGGCCATGGGTGTCGATTTTGCCGACATCAATCGGGACGGTTACGACGACTTCTTCGTGGTGGACATGCTGGCTCGGGAACACCGGTCCCGGATGACCCAGTTGGTCCGGGATCGCCCCACCTTGGCCGAGCTGGAACTGTCCGAGGGCCGTCCCCAGTTCAACCGCAACACCCTCTTCCTGGGCCGGCCCGGTGGCTACTACACCGAGGTGGCCTGGATGTCGGGTTTGGCCGCTTCCGACTGGACCTGGTCCACCTTGTTCCTCGATGTGGACCTCGACGGTGACGAAGACCTTCTGCTCACCAACGGTTTCGAATTCGACGTGATGGATCAGGACAGCCATTCGGAGATCAAGGACTCCGGTCGCCGCCTGACCGAGAATCAGCTCAAACGTTCCATGCAACTGCACCCCCGCTGGCGCACGCGCAATGCGGCCTTCCGCAACCGGGGCAATGGTCAATTCGAGCCGGCCGGTGCCGACTGGAAGTTTGATCTCGAGGGAATTTCCTACGGCATGGCCGCCGGCGATTTGGACAACGATGGCGACATCGATCTGGTGCTCAACAATCTGAACGCGCCGGCCACGATTTATCAAAACACGGGCTCTGGATCGCGGGTGGCGGTCCGATTGCGGGGACAGGCTCCCAATACGCAGGGTATTGGCGCGCGGATTTCGTTGATCTCGCCGCGAATGATCCAAGCTCAGGAGATGATCGCCGGCGGTCGGTATTTGTCGGCCGATGAACCGTTGAGGGTTTTTGCCTTCGACGCCGGGGCCGATGCCGGCGCGCGCCTCAAGGTGCGTTGGCGGAGCGGTCGGGAAACCGTGCTGGAAGGAATCGAGGGCAATCGCGTCTACGAAGTGGCGGAACCTGCCGAGGGCGCTCCGGTTCTGGTGCCGACTCCGGTGGTTCCGACACCCTGGTTCGAGGACCAGACCATGGCCTTGAATCATGTGCATGCGGACGAAGACTTCGACGACTGGGCCCGGCAGCCGACTTTGCCGCGACGTCTGAGCCGTCTGGGCCCGGGCGTGAGTTGGTATGACCTCGACGGCGATGGATGGGAGGAACTGCTCGTGGCCGGCGGGCGAGGCGGGGCTTTGGCGATTTACCGCAATTTGCAGGGACAGGCTTGGAGCGCTGTCACGAATCGGCTGTTGGCCAGCGCCGATCAAGGGGCTGTCCTGGGATGGCCCGATGGTTTGGGAGGGCGTCGTGTGTTGGTCTCGGTGTCCAATGGGGAACGGCCTGCTGGATCGGTCTCTCAGGTGGAGATGCATTCACTCGCGGGGTTGCAGCCGGAGATCCTTCCAGCCGGAACCCAGGCCATTGGAGCATTGGTCAGTGCGGATGTGGATGGCGACGGAGATCTCGATGTCTGGGTGGGTGGCCGCAGCCGAGCTTCCCGTTATCCTGAAGCGGTCCCATCGCAGTGGTGGCTGAACGACAAAGGTCGACTGGTGGTGGATCCACGCCGCAGTGCGGCGTTCGAGTCGTTGGGCATGGCCACCGGAGCCTGCGCGGTCGACTTGGACCGCGATGGCGATGCCGATTTGGTGGTGGCCACCGAATGGGGGCCGATTCGGATCTTCATTAATGACGGAGAAGTTTTTCGCGATGCCACCGAGGCATGGGGGTTATCGAACAAGCCGGGCTTGTGGACTGGCGTGACCACCGGCGATTTCAATGGCGACGGACTTCCGGACTTGGCCTGCGGGAATTGGGGGCGCAATTCGCAGTATGAATTGTACCGGCCTGCGGAGCTGCGCCTGTTCCACGGCGATTGGGCCGGGGATGGTGTGATCCAAATCCTCGAGGCTTGGCGATCGGGTTCCGAGTGGTGGCCAGTCCATGATCGGGCTTGGTTGTCGCAGGGCATTCCGAAGATGGCTTCGGAGTTCAAATCACATGCCGAGTTTTCCCAGTCCACGATCCCAGAAATCCTGAAGCGCCAAGGGGTGGCCACGGCGCCGTGGGTCAGTGCCTCGGAATTGTCGTCGATGGTGTTCCTCAATCGAGGTTCCCGATTCGAGGCCGTGCCCTTGCCGCCCGAGGCGCAGTGGGCGCCGGTGTTTTCGGTGAATGCTGGAGACATCGACGGGGATGGTTTTCAGGATCTGCTGTGTTCCCAGAATTTCTTCGGAACCGCCTCGGATCTGACCCGCGAAGACGGTGGCTATGGTCTCGTGCTGCGAGGCCGCGGGGACGGCACGTTTTCTCCGTGGGATCCGGAAATGTCCGGCATTCGGGTTTTTGGTGAACAGCGCGGGGCGGCTCTGGGCGACTTCGACCACGACGGCCGACTCGATGTCGTCATCAGCCAAAACCACGGATCAACCCGACTGTTCCGGAACCGAGCAGGGGTGCCCGGACTGCGTGTGGTGCTGAAAGGAAGCCCCGGGAATCCGGAAGGCGTGGGCGCGGAACTGCGGCTTGAAGATGCATCCGGCAGCCTGGGCCCCCTCCAGACGGTCGGGGCGGGCAGTGGGTACTGGTCGCAGGATGCGTCGGCCCGCATCCTGACCAGCACCCACAAAGCCGTTGCCCTGCGGGTCCGATGGCCGAATCGTCCCGAGCAACGCGTTTCCTTGACCCCGTCTCAGAAAACGGTGGAAGTCTCCCAGCCTCCTGCTCCATGAAGTATTTTGCTCAATCTTGGATTTCTGCCTGTCTGATCGCGCTGCTGTGGATCGGCGCCGGTTGCGGCCAGGAATCGTCCAAGGGTTCTGCGCCTGCCACCGTGTCCGTGCCGGTGCCGTTGACCAACATGGTTCGCATCACCGCAGGAACCTTTCAGCGCATCCGGTTTCCGGTGACCTTGACCCGGGATTTTTGGATCGGGAAATACGAGGTCACGCAGGGGGAATTCCAGACGGTGATGGGGCTAAACCCGAGCCATTTCACGGGCTTGAGCAATCATCCCGTCGAGAAAGTGTCTTTCGTGGCCGCGAGCAATTACTGCGTGAAGGTGACCGCGCAGGAACGCGGGCAAGGGCACTTGCCCGAGGGTTTTGAGTACCGGCTCCCCACGGAGGCGGAGTGGGAGTTCGCCTGTCGCGCTGGCTCCACCAACCGGTTCTATTTTGGCCCCACACCCGAAGACGGCGATGCGCACGCTTGGACGGCTGAAAACTGCGAGGCGACCACCCATCCGGTTGGTGCCAAGAAGCCCAATGCCTGGGGCTTGCACGACATGCACGGCAATGTGTGGGAATGGTGCTCAGACTGGTTCGAGCCGTATCCCGCCAAGCCGCTGACCGATCCCACGGGGCCGGCCACGAACGGCATCAACAAGTACAAGGTCTTCAAGGGGGGTGGATGGAACCAGGACCTCCAGTATGCCGGGGCTTCGAGCCGCTTCATGATGTCGCCCTCCAACGGCATCCACTTCGTGGGTTTCCGCATCGTCCTCTCGACCCGCTGATCGATTCAGGCGGGAGGATTTGGTTTAGACGTTCATTTGGGTCGCCAGACGGCTGGGGCGCTTTCAATGCCCGGGCTGGAGACTGTGAGGACTCGGATTTCTTTGGGCGGCGTTCCTCGGTAGGTCCGGGGCACCGGGATGCGGCGGGTGGTGCCGGGGAAGATCTCGGTTTTCCAAGACCACTCCCCGTGGGTTTGAACCACCACAGCCGATAGCCGAGTTTTGCCGGCATTGAGGTCGATGGTGATCGGGCCGCGCCCGCCGTATCCGACCTCGATGGAAGGAGTCTCGGGCGGTTGGGAGCCCAACCACGGTGATGCGGGTACCAGGGCGCGATGCGCGAACGGACCTTGGATCAATCGGGTGCCGACGCCGTCTCGGTTTTCTCGAAGGGCCGATGCATTCCAGTGGATCACGCCCGAAGAACGCGTTTCGGGTCCGATTTGGTCGGTCTGCCAAACGATTTCGGAGGCGGTGCGGTTCTTGCCGATGTCGGCCGTGTTGATGCCGGGCCAGAGGTGACGGTGGCTGACATTCTCGGAGGCCCACCATGCCAGGAGTCGGGTGAAGCGCTGCTCGGTTTGCCGTTCCGTCCAATAGAGTTGGGGGGCGAAGTAGTCGGCCATGCCTTCGCGGATCCACTTGCGGGCGTCGGCGTAAAGCACTTCGTGTTGGTCCAAGCCCTTATGCCCTCGGGAAATCCCGGCTTCCAAATGCCAAAGGGGCTAATGCCGAACTTCACCCAGGACTTTTCCCGGTGCACTGCGGTGTTCATGGCTCGGATCAGGGTGTTGACGTTCTCCCGCCGCCAATCGGGTCGACTGAGTTTTCCGCCGGAGCGCTGGTAGGTGCTCCAACTGCGTTCGTCGGGGAAGGGGGCTAGGGTCCCCGGGCCGGTCTTGTCGGGGTAGGGGTAGAAGTAGTCGTCAATGTGAATGCCATCGATATCGTAGCGGCGGACAACGTCGGTCACCACTTTGAGGGTCTGGTCGCGGGACTCGGCGAGGCCCGGATCCAGCCACAGGAACTTTCCGTACTGGACCACCAGATCCGGCCGCGTGCGGCTCACATGCTGTGCGGCGACCGGGGAGATGGCTTGGCTGTAGCGGGCTCGGAAGGGGTTGAGCCAGGCATGCAGTTCGAGTCCGCGGGAATGGGCCTCTGTGACGGCGAAGGCGAGGGGGTCCCAGGCGGGTGAGGGTGCCACTCCCATGCGGCCTGATAGGTATTCGCTCCACGGTTCCAGAGGCGAGGCATAGAGGGCATCGCAGCTCGTTCGGATTTGTAGGATGACGGCGTTGAGGTGCCAGCGTTTGGCCGTGTCGAGCAGGGCGCGCAGTTCGGCCTGCTGGGTCGCCACTGGCAGGCCGGGTTTGCTGGGCCAGTCAATGTTGCCGACGGTGGCGATCCACATAGCCCGGAATTCTCGCGGGACGGGCGGCGGCCCTGCCGGTGCGGCCCGTAAAAGGGTCGCGGTCAGGAATCCGGCGATGAGGAGGCGAAACATGGCTGCGATGGGGCGAACGTGGACTCCACGAGTCCGGTGGGCAAGGGTGGCGAGCTGGAGATGGGGACAGGCTCTGTGTGTCACCAGGATTATCCATCGACATGCCTGTGATGCGGCGTTCCTTCAGAACGCATCCGATTCATCAACGATCCTACCCCAGGGTTGCACCCTGGGCTGGTATGCGCCGCCCCGTTGGGGCGGTACCGAACACGGGGACAGCCTCTGTGGGCCATGAGTTTGTCGAGATAGGGACAGGCTCCGTGGAGGAGATAGGGACAGGCTCTATGGGGCATTGAATTGAAGATGGGGACAGGCCCTTAGAGGTTTTGAGAGGCGGTTCGAAGTGCCCCAACGGGGCACGGCATACCAGCCCGGGGTGCAACCCCGGGTATGGCAAACAAGCGACCGACGCGTTCTGAAGGAACGCCGCATAACCCGGCACCGCCCATTGGCGCATTCGTGAGAATGACGGAAATAGGGACAGGCTCCGTGGGCGCGTTGTGGTAAGTCCAGCCTTGCTGATCCGTCGGGTTTTTGGGGACCGTTCGCACGTCATGCCTCCCAAAGCGTTGATCACCGGCATCACGGGTCAGGACGGTTCCTACCTGACGGAATGGCTCCTCGGCCGTGGGTACGAAGTCCACGGGGTTGTGCGTCGAACCAGTTCTCTGGAGCGCTCCCGCCTGAGTCACCTTTATGTCGACGCTGCGGTGTACGGACAGTCGCTGCACCTCCACTACGCGGACCTGGACGACCCCACCACCCTGAGGCGCGTCTTGCTGCGAGTGGCTCCGGATGAGTTGTATCATCTGGCCGGCCAAAGCCATGTGGGGCTGAGTTTCGACATCCCGGAGTCCACCTGTGAGATGACTGCCATGGGGACGTTGCGGTTGCTGGAGATGGTCCGGGATCTGTCTAAGCCAGTCCGCTTGTTCCATGCCGGTTCGAGCGAAATGTTCGGACGCCCGGCAGTTTCGCCTCAGAATGAAGACACGCCGTTCTTACCGGTCAGTCCCTACGGTGCGGCCAAGGTGTTCGCCACACAAATGGTCCGCATTTACCGCGAGGCGCACGGCCTCTACGCGGTGAACGGCATCCTCTACAACCACGAGTCGCCGCGGCGCGGTGAGAACTTTGTCACTCGCAAGATTTGCCGGGCGGCGGCCGCCATCCGCGATGGCCGCCAGAAGGAGTTGTCGCTGGGTGACACCTCCGCGCGGCGCGATTGGGGGGATGCCCGCGACTACGTGCGGGGCATGTGGCTGAGCCTGCAGCAAGACACGCCGCGCGATTATCTCTTCGCCAGCGGAATTCTCCATTCGGTCCAGGATGTGGTGGAAGTGGCCTTTGCTTCGGTGGGTTTGGATTGGCGACAGCACGTGCGGCAAGATCCCCGGTTCATGCGACCGGCCGAGCCGACGAATTTGGTGGGAGATGCCTCTCGGGCCCGTGCAATTCTGGGTTGGAAGCCCGAGATCGGGTTCGAGCAACTCATCACCGAAATGACTAGCGCCGAACGGACTCAGTCCGGGTCTGCCGCCTGATTTTTCGGGCGCTTGGCAGGGCGTGACTTTGCAGTGCGGACTTCGGTAACTTTCGGGGATGCGATTCTCCCCGTGGCTGCGATTGAGTCTGGGCGTCCTGTCTTTGCTGCTTGCCCGGGAGGGCGTGGCCTTGCCCAGCGAAGGGCTCTTCTCGAAGACCAACCTCGTGGCGTGGTGCATCGTGCCCTTCGACTCCCAAAAACGGGGGCCCGAGGCGCGGGCTGAAATGCTGGAACGGTTGGGAATCCACCGCTTGGCCTATGACTGGCGCGCCGAGCACATTCCCACCTTTGACGCCGAAGTGGCCGCGATGCGGAAGCACCACATCGACATCACGGCCTGGTGGTTCCCGGCGGCGTTGAATGCCGAGGCCAAGGCTATTCTCGCCTGCATCGACCGCACCGGAATCCATCCTCAGCTCTGGGTGACCCTGGGCACCGAGCCCGAGACCGATCTGACCGTGTTGGAGCAGAGGATCCGGGCGTCTGTCGAATCCCTCGGGCCCATTTGTGCCGAGGCCCGGAAGCGCGGGTGCTCGGTCGCTTTGTACAACCATCTCGGTTGGTTCGGGGAACCGGCCAACCAAGTCCGGGTCATCGAGCAGCTCCGGAAGTCCGGGCATTCGAACGTCGGGAGCGTGTACAACTTCCATCACGGCCACGCCCACCTGAGCGACTTCGAGAAGCAGTTTGGGATCCTCAAGCCGTACCTCTTGGCGCTGAACCTCAACGGCATGGTCCGCGATGGGGACAAGCTCGGAAAGAAGATCATCCCGCTGGGCACGGGCGATCAGGAACAGCGGTTGTTGAAGGTCGTCGAAGCAAGCGGATGGCGGGGACCCGTCGGGATCATCGGTCATACCGAAGAAGACGCCGAGGTGAAGCTGCGCAAGGAGTTGGATGGCTTGGAAAAACTGACATCCCCCTCGGCTCCTGCGGTCAAGTCGGCCGGCGAGCCCCCGGCCTCGGGTCGGGAGCCCGGAGTCCAGGCCGAGAAGGACTGGGTGGACAACCGGTGGCAGCGCGCCGAGATCGGTCCGTTCCTGGCCTCGAGCGTCCGCTTGCCGGACGGGTCCTCGGTGGTCCGCGGGCTCACCGTGCGGGTCGGCCCCGAGGTCAGCGTGCTCTACGACTTGGCCCAGGGATCGGTCCGGGCCGTGTGGTCCGGCGGATTCCTGAAGTTCGATGCGACCCGATTCGGCCTGATCGGGACGCCGGTTGCGGAGGGAACCGTGCTGTGGACCTCGGACGCTGTTCGCCCGAAGAAGGCCGCGGCGCCACGCTTTCTCGGACAGCACCGCACGTCTGACGGCATCGTGTTGGACTGGGAGATGGATGGGGTTCGGGTGCGAGAGCGGCCGGAATGGGTCATCACGCCGGCGGGTCCTGCTCTTGTTCGTCACCTCGAGGTCGGCCCCCGGACCGCTCCGTTGCGATGGTGGGCTGCTGGTCACATGAATGGCGACCGGTTGACCGCCGATACGTACCAGAACCGATCGATCGAGACCACGGGCCCCGATCGTCCGCCCACCCGCGACACTTTCCGGGCCACCCACCTGGTCCGCAACATCGACTCCGGGACGCTGTCGGCGGTCGCCGTGGTGACCGGCCGTGGGATCGAGTGCGAGGCCGGGACACGGCGCGAGCCAGGGGGGATTGCGCAGGGGTCCGCCGTGATGAGGATTCCGCCGGGTGAGGCGATCTGTCTGGACGCGGTGTTGTGGCGTGGCGGGGTCGGTCAAGGCACCACCTTCGAGCGGTGGGCCAAGGCCCAAACGCCTTCGGAGGTCCGCGTCGAACCGATTCCCTCCGCCCCAGACGCTGCCGAACAAATCACCCGAGGCCAACGGGGCTTGGAGACGGGGCCGTTCGCCGTCGACACCCTGACCTTGCCGTATGACAACCCCTATCAGGCGCTGCTCTTCGCTTCCGGCGTGGACTTCACGGCCGACGGTGCGGGCTATGTGTGCACCATCCATGGCGATGTTTGGCGGGTGACGGGCATCGATGTGGGATTGCAGTCGCTGCACTGGAAACGCGTGGCCTCAGGCTTGTTCCAGCCGCTCGGCCTGAAGGTTCGCGGCGATCGGGTGTACGTCTTGGGCAAGGACCGCATCACGCGTCTGGACGATCTCAACCACGACGGTGTGACGGATTTCTACGCGACCTTCTATGACGGCATCGCGACCTCGCTCGGTGGGCACGACTACGTGACCTGCCTCGAGGTGGATCAGGAGGGCCGATTCTATTACGCCGATCCGCAAGGCGTTCACCGGGTTGCCGCCGATGGCAAGTCGGCCCAGACCTTGGCCTCGGGTTTCCGCAATCCCAATGGCATGGGGGCCAGCCCGGATGGACGCGTCATCACGGTGGCGCCGCAGCAGGGCACCTGGACGCCCACCAGCGAAATCGTGGAAGCCCAATCAGGCGGTTGGTACGGATTCGGTGGCCCGAAGGCCGACCACAATCCGCCCCTCGGACGCGACTGGCCGCTGTGCTGGATTCCCCACACGGTGGACAACTCCAGTGGATCGCAGGCGTGGATTCCTTCCGGCCAATGGGGAGAACTGGGTGGCCAGATGATGCACCTGCTTTGGGGACGTTGCGGGATGATGCTCGTGTTGCGCGACACGCACGGGGCGGTGGCCCAGGGCGCGGTGGTCCCGTTGCCGGTGAAGTTCTTGAGTGGGCCCAACCGGGCCACCTTCCGCACCCAAGACAGTTCTCTGTATGTCGCCGGCAGCACCGGGTGGCAGACGAGTGCTGTGAAGGACGGAGCCGTCCAGCGCGTGCGGCGGACGGGCAGGCCCTTGCACAGCCCGGTGGCCTGGAAACAAGACGGGGCCTCTCTGGAGTTCACCTTCGCCGAGAAGCTTGATCTGGCTGCTGCGGCCGATGCGGGCAGCTTCGGGGTGCGCCGCTGGAACTACCGCTACACGCAAGACTACGGCTCCAAGGAGTGGTCGGTGTTGGACCCGAAAAAGGAAGGCCGGGATGAGGTTGAGGTGAAGTCAGCGGCGCTCTTGCCGGACGGAAAAACCGTGCGACTGACGCTGGCCGATGCCCGCCCGGCCATGCAGTACGAGTTGCGCTACGACGTCGGATTTCGCGGGCAGGTGTGGTTTAGCCTGCACGGCCATTGAACCGGATAAAGCAATGGTTCAGCGGGAGGCCGTCGGGGTTCCGGAGGCCTCGATGAACACGTCCATTTGCTGGCCGGCGTAGAGCCGCAAATCCGTCCGGTCGAGGCGGTAAATGGCCTGCAGCACCCGCGTGTCCACCCGTTCGATGCTGTCGCCAGTCAGGGATCGCTTGGGGATGACGAAGGGCTCGAAGCGGACGAAGCTCAACGGGGAGGCCAGCGTCGCATTGCCCCGCACATGCCCCTTGGCCCGGGTCCCGGGCTGGACTCGCCACGCCTCGTGTTCATCGATGTCCACCCTCAGGTGCAGTGGGCTCAGGTTGCCGAGCAGGAGGAGTGGCGAAGTGGGAGCACCGGCAGCCGTGGCAAACTCTCCGGGACGGATCTTCAGTTGAAGCACCGTGGCATCCATGGGGGCCAGGATGGTGCTTCGCGTGATCTCGGTTCGCACGGATGCTGCGGAGGCCTCGGCGACGGCGACTTCGGCCTGAGCTTCCACCACGCGTGCCTGGGACACCTTGAGGGCAAACCGCGTCCGAATGAGTTCATCCTCACTAATGACCGTGCTGCTGCGAAGTTTCAGTGAGCGCTCCAGGCGATCGTTGAGATCCTCCACTTGGCACTGGGCGGTTGCCTGTCGGGCGCGGGCGGCGGTCAGTTGGGATTCCTGCACGGCCAACGAGGCCTGCAGCGCACGCGTATCCAGTCGGAAAAGGGGGGTTCCGGCGCGCACCGATTGATTGAGGGTGACCAGCACCTCGGTGACGACGCCTGAGAGCGGCGTGCCCACGCTGATGTGCTCGGTGCTGGCTTCGATGAGCCCGACGGCGGCGACGGTGTCTGTGAAGGACGAAGCCGGCGGGGGCGACACGGGTTCGGTGACTTCCCGGACTGGTTGAGTGCGCACCACGGATACGGTGGCGAAGAGGGCCGCACCGGCGGCGAGCACGGGCAGGAGGTATTGCTTCATGCGGAAGGGTGTGAGTTTCGGGACGATCCCGGGTGCGGGTTTGCAACGGTGCGTTGTCCCGGTTCGACGTGGGTGATGTGTCCGTCATCCATGCGGGCGATGACGTCGGCAAAGTGAAAGACCCGGCTGTCGTGGGTCACCACGATGACCGCCCGGTCCGGATGCACGGCGGCCGAGGCGAGCAGTTCCATGACGGCTTCGCCTGTGGCGTGATCCAGTGCAGCCGTCGGCTCGTCGCAAATGATCAGCCGGGGTTCGTGAACCAGAGCGCGAGCCAGTGCCACCCGCTGCTGCTGTCCGCCGGACAATTGGCGTGGAAAGGAGCCAGTTTTCGAGCCCAGCCCCAGCCGGTCGAGCAGTGCGGCCGCACGGTCCACCGCTTCGCGCCGGCGAGTACCGGCTGCCAGCAGCGGGATGGCCGCGTTCTCCGCCGCGGTGAGGGCCTGCAACAGGTTGTACTGCTGGAAGACAAAACCCAGGTGGCTTCGGCGGAAGAGGACACGTTCTGGGTGGGGCATCCGGGCGAGATGGTTTCCAAAGAGACTCACCTCGCCAGAAGAGGTCTCCTGCAAGCCCGCGATGATGGAAATCAAGGTGGTCTTGCCGCAACCGCTGGGCCCCACCAGGAAGCTGAGTTCGCCCCGCCGCACCGTGTAGTCCACGCCACGGAGCACCTCCACGCGGGCGTCGTCTTCGCCGAAGTGTTTTCGGATTCCGGTGCACAGCACGGCGGTCAAATCGGGTGGCGTCATGGTGGGAGTCAGCGGAAGACCGCGGCGGGTTCCAGGCCGCGCACGTGGCGGAAGCTGGCGTACAGGGCGATGCCCGTGACTGAGGCCAGTGCGAAGCAAGTGCCCAGTGCGATCTCCCAGGGCAAGTACAGGCTTCGCAGGAAGGGTTGCGTGCGGATGACATTGCAAACGGCCGCCGCGATGCCGCTGCCAAAGCACGAACCCAACACCACCACCACCGCCCCTTGGAGCAGGATCATGGTCCCGAGTTGGCGATCGGTGGTCCCGACCACCTTGAGCATGGAGATGGGGCGGGCGTTTTCCTTGATGAACATCAGGAAGGTCTGGCCCGTGATGGCGGCGCCGACGATGAGTCCGATGGTGATGGTGACCATGAACAGCATGGGGACGCCCTGGCTGCCGTAGAACCACATGGCATCGGCGGCGAATTGCTCGGTGGTCCGGGCTCGCAGGCCTCCGAGGGTGTTGATCTTCTGGCATATCTCTCCGGGGTTTCCTCCTGGCGCTGAGCGGGCCAGGATGAAGCTCGTCATGTGCTGCTCGCCGAGGTTGAAGGCCGCGGCGGTGGATCGGGAGGTGTGCAGCATCGGCAGTCCGGTGAAGGGAGCGGCGATGTCCGACACGCCCACGATGCGAAGGCGACGGTTTCGGATGCGCACGGACCGACCCGCTCGAAACGGTTCGCCCGGAAAGAACAGTTCGTGACCACCGGGATCGATGATGGCCGTGTCGAGTTCACGGATCGCGTCGGCCCGTCCGACCCGCATCTTTTGCGGCAGTCCCGCCAGGCTGGCGTCGTCGATTCCGAGGAGGGTGACCGTGTTGAGCCGCCCGCCCTCGGAACGTCCGATGGCGTCGATTTTGAGCAATGGGGCCGCCCAGGCGATTCCGGCGACGCCACGCACCCGCAACAATTGGATGTCCCGCATCGGTTTGACTTGGTCGAAGCACTCGACATCCGGTTCGGTGACCCACAGGTCGGCATCCTGAACATCTCGGATCTGGGCCGCCGTCATGGAAAGCATCGTCGCCAGGATCGCCGCCTGATTTTGCATCAGGAAGACCGCCAGCGAGACGGCGACGATCATTGCGGCGAACTTGGCCCGGTCGTTCCGGAGCATTTGAAGGCCAACCCAATTCATCGGGATCCCTTCTTGCGCGGGGTGCGTGACCCGAGGGCGCGTCCGATGAACTCCAAAAAGCCCCGGGTCAGAGCCCGCGTATCCAGATGGGGATCGAAAGTGGCCCGCAAGATTAGGCCGTCGAAAGCGGCGAAGATCAGGCAGGACAAGACCATCGGATCGGTCTCCGATTCGATGGCCCCGGATTTCTGGGCGGCTTGGACGAGGGATGCCAGTCGACCCTGAAGCACCTGATAGCTTTCCCTCAAACGGGCCGCCACGGCGGGATTGCGCGAGGCCTCAGCCGCTGTCTCGACCCACAAATTCAGGAGCCCCCGGTTTTCTAAATCCTGGAGCCCCATTTCTGCCAAGGCCTCCAATGCGGGCAGCAGTCCCCTCTCGATCGGTAGCCCATCTATCGCGGCCGCCCACCGGGCTTGATCCGCCTCAATGAGCGCCTCGATGAGGGCGTCCTTGCTGGGGAAATACCGGTACACCGAGCCCGGACTCATGTCGGCCGCTGCGCAGATGTCCTTCATCGACGCCGCATGGAAACCGCTCTGGACGAACACGCCGCAAGCCGCTTTCAGGATGGATTCCTTCCGTTCCGGAAAACTTCGGTTGCGGGTGCCTGCGGATTTCATAAACGCGATCGACTGTTCGCTCGCGTTTGTCCCGAGTCAAGTCGGAGGGGTGTGAAGTCTGTGAAAAAGCGCCGGCCGGAACGAATCCCGGACCGGCGCTGGAATGGGTGACACCCGCTTCAGATGCCTTCCAGCTTCAGGCGGATCAGCAAGTCGCGGGTGGCGTTGATGCCCTCGCGTTCTGGGAGTTTATCGCCTTCGTACTCGATGCCCACGAAACCGCGGTAACCGGCATCCAAGACGATCTTCATCATCTTGCGGTAGTTGGTCTCCACGCAGTTGCCGTCGTTGTCGAATTGGTAGGACTTGGCGCTCACCGCCTTGGCGTAGGGCATCATCTCGGCGACCCCTTGGTAGCGATCGTAGGTTTGGCCCGGGCGGATGGTGAAGTTGCCGAAATCGGGCAGGATGCCGCAGTTGGACTTGCCCACGAGCTTCATCACGCCGGCCAGCCACTGGCCGTTTGAGCTGAGGTGCCCGTGGTTTTCGACGATGCAATTGAGGCCGAACGGGCGGCAGACCTTGGCCAATTGCGTGAGGCCGTCAGCGGCGCGCTTCTGCTGTTCTTCAAAGGATCCGACCTCTTGGGTCTCGGCGTTGACCCGGATCGAGTGACAACCCAGGAACTTGGCGGCCTCGGCCCACTTGCGGTGGTTTTCGACGGCCTGCTTGCGCTTGGCCGCGTCCGGGTCGCCGAGGGCTCCTTCGCCATCGCACATGATGAGCAGGCAGCGGACACCTTCGCTGTCGGCCCGATCCTTGAATTCCTTCAGGTAGCCCGTGTCCTTGACCTGGTCCTTGAAGAACTGGTTGACCAGTTCAATGCCGTCCAAGTCGTGGGTCCGACGGGCCACGATAGGGAAGTCCATGTGGGTCATCTTCTTCCCAAACAGGGCCTTGTGGTACGACCACTCAGCCAGGCTGATCTGAAAGGATCGGTCTTTGTTGTTGGACGGCCACAGGGTGCACCCCGTGGCGGCCCAGGCGGCTGCTACCGAGGCCTGGCTGAGGAATTGACGGCGATTCATATCAGCAAGGAGGTGTTCAAGGTTCAGGAAGGATCCGGTGCTCCTTGCGGCTTAGTGCGCTGCGATAGACGCTCCAACTTCCGCAGGTCGGGCGGTAGGAGGCCGAAAAAACAGAGCAAGCAACATGACTGCAGCGGCGGCTAGGCCTGAAGGTAGGAGGAAGAGTTTGTGGTAATCCACTACACCGGTTGCGCTGGTCACGGCTGCCTTATGGGCGCCAAACCAAAAGTTTGCGAGCACGAGGCCCGCGCCAAGGACGAGCAGATTGAAGAGGCCCTGTGCGCTGGTGCGAATGTCTTTGGGAAACACGTCATCGACCCAAATGTAAAGCGTGGCGAAGAAGAAGGCGTAGCAAATGCCGTGGAGAACTTGGACGGCAATGATCAGGTACATGTCAGACGGAGAGTTGAAAAAAGCGAAAACGAGGAATCGGACCAAATGGCCGGCAATTCCAAGGAGCATGGTCAGTTTCCAGCCCAAGCGCTTTAGTACAGTGCCCAATACAAGCATGGTCACGATCTCGGCCACCTGGCCGATGGTAGTGACGGCTGAGATCCAATTGTCGGGCATCTTGATGGCAGACTGGAGGAACCCACCGATTAGTACGAAGTAGCCGTTGTGGATGGTGGAATCAATGAGTGTGACCAGAAAAAGCACCAATACATAGGGTAACTTGAGTAGCTTGACCGCTTTCACCCAAGCCAACCCGCTTTCGCCCGAGGCGACTGGCCGAGGAGGAGTGTGGGGCAGGGTGAGACTGAAGGCTGCGAGGGCGAAGGAGATGATCGCTGCAACGAAGAATATCCAACGCAACTGTTCAACTGTGGACTTGGCATCGAGAAGAAAAACAAGCGGCCAAGAGACCACGATCCACCCTATCGTACCGCCCATACGTACAAACCCGAAATCCTTAGCTGGATCGGCGAGGTGGGTGAAGGCAAGTGAGTTGGTGACCGAAATGGTGGGTACGTAAAGCAACCCATAAACTAGGAAACAGGCGAAAAACGGCCAAAAATCCCGCATAAATCCAGTGGCTAACAATGCGACTCCACCAATGAGGTGGCTGAATGCGAGAAACTTCTCGGCGGAGAAATTGCGATCAGCGAATTGATTGCTGAAGAAAATGCCAACCAGCGAAGCGATGGCAAACATTGACCCCGCAAGGTTCATCTGCCAGCCCTCGAACTTCAGCATCGGCATGTAGTTGAAGATTTGCACCTGCCAAGCCCCCCAGATGGCGATCTCAAGCACCATCATGAGGAACAGTTTGAAGCGAATTCTGGAGTTCATGGATTGGGGAGTGGGGACTGGAGGTGTGTTAGGACTGTGAAAAACCTTATGCAGATTTTGGGCTTCCCTACAAGGCGCGAGTGGGCATTCAGCGCTGTCTGGCTTGTTCCAGCCGGTTGGAAGCGCTTTAATCGACCCAGAGACGAGGCCCAGCCTTTCTTTTCACCCATGACCCCCACCCTCCGATCCTTGCGAGCATTGGCCGACCCGACCCGCCTTCGGATCGTGGCGTTGTTGGAGTCGGAGGAGTTGCCGGTGAATGAGATCCAGGAGATCACGGGGTTGGGGCAGTCGCGGGTCTCGACGCACCTGAGCCTGCTAGCGGAGACGGGCTTGGTGTTGTCGCGGCGGGATGGAAAGCGGACTTTCTATCGGCTCAATCCACAGGCGGATGTGCAAATCCGGGAGTTCACGCGTCTGGCGATGCAGGGGGCCAAGGAGTTGCCGGAGCACGAGGGGGATCAACTCAACTTGCGCCGGGTGCTGGCTCGCCGTGAGGAGCAAGCGCAGGTCTATTTCAATCAGGTGGTCGGCCGATTCGACCGCAGTTATGGACCGGGGCGTTCCTGGCAGGCGTTTGGTCATTTGCTGCTGCGGATGCTCCCGCCCATTGATGTGGCTGATTTGGGCTCTGGGGAAGGCCTTCTCGCTGAGTTGCTGGCACGGCGCTGCCGCACGGTGATCGCCGTGGACAATTCCGAGAAGATGGTTCAGTTCGGTGCCAAGAAGGCGCGGCAGAATGGGTTGACCAATTTGGAGTTCCGTCAGGGTGACTTGCAGAATCCACCCATCGAGGCCGCTTCGGTCGATTTGGTGATCCTCAGTCAAGCGCTGCACCATGCCGAAGACCCGTCGAAGGCGCTTCTGGCCGCGGCCAAGATCCTGCGCCCCGGTGGCCGGGTGATGATCCTCGACCTGGTGAAGCACCGCTTCGTGCAGGCGCGGGAGCTTTACGGGGATCGGTGGCTCGGATTCGCCGAGAGCGATCTCCACCGCTGGCTGGAGTCGGCCGGCTTCTCGGGGATCGAAATCACCAAGGTGGCTCGGGAAGAGCAGGAGCCCTGTCTGGAAACCCTGCTCGCCGTCGGCAACAAATGATCGGAGGCAGACCCTGTTTTGGATGCCCCGGGAAGGTCGGATAGAAGCCCTTGGTTTTCCCCCAAAGGCTAGGTCTGCTCAATCTTCGTCGTCGCTCACGCCCTGCATGCGCTTCATGGGGCATCCGCCGCGCAGCCAACCGTTGACGTAGGGATCCAAGGCGCCGTCCATGACTCCCTGGACGTCGCTGGTTTGCACGCCGGTGCGCAGGTCTTTCACCATGCGGTAGGGCTGGAAGACGTAGCTGCGGATTTGGTTGCCCCAACTCACGCTGCCCTTCTCGCCGTAGAACTTGTCCATGTCGGACTTGGCTTGGTCGAGCTTCAGGGCGAAGAGCTTGGAAATCAGCATGGTCATCGCCGTGGCCTCGTTCTGGACTTGGCTGCGCTGCGCCTGAGAGGCAGCGACCAATCCGGTGGGAATGTGGGTGAGGCGGACGGCGGTTTCTACCTTGTTGACGTTCTGGCCCCCTTTGCCACCCGAGCGGAAGGTGTCGCGAAGGATTTCGCTCTTTGGGATGACAATGTCGCTTTCTGCGATGTCATCGATTTCGGCGATGACGTCCACGCTGGCGAAGCTGGTATGCCGGCGTTTGTTGGAGTCGAAGGGGGAAATGCGGACTAGCCGGTGCACGCCGCGCTCGGCCTTGCAGAAACCGTAGGCGTTGTGACCCGTCACTCGGTAGGTGACGCTTTTCAGTCCCGCCTGTTCGCCCGGCAACGCATCGGTGGATTCGTGCTTCCAGCCGCGGCTCTCAAACCACCGTTCGTACATGCGGGAGAGCATCTGGGCCCAATCTTGGGCCTCGGTGCCACCGGCTCCGGCTTGGATGCTGAAAATGGCGCTTCGATGGTCGTGCGGTCCGGTCAGCAGCACTTCCAGTTCATACGATTCGATTTCGCGATCGAGCTTGGCCAACTCGGCATCGGCCTCGGTTTGAACGGCATCTTGCCCCGCTTGAGGTTCGGCCTCGCCCAGTTCCAGGAGCACCAGCACATCATCGACCCGCTTGCCGAAGCTGATCAGCGGTTCGGCCTTCTTTTTCAGTGAGTTGGTATCTTCGATGACCTTCTTGGCCGTCTCTTGATTGTTCCAGAAGGTGTCGGAAGCCATCTGCGCCTCGTATTCGGTCAACCGTTTGAGGGCCTCCGGGAGGTCTACGAACCGACGCAGTTGCCCCAACTTGGACGTGATGACATCCAAGTGGGACCGGGTGACTTCGAACATAAGGGGATACAGTAGCTGGAGGTGGCCCAGTGTGTCGAACCGGGATTGCGCCCGCAGCGCCGATCTGGGGATGCCACTGGCTGTTCAGCCCAATCGCCATCCACGTCGGGATGTTCGGCTGACTATGGGGTGTTCGGCGTGGGGCTCGGAGTGCGGGGGTCAGCCTTTTGAGACCCGCAGGCGGAAATGGACCTCTTCCGGGGTGATTAGCGTCGCGAAGAATCGCTCGAAGATCACGGGTTCGAGGTTGATGGGGCCATTGAGCCAGCGCAGCGCAGCGAAATTCGAGAAATGGAACCGTTTGGACTCCACCACAAAGCGGGCCTTGCTGCCGTAGTTGGTGCGGTGCCCGAGCTTCCACTGCTCATAGAACTTCAACGTTCGCCCGGTGATGTCCTCGTAGTTGTCGAAGGATCGGATGCCGAAGGGGATGCGGTGATCGGGTTCGGAGTAGAACTTGGTGCTGAGAAAGAAAGGGACTTTGACGGTGATGATCGCCCCGGGTCGACACACCCGCCACAACTCGGTGACCACCGCGTTGAAGTTGCCCATGTGCTCCAGGATGTGGGAGGCATAGACCTCGTCGAAGTGATTGTCGGGGAAGGGCCAGGGATACTGGTTCAGGTCACAGAGTTGGTTACCCCCGTAATCCACGGAATCGAGATTCACCCAGCCCTCGCGGATATCGAGGCCGCAGCCGACATTCAGGCGACGGGGGCTGGATAGAGACTTATCGTTCATGAGGAAAGGGGACCTATCTGGGGAGGGTTTGGCTCTGGGGCTTCGTTTGAGAGTCCACACGGGATTTCAATAGCAAGGCGCAGTTCCAAGACAGGAACTCCCGCAGGATTGGCAGGTGCAGCAAGAACCAGAACTCCGGGTAATAACGAGGTGCCCGCCGGGTGATGGTCAGGGGTGTCTGACGGTCTAGGTGACGCAGGATGGCCCCGATGGAGGTGACAAAGAGATTAGTGCCGGGTTGGTGGAAGCGGGTCTTGCCGAGCAAGTCGTGAATGGCCGGTCCGATTCGAGGCCCCAGGTAATGCCACGGTGAGAATTCGTGACCACCCCAGGGTGACAGCCAATTGGTCCAGCTCAGGTAGAAACGGCCTCCCGGGGAGAGCAACTGGTTGGCCCGTGACAGGAACGATTCAGGCTGGGAGAGGTGCTCCAGCACATTGGAACAAATCACCAGATCGTAGTGCCCCAGTCGATCCAGCGAGTCCTTGTCGAGGTTCACGCTCAGGAATGGGCAGGCGCGGAATTCAGGAAGCAGGTGGTTCTGCTCGTCCGCGAAGGTGACGATGCAACCCCGACGCAGGAGTTCTCCGCCGAAGACTCCATGGCCGCAGCCCAAGTCCAAGACTCGGATTCCGGGGCCGACGGGGATACCGCTCTCTTCGATCCAAGCGATCGCATCCACCGCCTGCATCCGGTAGAATTCCGGGTCATCGCGATGGTGGACGAAGCGCCACAGCAGTTGGGGCAGGATCATCGAAGTGCAAAAGCGTGGCTCAGGCGCCACAGAGTTTCCAGCACCGAAGGAAGGTCGCCCTGAAGGTGAGGCGGCGGTTGGCCCTGTAACGGCGATGAAACAGGGTTGGATGAATTGAACTCGCAGGCTGGCGAGCGCTGCGGGAGTGGGCTTTGATGGGGCCGGTGCAGATCCTGATCGTCTACAATTCAGCGCTGGATGCCCGGTCCGTATCCGGGGTGCAGACCTATTTCGCCGGAGTGGTGGAACACTGGATCAACGCAGGGCATCGGGTGGATTTCCTAGTGGCCCGATCCGCTTGGCCGGTGTTCCAGAGTCTCTATCCGCGCTCGCAGCTCATCAGCAGCGATGATTTGTTTGATCCGAATCGTTATCTGGGGCAGACGTGGCGATACCTCCCCGCCTTTGCCTGGCGGATGCTCACCGCCCATTTCACCCGGTTGCCGGTGCAGTACGACGTCATTCTGGCGTGTGCTCAGTTCATTTATGAAGTGGGACCAGCCCGCACTCTGGCGCGCCGGTGCCAGGCGGCCTTGACGGTGAAGATCCACCACGTCCTCTCCAACCAGCGCCAACCCGCGGGACTTTTCGATCGCATGCACTTCCTCTCGGAGAGGACGACGGCGCGTTGGTTGAATCGAGAAGCCGACGCGATCCTGTGCGGCACGGAATTGATCGCCCGGGATTTCAATACTTTGGAAACCCATCTGGGTCTCAAGCCCAGCAAGACCTTCGCCACGGGCTACGGCATTGATCTCGATCGGATTCCCTTGTCGGTCGATGGGCCCAAGGAATTCGACGCGGTGCTGCTGGGGCGGGTGCATGAGCACAAAGGCGTGTTCGATGCCGTGCCCCTCTGGCAGGCGGTTCGGCAGCGACGGCCGGGCGCGCGATTGCTGGTGATCGGTGAGGGGCCGCATCGGGCCGAGCTCAAGTCCCGGTTCGAGGCGGCGGGCTTAGGCGATGCGGTGCACTTTTCCGGACCCGTCTCCGAGTCTGAGAAGGTTGCGTTGGTGTCCCGGGCTCGAGTCGGTTTGAGCCTGTCCCGCGAGGAAGGGTGGGGGTTGTCGGTCAATGAATTCCTGGCGGCGGGTCTGCCGGTGGTGGCGATGGAAGTGCCCGTGTTCCGGAGCGTGTTTCCGGGCCAGTTGGATCTCGTGCCGCAAAAGGACATCCCGGCGACGGCGACCCGGGTCCTGCACTGGTTGGAACATCCGCAGGAGGCTCGCCAGCGGGGGATGGCTGGCCGGGAATTCGTTCAACGCTACGATCACCGGCGGGTGGCTGCTGACGAGATCGGGATCTTGTCAGCGGCGCGTGCCTCACAGTTGGCCCGGCAGGGTCATTGACCTCGAGAGTGGGTCTTTTCCGGCACTGAAACCTGGCGCTGGATACAACCGAGCCATCTTCAGCAAGAGCTTTGGGATTGAGACACAAAACCCCGACCTATTGGACAATGGGTCGGGGTTTTGTCGGTGCTAATGGTTCGCCCGTCCAGGACGTCCTCGAATCAACGGATCCTCGGGAATCACTGCCCCAAATTGGGGAAGCCCACCGGGGCAGAGATGGCGTCCGCGTTGTCGGGAGCCGCGTCCTTCTTGGGGTCCACCATCAGCTCCGAGCGCTTCTTGAGCAACGAGTCGATGGTCCACTTGCTGACGAGATAGGTCCAACGGCCTCGGGCCTGCTCGCCGCTGAGTTTGTCCTGCTGTTTTTTGAGCCGCTCAGCGAACTCCTTGTTGAACTTCTCGGTCTCCTCTTTCTTTTCGTCCTTGGCCGGATTCCGTTGGGTGAGCAACTGGGCTTCGGTGACGAACTGAACGGGGTAGCGATCGCCCTCCTGCGCCTTGCCCACCTTGACGGTGTAGGTCCAGCCATTGGCCGTGCGGATCTTGGCTTGAAGCGGGTTATCGAGACCGAGGGCACCTGCCTGAGGATCCACGATCACGTCATCAAAGCTGGGAGAGCTGAGCAACGAGCTGAAGACCCCGCTTTTGGCTGCATCAACCTTCTCTTCAGGCTTCGCACCGACCAGGGTCCATTCGGAGAACTCATTGGTGCGAGTCAGGCTGAAACTGTTGGTCGCATCCGGATGACTGACAGTGACCGAGATCGGCTGTTCCACCTTGAACCACTCCTTCTCCAGCCACTGATCAGGCTTGGGTTCGGCATTGGCCAAGGGTTCGTTCACCAGAGCCACAGTCTCGATTTTGTTGTCGACCATGACGTACCGGCCGATGGGCCAACCTCCACCCATGCCTCCCATGCCGGCGTCTTCTTGACCGCCGCCCTTGGTGTGCTTCTTGCCCAGAAGCAATGAGCGGGATGTCTTGCCATCGGCTCCCAGTAATTCCACCAGAACGCCCGGGCCCTTGTCCGGGGCGACGAGTTCCAGAACCGGCAGTCGGGAAGGCCCGACTTGAACCGGTTGGGTGGCCTTGAGGTCCACCAGTTTCCGGACGAATTCCTGGATGGAACCGAAGTTGGCCGGGTAGCCGCCGCGCTCCTTCACGGTCCAGTCATTGCCGGACTTGAGGATGTTCAGTTGATTGGTGCCCTGGGTGATGCGCATGCCCGCGAGGGCAGAGGCGTCGAACCCGGATAGCAGTGCTCCACCGAGTTGAGACGACGACTGTCGATAGCCGGCGGACTGCTGATTGCGGACATAGAGGCCCGCCCCGCCGAGGGCGATTCCGACGGCGACGAGGATGGCCAGTTGCTTGGTGTTCATTTGGCGTTCGTGCGGTTCTTGCGGGCGATGGCCAAGGCGATTCCTACGGCGGATACCAGCAGGGGCATCGCGGCGATGTTGAGCCATTTGACCCGGTTTTCGAGATTCTTGACGTCCACATCGAGGTTCCGGCGCTCCTTGCGCAGGTCCTTGCGGGCCTCGACCTGCTGCTTCTTGAAGTTGGCGATGGCGTCCTGCTGATCCTTGGTGAGGATGATCTTGGAGGTGTTGCCCTCTTGCTTGATCTGAACGTCGTTCAACTTGCTCTGAAGTTGTTCGACCTTGCGGTTGAGGCCCTCGATTTTGCCCTGATAACGGGCGCGCGCCTCGCCTTCCATCTTCTGGACGACCGTGAACGGACGGCTCACCGAAGCCCGCCCGCGTGCCCCCACCAGATTCACATCGCCGGAGGCCTGCTCCACGAGGTTCTGGACCAGAGCCAGGTTGCCATTGCGGGGCATGGCCATTCCCAGCATCGGGTTGACCTCGACGGAGTAGGCGTCATTGAGGAAGTCCACGTCACTGAAGAGATACACGACGGTGTCGGTCTTGGCCTCTTTCAGCGAGGTGGCGTTGGTGGCTCCGGGTTTGCCATCCGGAAAGGCCGTCTTGAACTTGCCCGACAGTCGGAGGGCCAGCGGGTAGTTGGTTCGGGACGGGGCGAAGTCATCGAGGATCTTGGCTCCGTTGAACTGAGAGGTCATGCCGTCCACCAGTTGGGAGTCTTCGGAAGACTTGAGCAGCACATCCGCACGCAGACCCTCGGCGGGCTTGCCGGTGAAACCACCGGCGAAGGGTAGCCACAGGTTGTCGCTCTGACCGGTGACGGCATCGTCACGATTCACGCCGTCGGCGTTGAGGAACAAGAAGGCCGGCACCGGCTGCGGGCGACCGTCACGTCCCTGGAGTTCGCGGCTGAAGGTCCGATCGGCGACCACCTTGGAGGTGTCGAGACCAATGCCCCACTTCTCCAGAAGCTTGGGTAGGGAGGAGCCGCCTCCGAGATTCATGCCCATCGGGTTCGGATTGCGATTGTCGGTGATGCATTGGGTGTCGAGGAAGGCGATGAGTTTGCCGCCGCGCAGGATGAACTGGTCGATGGCGTATTGGGCCTTCTCCGAGATGTCTTTCGGGTGGACGACCATGAGCACCTGGATCTTCTCCGGGATGGAGTCGCTGTCCATTGGGACGCTTTCCACCGTGAAGTCGCGCTTGAGCTCGCTGAAGGTGATCCACGGCTGCTGCTGCTGGGGTTGACGCCCCATTTGCATCATCATGGGGTTCATGGCGGGCCCGCCCAACACGGGCAGCGGGGTCATCACACCCAGCACCGGCTTGTTGGTGGCGATGACCTGAGAAATCACCCGCGCGATGTCGTACTCCAGCAGTTTTTCACGCTGCGGAGACAGGAACGGAATGGCCTTGGTCTCGGGAGCGAGGCTGACGGCCATGCCGAAGTAAAGCGGGTCGCCCCCCATCTGGCCCAGCGACACGGGCTCAATGCCGTCGAGCTTGGCCGTGTCTTCGGCATCGGAGTCGGGTTCGGGATCGAGCCGTTTGATGGTGATCTTGCCGCCCGAAGCAGCCCGGAACTCTTGAAGGAGGTCTTCAACGGTTTGCGAGTAATTCTTGAGTGCGCTCGGCATCCGGTTCTCGCCGCGCGAAACGTAGAGGCGGATCTCCACGTTGGAGTCGATCTTGGAGAGGATTTTGCGGGAACCCTCGGACAGGGTGTGCAGGCCGTCGGCCGTGAGGTCGAGACGGGCCCGCACCGGGCTGAACAGCAGGTTCAGGCCGGTGATCGCGACGAAGGCCAGGCCGACGCCGGCGGTCGAGAACAGCAGGGTTTGAATCTTGGTCTGTTTCATTGCTCAGGAAAGGTCAGAGGGTTCAGGCGCCGCGGAGGCCACGGAGGATCACGCTGGTTCCAAAGAGGCTGAAGACGATCACCGAGGCGAAGAACAGCAGGTCTCGGAAATCAATGACACCGCGCTGGAAACTGGCGAAATGAGGCATGACGGAGAACCCGGTCACGAGCTCCACGAGGCCGGCCGGGGCCCATCGCACCAAAAGACCGGTGACCGGCTCCCATCCGGCGAGGATGAGGAAAAAGCAGATGACCACCGACAGGATGAAGCTGATGACTTGGTTGCGGGTCATCGCCGAGGTGGCCACCGTGACGGCCAGATACGACCCGGCCAACAACAAGCTGCCCACATATCCGGCGAAGATGGCGCCACCGTCAGGATGTCCGAGGTAGTAGACCGAACCCACCACGGGGAAGGTCAGGGCCAGAGCCAGTGCCAAGAAGGCCCAGCATGCCAGGAATTTGCCAATGATGGCCTGAGCCGCCGTGACCGGCATGGTCAGGAGCAGTTCCAGAGTGCCCACGCGGCGCTCTTCGGCCCACAGGCGCATGCCAGCGGCGGGCACCAGGAACAGGTACAGCCACGGATGCCAGTTGAAGAACGGGCGCGAGAGCGAGGCTTCGCCCAGCTCGAAAAACCCGCCGAGCATGAAGGTGAAGAAGCCATTGAGCAGCAGGAAGATGACGATGAACACGTAGGCTACAGGCGAGGCAAAGTAGCCGGTCAGCTCACGTTTCAGGATCGTCCAGATGTTCCGAAGCGATTCATTCATGGGGTTGAAAAGAGGAAATGGGGTTGATTCAGGGACGGCCACCGGATCCAGCGGAGGTTTTCCTCTGCGGGGGCCGGCGTCAGGAGAGGTTATTCTCGGGTTTTGACGGAATCAGGGAGCGTGATGGCCCGGAAAACGTCGTCCAGACGGCCTTCTTCGGTGTGCAGCTCGTCGAAGCTCCACCCGGACTGGGTAGCCGTCTGAGCGACCGACAGGGCCAGATCGGCCCGAGTGGACTTGTCGCGCGGGAAGATGCGGGCGGAAAGCGATCCGTCGGCATTGTCCTGCAGGCTGATCCGACCGGCCACAGGCAGCGAGCCCAGCTTCGACTTCACCGTCTCAGCCGCCACGTTTCGGACACGCAAGTGCACCGAACCCGCCGCCTCGGCCCGCGTCTTCAGTTCGGCCGGGGTGCCGTTGGCCACTACCGTGCCGCGGTCGATGATGATGGCGCGAGAGCAGCAGGCCTCGACCTCTTCCAGGATGTGGGTCGAGAAGATGATGGCCTTGGTCTGGCCCATGCGCTTGATGATCTGCCGCACCTCGTGCTTCTGGTTCGGATCGAGGCCATCGGTCGGCTCGTCCAGCACCAGAACTTCAGGGTCGTGGAGGATGGACTGGGCGAAACAAGTGCGGTGCCGGTAGCCCTTGGACAAGGTGTCCACGCTTTGGTGGAGAACGCCTTCCAGGAAGCAAAGCCCAGCCACCCTGGCGACGGCGGCATCGATTTGGGCGCCGCGCATGCCTCGAAGTTCGGCCGTGAATCGCAGGAAGCCGTTGACGGTCATGTCCGAATAGCAGGGAGCGCTTTCGGGCAGGTAGCCGATCAGTTTCTTGGCCGCGATGGGTTCTTCGGAAATGTCATGGTCACCGATGCGGACCCGACCCGAGGTGGGCGGGAAAAACCCGGTGATCATGCGCATGGTCGTCGATTTCCCGGCGCCATTGGGCCCGAGGAAACCGAGGATCTCGCCACGGCGGATCGTGAAGGTAACTCCGTTCACCGCCCGCTTGGGCCCGAACTCCTTGATCAAATTTTCTACGTCAATCATTGCCAGAGTCGTGGTGTCAAAACGTCAGTTGCGCTTGAAGCCGAGGTGAAGGCTGCCTTCAACGCTGCGAAACCAGCGGAGAAGCAACCGTTAGGCTGCTCGTCGAACCACGACATCAAGACGTCGAAGATCCTTCCGAGAACATCCATCAACCACCAACGGTTCCGGAATATAGACTATTTGCCCGAAAAGTGTTCAAAAGTTTTTTTGACTACGCGAAGACTGGGCTAACCGTTTCCCAAAATTCGATGGTGCCTCATTCCAGCGCACGGGCCACTCCCTCGGCCAAGCGCTGGCGGTAGGCCGGAGTGTTGATGCGTTGCGATTCTTCCGCGTTCGACAAGAAACCGCCTTCTACCAACACGGCGGGGCGGTTTTGACCCCGTAGAACGTCCATGAATCGGGCGCGTCGAATGCCTCGATCAGCGGTCCCAGTGGCTCCCAACAGGTGACGGTGGATGCGGCGGGCCAAGACCACGTTGGCCGCATCGTGCTGATTGTTGGGGAAGGTGGCTGTGGTGTCGTCGGCGTAAGCACGTGTGGTGGTCGAGGTAAGCCCACACGGCGTGAGGCAGTAGGTCTCCAGCCCGTGGGCCTGGGTATTCGGGAAGGACGAGTTGAAATGGAGGCTGATGAAGAGCCCGGCCTGCTGGGTTTCTGCCACCCGCACCCGGTCGGCCAGCGACAGTTCGCAATCGTTGGTGCGCGTCAGGTGAACGGTCCACCCTTGCGCCTCCAGCAGTGGCCTCAAACGCAGCGCCCAGTCGAGGGTGAACTCTTTCTCAAAGCGGTTGCCTGTCAGACAGCGTGAGCCGGCCTGAACGCCTCCGTGTCCCGGATCCAACACCAGGATCCTCGGATGAGGCCAGGTAGGGGCCAGCGTCAGCGGTTCGAAGGTCTTGATGCGGTCCAGTGGATGGATGCAAATAGCTCCGCCCTGATCGGTAGGTTCAAAGCCCAGATAATGGGTGATACCGCCGATCTTCACGGCCCGTGACCCGGCCTGGATCTCCGGGGTTGGAAGCCCCTTGGCTCGGCACCAGAGCGCGATGGGGGTCCAGGGTTCGTTGTCGTTTGAGGCCGGCAAAGGGGGCACCACGGGAGCGGTTGCCGGTGATGGAGGTGGAGTCGCAGCAACAGGTTCGAGACCCGGCGGAGGTGGAGCCGGCACCATTGCACCTTTGGTGGCTGCGGAAATGGGAGCAGTTGGCGCTGGCGGCGGCGGAATGAGGGTTTGAGGAAAGCGGGTGTAGGCCCGTGGCTTGGGGGTCGAACAGCCACAAATCAGGGCCGCCATGGCAATGATACATACCCCGAAAACACCCCAGACTTGGCGCATGGCCCGATGTAAACTCCGGGCTGCTCAGAAGCCCATTCCAAAACCGTCCCATGTTGGGTCCATCGAGGGATCCCCAATTATTTCGGGTACTTCGTAGGAAACTGTTTGAATCCAACCCCGACCTGAGCTGTCGTTTGTGGGTAATTCCTCGTTATGAAACACACACCCGACTCTTCCCGTCGTGATTTCCTGAAGCGCACCGGATCCATTGCCGGTGCCGGTGGTATTGCTGGCCTCTTGGCCAGTCGTGCTGGTCAGGTCGCGAAGCCGATGGCCGCCGCCATTGCCGCCACTGCTCTCGACCCCGCCCGCGCCGCCCACGTGGCCCACACCGATACGATCAACGTGGTCTTGGTGGGTGCGGGTGGTCGCGGGACCGGTGCTGCCGCCAATGCGCTGCGCGTCAAGACCGGCCCGATCAAGCTCATCGGTATGGCCGACGTGTTTGAGAACCGTCTCAAGTCGAGCTACGAGGGCCTGAAGGGCGAGTTCAAGGATCGCGTGGATGTTCCGGAAGAGCGCCGTTTCATCGATTTCGAGGGCTACAAGAAAGCCATCGACTTGCTCACCCCGGGCAAAGACATCGCCATCTTCGCCACCCCGCCGGCCTTCCGCTGGGTGCACTACAAGTATGCCATCGAAAAGGGCATCAACGTGTTCATGGAGAAGCCCGTCACCGTCGACGGCCCGACCTCCCGCCGCATGTTCGACCTGAACAAGAAGGCGCTGGAGAAGGGGATCAAGGTCGGCGTTGGCTTGATGTGCCGCCATTGCCGCGTCCGTGGCGAACTCTTTGACCGCGTCCGCAACGGCGAGGCCGGCGACATCATTGGTATGCGCTGCTACCGCATGCACGGCCCGGTGGCCTCCGGGTTCTCGGTCAAGAAGCCCGAGGGTCGGAGCGAGTTGCTCTGGCAGATCGAGCGCTTCCACAGCTTCCTTTGGGCCTCGGGCGGCGCCTTCAACGACTACTACATCCACAACATCGACGAGAGCTGCTGGATCAAGGACGCCTGGCCCGTCGTGGCCCAAGCCTCCGGTGGGCGCCACTACCGTGGCGACAACGTCGATCAGAACTTCGACAACTACTCGGTCGAGTACACCTTCCCCGATGGTTCCAAGCTGATGCACTATGGCCGCATCGTTCCTGGCTGCCATGATCAGTTCGCCAGCTACGCCCACGGCAGCAAGGGTCTGGCCGTCATCTCCGAGAATGGCCACGCGCCCTCCAAGGCCCGTATTTACAAAGGTCAAGAAATGAAGCCCGAGAACATCGTCTGGCGCGGTCCCCGTCAGGAGCCCGACCCCTACCAGATGGAGTGGGAAGATCTCACCGAGGCCATCCGCAACGACAAGCCCTACAACGAGGTCGATCGCGGCGTGCGCGCCAGTTTGGTCTCCTCGATGGGTCGCATGGCCGCCCACACCGGCCAGATCATCACCTACGACCAGATCCTCAACAGCGACCACGAGTTCGCTCCGGGCATCGAGAACTTCCGCATGGATTCCCCGGCCCCCGTCCTCGCCGACGCCTCCGGTCACTACCCGGTGCCGGCTCCGGGCTTGAACAAGAAGCGCGAGTACTGAGCTCTGATTTGAACGATTGGAATACGGGCGGGCATTAACGCCCGCCCAGAAAACAATATCCCGTTGGAACACTGTTCCAATGGGATTTTTGCTTTTTTGGGCCTCAACTGGAGGGATTCCTTGATGGCTAGTTGCTCCCGCTCGTGCTGCTCCCGCTCGTGCCCACCGACCCGATTCCCCAGTGCGGCCATCGGGTAAGGAAGTTCGCAGCGCTGTCGCTCCAGCGGAAGCCCGGACGCGAGTCCGAACCCCCTAACCGGAAGAGGGGCTCGCGCTCCCCACTCTGACCGAGCCCCGAAGCTATCGTCCCGAACCATCAAAAGATAGGCACCCTCGAGCCAGAGAACCGCGGCCTCATCGAACTAGAACACGGAATCCTGGGCGGTCCTCGAAGCTTGGATGTCTTGGCGTCAATTGACACGGCTTCCGACCAGCAATCCAGGGCTCTGCAAACCCTCACCGTGCTCTCCCGACACGCAGTGGGTGCCGAAGATTCCGAATCCAAAGCTGAAGCGCGCCAGAAAGCCCTTGACCTGACAGAAAGCGGCGAACTAGATTTTAACTAAGTCGTCCCTCAAAAAACCCAATCGCGAAGCGTCAAAATCCATTTACGATCAATGGAATCTCCAATCGCTATCAGCCGAAGTGCACCTTGGGCAACGGTCGTGAAGTGGTACCTTTGGACATCTGGGGCCATCTTGATGCTGGCAGGCGTGAGCAAGGTTATCGGGCTCCAAAGACCTGCTGCGTTTCTGTCGAATCCAAATAGTGTCTTTAGTTTTATATCAAATCAAGTTATAATGGTGGGGGTATCATTCGTGGAAATCTCTGTTGCGACACTTTTGCTATCATCCATTTTTGATCTGTTGAGTCGCTTAAAGATGCTTTTTTGGATAGCATCGGTTTTTGCGATTTACAGGTCGATTTTATTTATCTCCAAAGAACCCGAACCGTGTCGGTGTTTCGGTCAGATTTTTGATTGGTTTCATTTAGAGGATTCAGTGGTCCGATTAATCACCAATGGGGCTTTTTTGTTTTTGTTGGTCCCAAGTAGTCTGTTGGTAATAACAGATTATTTTGGTTTTTTTAAGAGTCAGCCCACCTCCGATTTACTGGGTGAATAGAGGTTACTGAAATGACTATAAACTCCAAATCATTTTTGTCATTGCTAGTCGCCT
>CAMCYJ010000001.1 GCA_945883815.1 Akkermansia muciniphila | reverse complement strand
CCGAGGGCTTCCTCGACGGACCGCAGGGGCGCTGGAACCCCGTCGATCCGGATCTCGCCCGTGTCGGCGGTTTGCACCCCGGCGAGGATCTTCATCAGGGTGCTCTTGCCGGCCCCGTTCTCACCGATGACGGCCACGACTTCGCCCCGGCCCACGGTCAGGCTCACGCCCTTGAGCGCCCGCACGCCGGGGAACGACTTGGTCAGCGCGCAGGCTTCCAGCAAGGCAGGGGGCATGGTCGGTGCGGGCGGTCGATTGCGCGGATTACTTGCCGCCAACCTTCGACTTCAAGTCAGTCCAAAAGGCGTCGACCGTGTCCTTGCGGATTTGCCGGGCCGGGATGTCGATGAACTTGCTGGCGGGGATGGCTCCGGGTTTACCCAAGAGCACGTCGTTGAGCACTTCCACCGACTTGTAGCCGTACATGTAGGGGTTCTGGACGACGGTGCCGTGCACGGTGCCCTTCTGGATGCCGTCGAGCGTGGCGTCGTCTTCATCGAAGGCGACGACCTTCACCTGGTTGAGCTTGCCGGCCTGGGATAGAGCCTCAAGGAGCAGGGGAGGGTTGTAGGCGAAGAGGCCCACCATGCAGCCCAGGTCGGGGTGTTTCGCCAGGGCATCCTCGGCATTGGCCTTGCCCTTGGCGCGGTCGAACTGGTCGGTGAGCGTGCCGAGGATCTTGAAGCCATTGCCCTCCAACACGGTGCCGGGGGCGTCGTAATTGGCAGGGTTTTCGGGGCGTCCCAAGATGGCGTCGATGGTGCCCTGGCGGCGGCGCTTGGAATTGTCCTGCTCCAGACGGCCGATGAAGATCATCACGGTGCCACCCTTTGGCATGGCCTCGCGGACCAGATCTCCGCACATGCGGCCGGCCTTGTAGTTGTCCATGCCGATGTACACCAAGCGTTCGCTGTTCGGCGCATCGGAATCGTGGGTCAGCAGCTTGGCCCGGCGCGCTGCGGTGTTGAGCAAATCAGTCTGGTTGGCCGGATCGATGGGGCTGACTGCGATGCCGTCTACGCCCTTGGTGAGCAGGTCCTCGATCATGCGCTTTTGGTCGCTGATGCCTTCCACGGGCATCAAGGTCTGGGCATCCACCCCAAACTTTTCTCCGGCGGTCTTCACGCCGGCCGAGGCGATGGTCCAAAACGAGGCCACACCGTTGGAGACGAAGGCGATCTTGCGCTTCTTGCCGCCGCCGGCTGCGGCTCCGGTGGCGCTGTCGGCAGTGCTGGAGGAGGCCGAATCAGCCGGCTTGTTGCAGGCAGTGAGCCCGAGCAGCAGCGCGGTCCACACCGAGAGGGAGAGGATTCGATTCATGGGAGAGAGTTTAGGGAATAAGGACAATGGGATGGAAAAACAAGGTCAGCAGACGGTCATTCCCCCGTTGACGTGCAGCGTTTGGCCCGTGACGAAGGACGAAGCGTTGCTTGCCAAATACACGACCGTGCCGTCGAGGTCGGACGGAACGCCCCAGCGGTTGACCGGGATGAGGGACCGGTAGCCGTCCTTGAGTTCTTGCGGGTCGTTCTCGTGCCTCTCAACGGGGATCCATCCCGGCGCGATCATGTTGACGGTGATGCCGTGTGGGGCGAGTTCCCCAGCCAAGCTGCGGTGGAAACCATTCTGGCCGCCCTTGGCCGCAACGTAGGCCGTGAAATTGGGCACACCCCGCGCCACGACTTCGGAGCCGATGTTGATGATCCGGCCCCAGCGCTGCGCCTTCATGTGGCCGACGGTGGCCTTGGTAAGGAGCACCGGGCTCTTGATGAAGAAGTCGAGCATCCGCTGGTAGAAGGCCCAGTCGTACTCTTCGATGGGCTTCTGCGGTTGGTCGCAAGTGGCATTCAGCACCATGATGTCGACCGGTCCCAGCGTGGCCGTGATCTCGGCGATCATGCGTTGGACCTGGGTCTCATCAGTCACATCCGCCTGGAAGAGGGCTCCCTGATGGCCGGCTGCCTGAAACTCCGCGAAGGCTTCCTGGGCCCGCTGGGCATTGTTGGCGTAATTGAGGGCCACCTTGGCCCCGGCTTGTCCCAAGGCCTTGGCCATGCAGCGTCCGAGACCGGTGGTGCTGCCCGTCACGAGGGCAACGCGGCCGGCGAGCGAGAAGGAAGCGGGAAGTGATTCAGACATGGGAATGCAAGATGGATGGGCAGAGCGATGGCGATGTCCGTGTGATTGCTTTGAGAGTGGCCAGTTTGTGTCTGGCGTCAACGCGGCGAAGCGTTTCTGAAGCCAGTGCAGGGTGAGGGAAGCCTCTGGTGGTCATCGCCAGGAAGACAGGAAGGCGACCAAGTCCCGCAGTTCGCGTTGGCTCAAGACGTCCCCCATGGGAGGCATGACCGACTGGGGGTTGGCCGAGCGGGTGGCAATGTCCGACTTCGGGATGGTCCGAACTTCTCCGGTAGACAATCGGAGGCGTAGGCGTCCGTCGGTTTCTTGCAACAGCAACCCGTCCAGGGACTCCCCGTTTTGCAGGGACAGGCTCACCGTGGCGTATCCTTCAGCGATACGGGCGCTGGGATTGAGCAAGGATTCCAGGAGGTATTCGGGCGTGGCGCGCTGGCCAATGCCCTGAAGAACCGGACCCGCCTGTTGCCCTTCGCCGCCGGCATTGTGGCAACGCCCGCATTGCCCTTGGACGGAGCCCTGGAAAAGGCGTCGTCCTGCTTCGGGGTTTCCACCAGCCAGCAGTGAGCGAGTACGGTGTTCGGGATGTGCATGTTCCCAGGCCGCGGTTCGGGCGACCAGGTCCGCGTTGCCGTGCTGGCGGAGGGCTTCTTGCACATCGAGGATCAACGCTTGCGGCAGCGTCCCGGCAGCCAGGCGGTCGAGTTGTTGAGACAGCAGGGTCGTGGCGTCACGTTCGGATCGCTGGGCCACGAGGCGCAAGAGCCATTGCTCTTCGCCTACGGTGGCTGAGCCCCAGTGGTTGCGGGCGTACTCGATGAACTTCGCAGGGGATCGCTCGGCCTGGATTTCCAGAGCCGCTTGCCGCAATTCCCCCGGAGCCGATTGCGTCAGGCTTTGGATCAACTCTGGAAGCTCCGGAGCCTTGGCTCGTGCCAGCGCCTTGAGAGCTTGGGCCCTGAGAGCGACGGGGTGAGCTGGGGAGCGAACGCAGTCGACAAAGAGGGTCGTGGGCGCGGCGAGTTGTTGTTCGAAGACCAACCGCGCCAGCTCCAGCCGCAGGGCAGGACTGGCCTGGAGCCAAAGGGGTTTAATGGCCTCCGTGAGAAGTTGGCGGCCCCAATCTGGCGCGCGTGACGGCAGCGATCGGACTCGGCCCTCCACCCGATCCAAAAAGGGTGAGGCATTCCAAGCGGCCAGCGAATCCAGGGCTTCGACTCGGAGCGGCTCAGGTGCTGTGGACCGCTGGGCGTAAGCACTGAGGCGACGTCCGGAGACCTCGGTGCCGAGGCGTAAATTGGCGCTGAGGACGCGTCGCAGGACGGCTTCATCCGGGTTGTCGCCGATGGCGTCCAAACACTCGGCCAGTGCCGGCAGGGCCTGCGGCACGGATTCGTCATCATGGATGGCTATGGCCGCCTCGCGACGCACCCGAGGGTGCGAGTCCTTCAAGAAGCCCGCCAAGAGTGGTGAAGCCAGCCGCCTCAGGGCCACGACGGCGCCAATCCGGACGGCCACGGAGCGATGCTGTTCCAATGAGGCCAACCGGTCGGGACTTCGAAGGCCCGACAGACCCAACGTGGCGGCATGACGTAAGAAGGGATCCTGATCCGAATTGTCCTGCAGTAGGGAGACCAAGGCGTCGAAGGCCAAGACGTCTCCGACCTTGCCCAGAGCCACAGCCGCCTGGAACCGAACCCGGGCATTGTCGTCGCGCAGTCGAGGGATGAGCGCGGCCGCCGAATCCTGCACGCGTAAATCGCCCGCCACCTTCGCGGCCTGGGCTCGTACTCGTGGATCCGGGTCTGCCAAGGGCAACTGCCGTGCCTGGAGAGGGGTTCTCAACTGGCCCAATCCCCAGAGGGCATGAATGCGAGCCAAGGTGGGCAAGTTTGTGGCTTGGGCGATTTTCAGCAGTGGTTCGGAGCCTCCCCGGCCGACCCATTCGAACTGGGACCGCAGGCGGATGCGTTGATCGGCGTGACCGAGCAGACGGGTCAAGGACTCGGCTGTGTGCCCTTTCAATCCGTCCCGAAGCAGTTCCTTCACCTCGCGTCGTAGCGGAGATCCGCTGCTTTTTGGGTCGTCCAACACCCAGATGGACCCTTTTCCGTCCGGGTTCCACATGCCATCCCAGTCGCCGACGAACAGCGAACCATCGGGGCTGAAGGCCAGACAGCTGGCCATCATGCCGGTCAGTACCGGCCGCTCGGCCACCATTTCGAAGCCGGCTCCGCGCGCGCGCGCCTGGAAGGTGGTCACCTTCTTCACGGGGAATTGGATCAAGAAGAAGTGATCCCGATAGTCGTCACTCAAGGCAGTGCCGGGATTGTGGACCAGGCTTCCGGGACCCACCGAATAGTTGGTGATCGGAGGTGTGATGTAGGCCGGTTGGTCCGGATGAGTCGGCACCCACAGGTGCTCGTCCATCCAGGGGTTGTAGTCGGGTTGCCGAGTGATGGCTTTCCAGCCGGGATCGCGGAATTGCCAATTCAGTCGCCAGCCGGAATCACTGCCCTCAGCGATGTGGACGAAGCGTTCCCGCTCATCCCGCAGGTCGCCATCGTTGTCCACGGCGAAGAAGTTGCCGTCGTCGTCGAAGGCGATTTCCTGAGGATTGCGCAGGCCGGTGGCATAGACCTCCAGATCCGATCCGTCGGTGTTCATTCGCAGCACACCTCCGGTGTTTGGATGGCGCAGGATTCGACCGTCGCGGTTGGTCACACAAAACCCGTTGTCACCGCAGGAGAAGTAGAGTTTTCCGTCCGGCCCGAGGATGAGACCATGGAGGTCGTGACCATCGAAAGCGGCATGGACACCAAACCCGCGGAATTCGGTTTGCTGGGTGTCCGCGATTCCATCGTGATTGGTGTCGCGGAATCGCTTCAGCTCCGGATAGCCCGTGACGAACACCGATCCATCCCAGGGCAACACTCCGGCGACGACTCCGGAGATCTCCTCGTTGAAACCCTCGGCGAAGACTTGTGAGCGGTCGGCATGCCCGGTGTTTCGGGTGTCTTCCAGGCGCCGAATGCGTTCCTTCACCGGTTCCAGATCGTGCCAATCGTGGACCCCGTCTCCATTGAGGTCCCGCAGCCAGGGCGCATTCTCCTGACTCCGTTCCGGGGCCATCCAGCGGCGGAAGGCGTTGCGAAGGTCTCCCACGGATTGGTTGGCCAAGTCTTCCACCAACCATTCCCGGTGGCCGCGGATGTCGATGTCCACCGTGCCGCGTCGCGCCGTCTCGGCCACATAGAGCACGCCCTGATCGTCGAAACTCAGAGCGACCGGATCCATGACCTGAGGCTCTCGGGCCCAAAGGGAGAGGCTCAAACCCTCGGCGGTAACCGACTTGGCAGCAGGTTCGTCGGACCGGATCGAGCGGGTGGTCAGCATCGCGGCCAGGGCGAGGCAAATCCAATGAAGGAAGGAGGATCTCATGTCGAAGGACCGATGACGAAGGTATTGGATGACATGGTGGAAAGGTCCGGGAGCGTTGTCGAAGTATTGCAACGTGCCTGGGGTCGAGTTTGCCTCTCAGTCGGCGGTCTTCGACGCGAAGACTATCAGTTCCCCGAGGTGATTTTCAGGCGCTTCGGCCTCCGCGATGGCGAGATTGTGCTCTTCGACCGGGCCTACGTGGACTTCGTCTACTTGCACGACCTCTCGGGACCTGGCGTCCACTGGGTTACCCGCGCCAACTCCTCGTCCACAATCTCCCACCCACCCAGGAAATTCTTCCCTCTATAGATCGGCTGTGATTCCCAATTCGGGATGGTCGATGGCGTCCGGACGGACGAATCCGCAGCTCGACAGCCGAGACGACTGGGAGCGGGCAAAATCAGGAAATCAAGAATCGGGAATCAAAAATCCGGCCCCCCCACTGGCGCTCCGGGCATCTTGGGCGACACTGGCCCGCGATGAGTTCCTCTCCCGAAGGTGCTTCAACCGACCGCCAGGAACGCCTGCGTCAGACCGCCGAGGGCCAACGTCTCGCCGAGAACGCCCTTCGCTCCGCGAACTGGCAGCGCTGGGGCCCCTATCTGGCCGACCGCCAGTGGTCCACCGTCCGCGAAGACTATTCGGAACACGGCACCTGCTGGGAGTACTTCCCGCACGACCATGCCCGCAGCCGCGCCTATCGCTGGGGCGAGGACGGCCTGCTCGGGTTCACCGACCGTCAGTGCCGGCTATGCTTCGCCCCGACCTTTTGGAACGGCCGCGACCCGATCCTCAAGGAACGGCTCTTCGGCCTCACCAACGCCGAAGGCAACCACGGCGAGGACGCCAAGGAATCCTGGTTCCACCTCGACTCCACCCCTACCCATTCCTACGCCAGCGCCCTCTACCGGTATCCGCAGGCGGAGTTCCCCTACGCCCGCCTTGTTGAAGAGAACCGGCGCCGCGGCAAGGACGCCCCGGAGTTCGAACTCGCCGACACCGGGGTCTTCGACGGCGACCGCCGCTTCGACGTGACCGTGGAGTACGCCAAGGCCGACGTGGAGGAACTGCTCATCCGCGTCGAGATCGTCAACGCCGGGCCGGAGGAATCGGCGATCCATTTCCTGCCGACGTTCTGGTTCCGCAATACCTGGACCTGGGACTGCACCCACGAAGGCTGCACACCACGGCCGCGGATGCGGGCGGTCTCGGAGGTCGAGGTCGACTGCGAGCATCAGACCCTCGGACGTTACCGGTGGGAAATTCTCGGCGAGCCGACCGCTCCGCCGCTGCTCTTCACCGAGAACGAGACCAACCATGTCCGCCTGCATGGGACGCCCAACGCCGGCCCTTACGTGAAGGATGCCTTCCACGAGCGGGTGGTCGGCGGAAGGACCGAGGCGGTGAACCCCGAGCTCGTCGGGACGAAGTCGGCGGCATGGTTCCAGGTCGTGCTTCCCTCGGGCGGTTCGCGCGTGTTCCGCCTGCGGCTGAAGCGTTCGGACCAGGTCGGCTCCGTCGACGTCGCCGGCTTCGAGCAGGTCTTCGCCCAGCGTCGAGCGGAGTGCGACGCGTTCTACGAGGCCCTCCTGTCCCCCGAGCTTTCCGACCGTGAACGCCTCGTCTCCCGGCGCGCCTACGCCGGCCTGCTCTGGTCCAAGCAGTTCTACCATTACGTCGTCGAGGATTGGCTGCTCGGCGATCCCGCCACGCCGGCGCCGCCCGCCGCACGTCGGAAGGGCCGCAACCGCGAATGGCGGCACTTGCACGCGCGCGACATCCTCTCGATGCCCGACAAGTGGGAGTACCCCTGGTTCGCGTCGTGGGATTCCGCGTTCCACATGATCCCGTTTGCCCGGATCGACGGCGAGTTCGCCAAGTCCCAGCTCCAGCTGTTCTTACGCGAATGGTACATGCACCCCAACGGACAGGTGCCCGCCTACGAGTTCGCCTTCGGGGACGTCAACCCGCCCGTCCTCCCATGGGCCGTGTGGCGTGTCTACAAGATCACCGGCGGACGCGGACACCGCGACCGCTCCTTCCTCGAGAGCGCGTTCCAGAAGCTCCTCCTGAACTTCACCTGGTGGGTGAACCGCAAGGACGCGGCCGGCAACAACCTTTTCTCCGGCGGCTTCCTCGGACTGGACAACATCGGCGTGTTCGACCGCTCCCAGCCCCTGCCCGGCGGAGGTGCCCTGTTCCAGGCAGACGGTACCTCGTGGATGGCCTTCTACGCCTCCACCATGCTGGCGATGTCGCTCGAGCTGGCCCAGGACGGCGACCGCGTTGTCCCGGCGTACGAGGACATGGCGAGCAAGTTCCTCGAGCACTTCGTCCAGATCGCCGAGGCGATGAACACCCACGGAGGAACCGGCCTGTGGGACGAGGCGGACGGCTTCTACTACGACCATCTGGTTCGCGGGGAATCGTCCGAACCGCTGCGCACCCGATCGCTCGTCGGCCTGCTGCCGTTGATCGCCGTCGAGGTCTTCGACGAGGACCTGCTCCGCCGCCTTCCCGGCTTCGCACGGCGGCTGGACTGGTTCGTCCGCAACAAGCATTCGCTGACCCGCGGCATCGCACTCGGCCGATCCAACAGCCGGCGGAAGCTCCTCCTCGCCATCCCGACCCGCGAGCGCCTCCGCCGCCTGATCGCCGTGCTGGGCTCCGAGGAAGAGTTCCTCTCCCCCTTCGGCATCCGGTCGCTCTCGCGGCACCACGAACGTCATCCCTTCCTCTTCGAGGCCGAAGGACGGACACACCGCGTGGACTACGTGCCCGGGGAATCCAACACCCACCTCTTCGGCGGCAACTCCAACTGGCGCGGCCCCATCTGGTTCCCCACCAACCACCTGCTCATTGAGGCCCTCGAACGCTACCACCTGTTCTACGGCGACGAATTCCGCGTCGAGTTCCCGACCGGCAGCGGCCGCATGTGCTCGCTCCAGGATATCGCCTGGGACCTCGAAACGCGCCTTTCGCGCATCTTCCTTCCGGACCCGGCGGGGCGACGCCCTTGCGAGGGCGCGGACCCGGGACCGTCGGTGGACACCCGTGGCACCGAGTTGGTGCGGTTCCACGAGTTCTTCCATGCCGAGACCGGACGCGGCTGCGGCGCCGACCACCAGACCGGCTGGACTGCGCTGGTCATCGGCTGCCTCGAAGACTCCGCCCACGCCCGATGCGTGAAGACGCCGGCGAATTCGTGATTCTCAAGCATAGCGATCCCATAGAGGCCGCACGCGGAGACCGCGGAGACCGCGGAGACCGCGGAGGGAACTTTTCCCTAGATTTTCAACCCGACTTCCGCCCTGAGGCTGGCTTTCCCTGGATTCCAGCCCCCCCCAGATCTTTTCAGGGCTCCTTTGGGAGGGTGCAAACACCGAACCGAGCGGTGCTGATTTGCAGAAGTGAACCCGTAACATTAAGTCTAGGTTGTTTTAAAAAAGACTACGCATTCATCGAATATTTGAAGAAATTTAGTTTAAACTTATGCAAAACTGAGTATTTCCTAGTGTTCTGGTGGCAATAAACCCGACAAAACCATGGTTTGGTTCCAGATACTGCTGATATTGTTTGGGGGTGTGATTGTGGCAATCATTGCCCAACACCGCGGCCGGAATGTTTATGGCTGGTTCTTCCTGGGTGTTTTTTTCTTTTGCCTCGCCTTCATCCTGGTCCTGGTTTTGCCTGATTTGAGGGAGCAAAACGAACGAGAGCAGCGGCTTCTGGATGAAAATCGCCGGCTCAAGGAGCAGGTGCGGAAGGATCGGATGATTGCCGATCAACGGGATCTGCAGGTGCGACGGCGGTTGGATGCTCATGACAACGCCCTCTCGATGGATACCAGCAATGCGGTGTCCAACGTGCAGCCAAGAGAGTTGGACGCGGAGCAACCCCGACCGGAGCCCATGGATCCGGGGGGCTGTCAGTGGTGGTATTTCGAGGAGGAAATGCGTCACGGACCTCGCAGTTTTACCCAGTTGCGGACGCTGTGGCAGCAGGGCGTGATCCATCGCTCGACACGAGTCTGGACAATGGGAATGCCCGATTGGGCCACGATCGAAGTTCTCCCGCATTTGCTGGAGGCTTTGAGTGACTGATTCGGAACCGTTTTCGATGGGGCCGAAGGGTTCGAGCCCAGACGATTCATCCGGCACGCTCGCGCTCGCTCCGCGATTCGGTCGAATGGACGGCATCGTCGACGGACGTGTCGGTGATGTGGCTGCCGCGCAGGCTGCGGTGCGGAAAGCCAATGAATCAGGGTACGTCCGGTTGAGCCTCGAGGTGGATGGCGGACGTTTCTCGATCCTGCCCGATGCCGCCCGGATTCCAGCGGGGCAGATGACCGACGCTCGGCGCGCTGCCTTCTTTAAGGGGCTTCGCGATTTTGTGGCCGCCTGCGATGGACCCGCCGAATCCACGCTGCGATGCACCGAGGTGTTCGACCTTGTCGTCCGTGAGACGTTATTCCTGACAGATCCGGGCGAACGAAGCCTCCGCGCGTGGACACGAGAGCGTCCGGTGACCGCGCAGGATCATTCCTTGAACCCTGGCGATCGAGTAATTCGCACGGCCTTGCCCAAGAGCTTGATGGTGATGCTGGTCGCGCTTGTCATCGTTGCCACCGGATTGCTGGCGTGGACCGGCGGATGGATCGACCGGGGGTTCTCGGCGGATGCAGCGAATGTCCGCACCGACACGTCGGTGTTTGGTGATCTTTTGTCCTTCGAGGTGAAGGGTTCTTGGGGCGACTACGTTGTGAGTCTTCGCCGTGGTCGATCCTATCCGCTGACCTTGGATGACATCGAGCGCCTGCGACAAACCGCCGGCCAACCGGCGCGGCGGGTGGCTGTCGACGTCGTTTCTGGCGGTGACCCTATCTGGCTTCGCCTCGAGGACAAGGACGGCCGTGGACTGGCTGCTTCTCGGATCGACCTTCGTTCGCTGGTCGAATCCAAAGACGATGCCGTGAGCGTCAGACTTCCGGGCCGCCGTGATGCCGCAAGAATTCGTCTCGCACTTTCAGCGGGCGAAGTGACTCGGTGATTTTCGCCGAATTTGGCGTTGGGTTTCTCTACCTGCCTACACCCGCTCCAGCTTGATCGGGTAGGTGCGGCCGGAGGCGAATTGAGCCACGTACAGGCTGCCCTCGGCGTCGACGGCCAAGTCGTGCGGGTGCTGGAAGAGTTCCTCGCGGTGGGCCATGGGGCGGAGTTTACCGTCGGAGTCATATTCCGGGGCAGTGCCGCCGACGTTGGACACCACGCGCAGTGAGGCATCCAAGACGGAGACGAAGCCGCGGCAGTTGCGGTCCTTGGGCCAATTGTCGCCGAGGTGCGCTACGAAATAGTGATCGCCCACGCGACGGATTTGCCGGGGATTGCCGCCGGGCAAGGGGATGGTTCCCAAAGCACGGCCGTCGGTGCTCATGCGCAGCAGGTGTTGTTGGTCGCTCATGGCGATGAGCAAGGTTGGTTCGCCCGAACGCGGGGCCTCGATCATTCCGCCGTGGGGCCCCCAGTGGACGATGCCGCCTTCGGCTCCCCCAAAGACCTTTTTGAACTCCCCGTCGGCCCCGTAGTGGAGAATGTAATCGCGTCCATAGCCATCGAGGACGAAGAACTCGCCGTTGGGCAGGTGCAAGGTCCAGGACGGACGGTATTCGTCGGGCTTGGGATACTTGCCGGTATTTTGCGGCAGCGACCATTCCTGAAGGATCTTGCCGTCCGGAGTGGCCTTGATGACCTGATGCCGCTGGAGGTCGGTCAGGTAGAGCACCTCCCGTCCGGCCTCGGTCACCAGCGACAGGCCATGGGCTCCGGGAAATCGCGTGCCCCACTTGTGGACTAGCCGTCCTTTCCGGTCGTACACGATGACGTTGTTCTTCGTCTCGTTGGTGAAGAGGATGAGGTGCCCCTCACGGTCGACGACGAGTCCATGGCAGTCATTGACCGGCGTGGAAGGTCCGAGATCCCCCCATCCGGGAACCACCCGGTAGCGGAACGCCCCTTGCCCCAAAAGCACCGAATCAGCGGCTTGGACGTACGGGAAACCCACCGATTGGGTCAGCGCGGTAACTGTTGCGATGGATCCATTCCGCAGAAAAGACCGCCGGGAGCGTGGAGCCCAGTTCATGATGTTTGGAAGAATGCGGACAGCCTAAACCAGCTAGTGGGGACAGGCTAGCCAGAGCTAGTGGGGACAGGCTAGTCAGTATCAGGGACAGGCTAGCCAGGATCGGGAACAAGCTGGGGACAGGCTGAGCGAGTGGGGACATGAGCTATTGGGGACAGGCAAGCCGGTATCAGGAACCGGTTGGGGAAGTTGTTGTAAAATTTTAGTATGGATAATTATTTTTCAACCAATAATAGATGGGTTAATTAAAGTTTGTGTTTATTTGAATGCGTATTTATAGAACAATCATATAGTCCTACCGGATCTGCTTTGGGCGCTGTGACTTTTTTGATTCCCCAAAATGAAACGCCGTCGAACTTTGGTTCTCATCCCCTGGTTAGGGGGGCGATTTTTTGCCGTGCTCCGCGCCGTGTGCCTCCTGGTGGTGGTGACCCGTGTTGTCCGGGTAACGGCTTCCAGTCCTTCGGCGGTGGCGCCGGTCGCTGATGGGGCAGGGCGGCAGCCTCCCGTATTGGCCGGAGATCAACAGGTCGGTATCTCACGTTCCGCGCTGGTTGGCGTGGTGGTGTCAGCAAACCGTTCTGTGCCCGGGGTCCATGTGTCGCTTTTCTCGGCATCCCCGACCAACGGGCCAGGCACCGTCTGTCCATCCTGCCCGCCGGATTGCCGGAAGTCTGCCACGACGGACTCTGACGGCCGGTTCCGGATCGAGGCGCTGGATCCTACCCTACGATTCGACGTTCTGATCCACGGGCCGGGTTGTGCGCCAAAGCTCCTGTACGACGTCGATCCCGGACGCGGGCCCATCCAGGTGAAAGTGGAGCCTCCTCCTCAGGTCGCCGTGCCGGAGCAGCGGGTCCGCGGGCGAGTGGTGGACACCGCGGGGAGGCCCATCCCGGGCGCCGTCATCCGTCGCCACCGCGTCCAACAGATGGATGGTGGTCACCAGTATGGAGGCGATTCGTTTGATGGGTTGGCGGTCACGGATGCCCAGGGAGAATTCGCACTCAATGCCACAGAACCGTTTCGCTCGGTCGATGTCCAGGTGGTTTGCCCGTCCTTCGCAGCGCGGTTCTTCACCCAACTGCGGGGCGGCCTTCCGGTGGCCAACCTGGTGATGACTCCGGGAGCTTCGCTCACGGGAAGGGTCTTGCACCAGGGGAGGCCGGTGCCCGGAGTGGTTTTGGGTCTCTGGTCGAGCGACCGTCTTCTCGACTTGCCGCCTAAGTCGGTGTGGATCCGCACCGATTCGCAGGGTCGGTATTCATTTCAGAACCTGCCACCGGTAACCGCATTCTCGTTCATCGGCGAGATAGAGAGCGTCAGTTCCGTCGGCGCCATCCCTGAACTCCGGTTGCACACACCGAAGGACGGACTCTCCATCGACATGGGCGATGTCGCGGTGGAACGGGCTCATCGATTGGCAGGTCGGGTGGTATTGCCGGGTGGGGCGAAACCGCCCGAGGGGATCCACCTTCAGATGTCGGTTTCAGATCGCCCGGATCGGGTCCAACTGAAGCTCGACCCCCGCGGGGCATTCGAGGTTCGGGGCATCCCGTCGGGCGAGGTCGAGCTCTCCTTCGGTGCCCCGGGGTATCGACTGTCTGACCGCAACCCGAGCCTGGAACCCTGGAACCCGTTCCGGCTCGTGGGCCGTGTGGAAAAGGATCTCACGAATCTCGTCTTCCTGATCGAGAAAGGTCCTCAGCTAGAATCTGATCTCTCCAGCCTACCCCATAAGGAGCACCCGGCGAACAACCCGCTGCGGGGCATCGAGACTCCCTGGACCGATCGGCCGTACTGGAAGATTTCGGGGCGTGCTCTCGACCGGGACACCCGGGCTCCGATTCCTTCGTTTTTCGCGAGCGTGCTGCGCCCTCCGGGATCTCCCGAGGGGATGATGCAGGAATGGTCGGTCGACAGCCGACGCTCCGGCACGAACGGGGGGTATTCGGTGCGTGTCGGCAAGACCCTGGTCGGCTCCCTATTGGTGGTCGAGGCTCCGGGTTACCTGCCCGAAACCCGGGCGCTGAAGGCCGCGGACTCCGGTTCGGAGGACCTGCTCCTGACGCGGGGATCAGGACCCCAGGGAGAGGTCCGGGATCCGGAGGGCCGACCGGCCGCCGGCGTGTCGGTGGCCCGGATGAACGGCACCTGGGGGGATCCGTTGAATCGTCTCGAGTTCGACCCGTCGCACGGCCTGTTGTCCGTCGCCTATCCTTACGAACACCTGAAGTTTGCCACCGATGCGTCGGGACGCTTCGAGTTGCCGGCCCTCTGGGGAGGCGGAACAGTGTTCATGGCGTCCACCCAAGGCTTCGCTCTCCGTGCGGTCCGGGACCTGGCGACCAACCCGGTGGTCACGTTGGGCCGCTATGGCCGGATCACCGGACGTCTCGTGGGTCCCCCTGATCGCATCGCCGATCAGCAGTTGCACCTCGGGTTCGCCCGATCCGCGTCCTTCGATACTTGGTTTCGAAATCTCGAATTGCGCACGGTGACGGATGCCGAGGGCCGGTTCTCCTTCGATCCGGCGCCTCCGGGGCGTTTGGAGATCCTGCAGCTGATTCCTGATTCGATGGAGCGTGGGTCCTGGACCTCCAGAACCATCCATGGGCTCGAGTTGCAGCCCGGCCAATCCTTGTCCTTGGAGCTGCAGCCGGCCCGGCCAGACGAGGAACAGCCACCTCATTCGTCCCGCCAAGACGAACTGCGGGGCTTCATTTTGGGCGTGATGGGTGCCGTTCCTGTGATCGTCGGCTTTTTGACCGTGCGCGGGTTCATTCGTCGTCGTCGCCAGGTCGGATCGTGAGACCCGCGGTCTGCGCGCGAGGTCGGCCTCACTGACGAGCCACCCGCGTCGGGGCACCGCGGGTCTTGAAGGTGACCGTCACCTTCGGGGGAGCGTCGCCGACGAATTCGCAGTCGAAGGTGACGGGATTGCCTCCCGGGTGCACCTCGGGTAGGGCGGTCTTGAGCGGGAATGACTGGAGCGGATTCCCCTTGGCATCGTAGAGCCGGACGATGGCGTCGGCCTCGAGGAGCAGTGACTGGCCGGCCAAGATCTCCACCGGAAGCGTCACCGTGGCCGAACGGTGAATCTCCAGCGTCGGGTTGCGGATCGACCCAGACGTCCCGACGACCCGCAGCTTGAGCTGCATCGGTTGGCGGGCATCTGGATTCTTCAATTCCCAGGCCGCCGAGGTCGGCTCGCCGGGTTGGCGGGTGAGTTGCTCGTGCTGGAAATCGGCTGAGTCGTGGAAGGGGAACAAATCCCAGCCGCCTCCGGAGACGGTTTGCAAATGGAACTCCCGCTTGGGGTTGCGCAGTGCCTCACGCTGCTCGTGTGTGAACACGCCGGCACGCCGGGCTTTTTCCCATTCCCGCAAGGCGTCGAGAATCGGGCCGGTCTCCTTATTCTTGCGCAGGGCGTCGAGGGAGGTGGCCAGCGCGAACCCCGAATCAAAGCCTGCCGAGCGGGCCAGCATCCACTCCATGTCGGACAGGCAGGTGGAAGTCCGCAGCAAGTACCAGCCGAGCATCTTGGGGATGAAATTGCGCTCGCAGAAGGCCTGATTGTTGATGCGGTACTCCTGCATGCTGTCGCGGAAACCGCCGTACCAAGGCTCACCCCAATTGCAGTAGCTGTTGATGTGCCAGTAGAAGTGCGACAAAGGCGGGCTGGTGCCGTTAATTACCGTGTGGTCGAGGCGGTCGTAGAACTCCTTAGCGAAGACTTCATTGCCATAGGTGCCCTCGCCGGGGGCTAAGCAACCTTCGTGGCCGTCGAAGTCCATGTGGCTCAAGCCGGAGGCGTTGAAGACCCGCGCCAAGTTCCGAGCTATTTCCCGCTGAAGCTCAAAGTTCGGGAAGAACACCTTGTAGGCGTGGTCCATGAGCTTGCCGGCGGCGGATCCCCGTGGGTGCTCGCTGGCCGTGGTGCCATAAGCTCCGCGCTGGCAGTCCAGAAGCTTCCAAGGGGCATTGGTCGAAACAGATCGATACCGGACCAATTCCTTGCCGATGACCACGGTTTGCAATTCGTTGCCCAGGCGGTTGGTGAAGTATTCAGGCGAGGCCACTGAGATCGTTTGGGTCGTGGCATCGACCGCTTCGGTCAGGGTGCTTTCGCCGGTCTTGGCCAGGCGCGCGTCGGGCTCCGGTGTGATGTAGGGGTCTTGCGTTTGGATGAAGTTCGACAGCGTGTGGGCTCCCAGGCGGATGCCCGAGGCCTTGGCTTTGTCGGCGCAGGCCTTGAGTCCGGCCATGCCACCAGGAAAGAACTTGGGATTGGGTTCGAAGTGGCCCCAGCTCTTGAAGGCGTTCTCATGGTACAAGCTCATGAGATTGGCCTGCTTCACGTAGCCCAGCATCTCGTCGATGGTGGATTCGGAGAAGTTGGCGATGAGGTACGAGCGCCCGCGTTCCTGGGACATCTTGGCCCAGACTCCATCGATGAGCGGATGGGGCAGGCCCTCGGCTACCTCGATCTTACCCAGTGTTTCGAGGGCTTGCGGCTCAGGGCACCCGAAGAGCGCGATTTTGGATCCCAAGACCGTTTCGCCGGGCACGGCGGGCACGGGCATATTGGGGGCCCGTTTGTTCCACACGGCGATGGACCGGGGCCGGGAGCGATCCATGGAATAGGCCTGCAAGACGCTGCCGAAATCGGTTTGCCGGGCACCATACGGACGGTCCGCGCTGCCTTCGTCGTTTTCCGGGTAACCACCGAGCGTCTTGACGTTGAGGGCTTGCAACCCCAGGGCGAACGTCCCGTCCCGAACCACGCCGACCACTTCGCCCACCGTCTTGCGGATGCTCGTCGGATACGGGCCCCACACAGCCCAATCGGCGCTGCCCGCTGGAGAAACATCAACGAGTTCGAAACTCAGGTGGCTGGGCTTGGAGACTACCAGGATTTGGGCCGAGAGACCGGGTTTGGCGAATCGGAGTGTCAACCGTTGGGCGGTGGCATCCCAGGTCGCTTGGTCCGGCGCATGCAAGGTGCCGTTCGACCGCAAGCTCAGGAGCGGGGCGGGTTGGTTTTTGGCCAAATAATCCAGTGCGTCGGAGCGGCGCGAGAACGCGATGAGGGACCCATTGGATCCGATGCTCAGAGTCGCTGACTCGGTCTGCAGTTGGACCAGCGGTGAAGGCCCCGTTGCGTCGTCCGCTGAAACGGCCGGTAAGCCCATCAACAGCAGTGCCAGCAGTTGAATCCATAGAACGGCAGTGAAATTTCTCCGATGCGAGTGGTCGGCCCTGGGAAGCATTGACCGCATCAAAACCCAAGCCCGGAAAGAAGGCAGGACAAAACGACCACAGACAATCTGGTCACCGGCCTGTCCCCAGTCCGAGGAACCTGTCCCTTGCCCGAGGAGCCTGTCCCTCATCCGAGGAGCCTGTCCCTCATCCGAGGAGCCTGTCCCTGGGCTCTAGGTTTGGTAGTGGGTTGATCAAACCCGCAGGAAAATGCGGCGCTGGTAGAGGTAGCGCAGGAAGGCGAAGCCGAAACCGAGGGTGGTCAGGGCCATCACCAGTTCTTGATAGGGGCCCAATGCCGCGCCGATCGGGCCGCCGAAAAACAATTTGGCCATGGCTTCGAAGTCAATGAAGCGCCCGCCAAAATAGAGGGTGATGGGGTTCACGCCGATCCATACCAGTGGCATCGCCCATTTCTGGAACTTCCAGACATCGATCACCTGATAGAATGCGGCCAATAGCAGGTAGCTGTATCCGCCAGCCACCAGCACGAACGACGAGGTCCAAATCTTTTTGATGACGGGGAAATTCAGGTGCCAAACCCAACCGACGGCCAGGCAAGCCAAGCCCAGCACCACCAACCGGTGCACCCGTTTCCGATCGGAGAGTGCGTGGTTCTGGAGAATGAGTCCTGCAAAGACCCCCAAGAGACAACTGGCGATGGCCGGCAGCGTGCTGAGCAACCCTTCCGGATCGTGATCCCCATCATTCTTTCGCAGCGGCAAGAACTGTTGATCCACGTAATTGGCCAAATTGGCTCCCTCGGCAAAGTTGCCGGCTCCATGTCCGGGCACCGGAATCCACGACATCATCGCCCAATAGCCCAATAGCAGCCCCGCGCAGGCGCCGATGAGTGCCCTGGGCTTGAGATAACAGAACAGCAGGCCCGAGAAGAGGTAACACAGGGCGATGCGTTGGAGGACACCGAGCAGACGAATTTCTTCAAACGGAGTGGAAAATCCGCCGTAATACAGGATCCCGATGAAGTACAGCAAGGCGGACCGCTTGAGGATTCGGACCGCGGTGGTTTGCCGGTCGGTTTGCTGCAGGGTTTTCCCAAGCGAAAACACCAAGGAAACCCCGGCGATGAAGACGAAGAGCGGAAAGATCAGGTCCTCGAAATGGAACCCCGCCCAGGCTTTGTGGTGCAGTTGCTCGGCAATCAGCCCCAGGAGACCGCCGCTGGAAAACTTCTGAAGCCCGCGGATCAATTCTTCAGCTCCAACGATCCAGAACATGTCGAACCCCCGCAGGGCATCGAGAGACATGAGCCGGGGTTGTGCGGTTTGGACGAGGGGTTGGGACGGGGCAGAGGGAGTCATTGAATGACGGCAGAGTCGGAGGGGGATTGCAGTTTGTCACAAGGGCTTCCCGCCCCAGCGCCACTTCGGGGGTTCCCCCTTCCAGTAGCAAATCCCGATGAAGATCGCGGATAGAACGCCAGTGGTGGTGCCGAAGAGGATTGGGTTTTCGGGCAGTCTCCAGGCAGCGCTCATGGCGATCGCGGCCACATAGGTCAGGAGACTCACCCATCCCTGCCAGCGCGCCGGCAGTCCCCAGCCCCAACCATAGGATTTTGTATAAAACCAAGCGGTCTCTCGGGGGAGTGGCATGACAAAACGTTAGGTGATTTTGCAGGGGATCCAAGCGTCTTCGTTGTGGCGGTAGACCGCACACAGTCGGTGGTAACCATCGGCCACGATCACCGAATCCCGGATGCGGGATCGCACCAGCAGCAGGGGCGATAACGAAACCCCGTTCTGGATCTTGTCGTCGTTCTTGGAGACGTGGCTGTTGCTCACGCCGAGCAGCGAAAGACCGGATGCCCGGAAAATATCCTTCGCTTTGAAGGAAACCATGTCTGCTGCTCGAAGTTGATCCACCAAGCGATTGGCATCTGTATCGGGATAGAGCAGACGCAGGTAAGATTGAGCCGCGGGGTAGTTGTGCTCTTCCGGTTCATCGAACCATTGCACCTGTTTGGGTTTGTTCATGAGCCGTTGAACGTGAGTCAGATTGCAGCGCGATGATCCCGAAGAACCGACGAATTGCCGGGCTGCACGGACAGGGTCCAGATGCTGACCACGGCGAGCGCCGCGAGTTCGAGGGTCCAGGGCGATGGACGAATTCAAATCCAATGCATGGGTCCGCTCATGGGTCAGCTGATGATCCCCTTGATCACTTCACCTTCCACGTCGGTCAGGCGGTAGTCGCGGCCTTGGAATCGGAAGGTGAGCCGCTCGTGATCGAAACCTAGTTGGTGCAGCAAGGTGGCCTGCAAATCGTGGACGCTCACCTTGTCGCGGGCCACCGAGAAACCGAGTTCGTCGGATTCTCCATACATGGTGCCGCCTCGGATTCCGCTGCCGGCCATGACCATGGTGTAGCAGTCCGGGAAATGGTCGCGGCCCAGAATGCCACCCTGAGCGGTGCGCCCTTCACGGAAGGGGGTGCGTCCGAACTCGCCCCCGAGCACGACGAGCGTGTCGTCGAGCAATCCCCGCTGACGAAGGTCTTTCAGCAAGGCCGCAACCGGGCGGTCCATGGTCCGGCATTTGTTGGTGAGACCATCGCGGATGTCTTCCGACGGACCCGTGCCATGGAAATCCCAACCCCAGTCGAAAAGTTGGACATACCGGACGCCTTGCTCGATCAGTCGCCGCGCCAAAAGGCAGTTGTTGGCGAAGCTCGAGTCGCCGGGTTTGGCACCGTAGGCCTCCAGGGTGGCCGGCGTTTCACGGGTGATGTCCATCACCTCCGGCACCGACATCTGCATTCGGAAGGCCAGCTCGTACTGGGCGATTCGCGTGGCGGTCTCCGGATGTCCCAACTCCTGGGACTGCAACTCGTTGAGTTCGCGCAGCGTGTCCAGACCCATGCGACGCACATCGCGGTCCATGCCAGCGGGGTCTGAGGCATAGAGCACCGGGTCGCCCTTGGATCGGCACTGAACCCCCTGGTAGACGGAGGGGAGGAAGCCGTTGCCGAAAGAGTTCTTCCCGCCGTTGGGCTGCACTCCGCTGGAGATGAGCACGACGAAGCCCGGGAGATTCTGGTTTTCGGTGCCCAGTCCGTAAGTGACCCAAGAGCCGATGGACGGGCGACCCGGACGCGGGGAACCGGTGTACACGAGCAACTCAGCAGGAGCGTGGTTGAACTGGTCGGTGGTCATCGAACGGATGACGCACAGTTCGTCGGCCACGGTGTGGAGGTGCGGAATCGCGTCGGAGAGCCAGACGCCGCCCTGTCCGTGACGGGCAAAGGTGCGGGGCGTTCCCAGGAGCTTGGGGGTGCCGGAGGTGAAGGCGAAGCGCTTGCCTTTCAGGAAGGCATCCGGGCAGTCCTGACCGTTGCGCTTCACCAATTCGGGCTTGTAGTCGAAGAGGTCCAGGTGCGGCGGCGACCCGGTCAGGTGCAGGTAGATCACCCGCTTGGCCCGGCCCGGAAACCGTGGGCTATGCGCTGCCAGTACGGGAGCAACGGGGGGCGTCGCCGCGGCGGCGGCCGCCGGGAGGCTTCCCTTGAGGAGGGATCCCAAGGCGATGGCTCCGAGGCCGTGTGCGGTGCGGCCGAGGAAGTGTCGCCGCGTGAGGGACTGCAGGGCTTCGATCTGTGGATTCATAGGGCGATAGGGAGGATCCGCGTCACCGTTTCATCAGGAATTCGTCCAGGTTCATCAGCACGTTGGCCACTGAGGTCCAGGCGGCTGCCTCCGGAGCCTCCAGACCGCGGGGGAGCTCCCCGATGGGTTCGGTGGCCAGGCTGCGAGCCTTGGTGGGGTTGGCTTGGAATCGCTGCCGACTGCGTTCCAGAAGGCTATTGAGGGAGGTCAATTCATCGGCGGAGGCCGCTCGATGCAGGCACTGACGGAATCCGCTTTGCAAGCGGTCGGTGGTCGTGCCGGACGCCAGCGCCATTTGGCGGCCCAGGGCTTGGGCTGCTTCCACGTAGACGGGGTCGTTGAGTGTCACCAACGCTTGGAGCGGGGTGTTGGAGCGTTCACGACGCACCTGGCAGACCTCGCGGTTGGGTGCGTCGAAGGTGGCCATTGAAGGGTAGGGGTTTGAGCGTCGCCAAGTCGTGTACAAGCCCCGGCGGAATCGGTCTTCGCCACTGCTCGTCTCCCAGTCGGTGCCACTGCCGAAGGCCGCGCTCAGTCCCGATTTGGGTTGGGCCGGCTTCACGGGCGGGCCGTGCATGCGGGCACTGAGCAGTCCACTGACGGCCATGGCCTGATCGCGAATCATCTCGGCCGACAGGCGGAAACGGGGCCCGCGGGCCAGCCATCGGTTCTCTGGGTCTCGGGCCAGATGCTCCGGGGTGATCTTGGAGGATTGCCGGTAGGCGGCCGAGGTCACCATGAGTCGCAGTAGGTGCTTCAGGTCCCAGCCGCTGTCCATGAGTTCGACGGCGAGCCAATCGAGGAGCTCGGGGTGGGAAGGGGGTTCTCCCTGGGAGCCGAATTCTTCGCTGGTTCGGACCAAGCCAATGCCGAAAACCGATTCCCACAGTCGGTTGGCCACCACCCGTGCGGTCAGGGGATTCCGGCGGTCCACCAGCCACCGGGCCAGTTCGAGACGTCCGGGGACTGCCGTTTCGGGTGACGGTCCCAGGGCGGGGGGCAGGCCTTCATGGACCTCAAGCCCTGGGTTCAGGTAGTTGCCGCGGAGTTGAATGAAGGTCTTGCGGCGTTCCTTGCCCGCCAGTTCCCGAAGCACGGGGACCGTTGTGTTCGGTCGACGTTCGGACTGTTGGCGTTTCAGTTCGGCCAACCGCGTCCGTTGGGGTTGGAGGCGCGGGGCTACGGAGAGGTGATGCGCGGCAATTATGGACTTCTCCGCGGGCGAACGCTGAGGAGCCGGTCGGCTCAAGGCGGCCAGCACCGGGGCCGGGATTTGGGCGATCTCCGCGGCGCGCGGGTCGGAGGTTTGGGAGACCCGGAAGGCGGCCAAGGAGGCGTGCTCGCGCTGGGAGAGGTGATCGAGCGTGATGACCAGGTTGGAGCCGGGCCCCACCAAGAAGGGGTGTGTGGGCACCAGAGTCAGGTGGTGCTGTTCGGTCAATCGGGGGGCGACGGACCAGCCTTTTTTGGACGGATCGGAATTGGTCAGCACCAGGGATGCCTCGAATCCCGGGGACTCGAAGTCGGCCGACGCGAGGCGGAATTCCACCGAGCGGGAGGCATCAGGCCGCATATCTTTGCTCGGCTTGGGAGGCTCGGCCACCACTTGGTCCCACACGGGGGCCCGATTCTCATCCAGCAGCACCACGCGGAAGCCGCTGAGGCGTTCCTGGGATCCGTCGGTGCGATTCCAAATCGTCAAGCGGTCGATGGACACCGAGGTCTTCAGGTCCACTTCCCACCACGGGCTGTTGGAGGTCTCAGTGTGGGTGGTGGAGTGGGCGCCGTTGAAATCGCCATTGGTGTTGCCATCGATGGCCAGTCGGGCGGGTCCATCGAAGGCAGTGGTGCTCTGGCGAGCCTCGCCCGACTGCGCCAGGTTTTTGTCGCCCTGAAAGACCTGCACCTCGGCCAAGGACAGGATGCGTTCCTTGCCGGGAAGTTCGATTCGGACGAAGCGGGCCTGGGGTACGAGGGGCTTGGCCGGGACGATGCGGGCTTGGACTCGCGTGAGAACGAAGTCGCCCTCGGCGTGTCCCACGCGACCCTCGGGTGTGCCACCCTCGGGGAACACCTCCATGCGGAGGGCCTGAACGGGTTGCGTCTCGTTGGAGGACAGTTCCAGCCGGTAGGAATCGGTTTTTCCGGAACGCCCCACCTGCACAATGCCGTCGTTTCGCGAGCGGATCTCAGCCCCGGCGCGGGAGGAAACCGGGCCCGGGATCATCGTTTGCCAGGAGATGGGCTTCGAGCAGCGTGCCTCCCAGAGGTTTTGGTCTTCGGCCAATTCTGGGGTGGACCGTGCGAGCGTCGCCTCGACTTGGCGGATCTCGGACTCCGCCTGCGCTTTGGCTCGCTTCTGCTCGTCGGTGAAGAGCGGTATCACCGGGCTTTCATCGCCCCGGTCCGCGTCGGCGGTGTTGTTGAGGATGGCGAACAACCGGAAATAGTCTTCCTGACTAATGGGGTCGTACTTGTGGTTGTGGCACTGGGCGCAGGCCACGGTGGTGCCCATCCAAACCGCCAGAGTGGTGTTGACCCGATCGACCAGGGCCACGTTGCGGAACTCTTCGTCGCTGGTGCCACCCTCATTGTTGGTCATCGTGTTCCGATGGAACGCGGTGGCGATTTGCTGTTCTTCGGTGGGCTCCGGGAGCAGGTCTCCCGCGAGCTGTTCCACGGTGAAGACATCAAATGGTTTGTTGGCGTTGAAAGAGCGGGTGACGTAGTCGCGGTAGGCCCAGATCGTTCGGGCGGGATCGTCGGCATACCCGCTCGAATCGGCGTAACGCGCCAGATCGAGCCACAGACGGGCCCAGTGTTCGCCATAGGCCCGCGACGCCAGCAGTTGGTCGACGTATCGCTCGTAGTCAGAGCTTAGGCCGTCGCCAGCTTCGATGGCTTTGGGAGGCAACCCGGTCAAGTCGAGGCTGGCGCGGCGTTCCAAGGCCATTGAATCGGCCTCCGGACTGGGCTTCAGACGTTCTTGCTCCAGTCGGGCCAAGACGAACTGATCGATGGGATTTCGGGGCCACGTCCGGGCTTCGATGGCCGGCAACGGGGGACGAACCGGCGGGACATAGGCCCAGTGCCGAGAGTACGTAGCACCCTGACGGATCCACTCTTGCAAAGTGGCCCGATCGGTGGCCGACAGGGTCTTGCCCGAATCGGGCGGCGGCATCTTGTCATCCGGATCGGTCGAGACGATGCGGCGCATGACTTCACTTTGCTCCGGTCGCCCGGGGACGATGGCCGGATGCCCGTCTCTCGGGGCGTAGGCCGCCTCGGGCAAATCCAAGCGCAGGGTTTTCTTGCCGGCTTTGCCGCCACCCGCGTCAGGTCCGTGGCACTGGAAGCAGTTCTCCGAAAGAATGCGTCGGATGTCCCGATTGAACTCCAGACTCGGAGAGGCCGCGTTCAGCCCTAGGGCCGCCATCAAGCCAGGAATGAAGAGGCCGGCGAGTCCCCAGCGGATGCCGTTCGGAGTTGGAATTCTTGAGCCCATGGAAACGCGGTGGTTACTCGGAGACTATGGACCCGATTTGTCAGTGCCAAAGCGAAAACGAACCGCTCGCTCGGAGGCGGGCCGGTGTTGGGTCGGCGGTGTCGTGGGTCGAGTCGGTTTCAAGAAGGGGGCGGCTGGGAATTTTGTCCCCAGAGTTGCACCTGCGGACGGTCGGTTGACCGATGGTTGGGGTGTGCGCACGATTCGGTTCGCTGTGACTGCCTTCGCCTTGCCTCGAACCCCAACCCTTCCGGGTCTTCATTTCCGCCTCGCGCTGTGCGTTTTGAGCGTGATGGGACTCTTGCTCTCGGCCCAAGCCGCGAACAAGACGCGCTATGTGATTCTCGTGACCACCGATGGTCTGCGGCAGGAGGAAGTATTCCAAGGGGCCGAAGAAATCCTAATCTCCAAGCAATATGGCAATGTCGGCAAAACCAATGAACTCAAGGCCGAGTTCTGGAGGCCGGATCCCAAACAAAGCCGCGAGGTGCTCTTTCCCTTCTTGTGGGGGACGGTGGCCCGGCAGGGTCAGCTTTTGGGCAATCGGGCGCTGGGTTCCGAGGTCCGGGTGACCAATGGCCGCAATTTCTCGTATCCGGGCTACAACGAATTCCTGACCGGCATTGCCGATCCGAAGATCGACAGCAATGACAAGGTGCTCAACGCCAACACCAATGTTTTCGAGTGGCTGAACACCCGGCCGGGATACCGGGGCAAGGTGGCTGCGGTGGTCAATTGGGATGTGCTGCCGTGGGTCTTGAATGGGCCTCGGGCGGGTTTTCCAATTTGGAGCGGGTTCGATGTTCCGCCCGGAACCCGCCGACTGCCGGTGCCTCGGGCTTTGGACGAAATGGTGGAGCACAGCAAGACGCTCTGGTCGGGAGTCTTGTTGGATACCTTCGTCCGGTACGCTGCGTTCCATGCGATCGACACCCTCCAACCGCGCGCCCTCTACGTTTCTTACGGCGAGACCGACGACTGGGCTCACGAGGGGAACTACGAGCGGTACTTGCGATCTGCTCAGGGATTCGACCGCTTTTTGGCGGACTTGTGGAGGCGGGTGCAATCCACGCAGCGATACCGCGGCAAGACCAGCCTGGTGATCACAGCTGACCACGGTCGGGGTCCTGCGCCTGTGGCATGGAAGAATCACGGTCGGGAAATCACCGACTCGGCCTACCTGTGGATGGCGGTCATCGGGCCTGATACCCCGGCTCTGGGTGAGCGCAAGGGTGTACCATTGGTTCGCCAGGCTCAGGTGGCCGCGACCGTGGCCGCGCTGCTGGGTGAAGACTTCAATGCTGCCAGTCCTCAGGCGGCTCCGCCGGTGGCTGAGGTGTTGCCCCGTTGATTCGGGCGGCCAGGGCATGTGGGATCGTCGGTGACGGGCTCCGGTCCGTGAAGGTCGGAACAGGGACAGCCCCCGATTGCAAGAGCAAGCCGGCCCCGACCGTGCCCGCCGCGCCCACCGCCTGATGCAGTCGATTGCGGCGGGCCGACAGATGCGAAGTGTTTGGTTTGGGGTTCAATTGCCGCCACCCTGAGATCGGCCTTTCTTGAGCTTTTACGGCCTTGGCGTGACCGAGAGAATCGGACACCTGCACGCCATCCCTCGGGACGGTGCGCCATTGGGGACGCTTTCGGGTGCGGCGATCAGCGGGTCTATGCCAGGATTTGCGTTTGGTGATTGATTCAGCTAATGTTTGAAAAAAGAGGCCATGTTCGAACTCACCTCGATAATCTTCGGTGCCGCTTCCGGCTTCGTTGTGTGGTTTCTGGTTCGGTATCTGGTCGCGGGTCTTTACACCGTGAACCAGAACGAGCGCGCCGTAAAAACATCCTTTGGCCGGGCGCAGCGAATGGGAGATTTGACCACCAGCGGCGACGCCATTTCCGAATCGCTCAACAGTGAGGAGAAATCCCGCTACAACTACCCGCTGGTTCGAGTCATCCAGCCCGGTGGGCCCTATTTCAGATGGCCTTGGGAGCGGGTGTACAAGGTGTCCATTGCCACCCAGACGGTGAACATGGCCTGGGATCCCGAAGATCCTTCTGCCAATCAGAACGGCACCATCCTGGAGGCGGTCACCAAGGACCAGCTCAACACCGGTCTGACCGGTCAGATCCGATACCAAGTCTCCGAGCGAAATCTCTACGCCTACCTCTTTGGCGTGAAGCACCCCATAGTCCATGTCATGGGTTATTTCGTCTCCGTGTTGCGGGAGAGGATAGCCAACTTCGAGGCGCCGGCCGCGCCGCCGGTTTCCCCCCAAAATCCTCCCGAAGTCGTGACCGGTGGTCCGGATGCCACCATTGTTTCCGGGATTTCCATCAACGACATCCGGAAAAACCTGCGAGATCTGAACGAGCACATGGACAACGAATGCCGCACCTCTGCTGCGCGGTACGGCATCACGCTCGATGCGTCGTTGATCACTGGCATTGATCCGCCACCGGAAGTTGATTCAGCGCTGGCGGCCATCAACACCGCCTACAACCACGTCTCTTCGGACATCAGCTTGGCTCAGGCATCGGCTGATCAAAAGATCGTGCAATCCCGGCGTGCGGTCGAAATCGAGACACTTCGGGCACTGGCTGAGGTCGAACCCATCACCAGTCAGGTGGCTCAGTTGACCGAACTCAAACGCAACGGATCCAGGGTGCTTGCGGCTTATGTCCGCAATGTGCATTTGGCCCTGTATGAGCGCGCTCAACGCATTTTTCTGGAGACCCGCCCATGACCTTCCTCATCGCCTTCCTGCTATCATTCATCGGTTGCTGGGTCTTGGTGCCGATGGCCTTTGCGCTGGCGCGCCTGCTGGGCGTTTACGTCATCGTTCCAGAGCGCCAGTGCGTTGTGTACGTGCTGTTCGGCAAGGTCCTGGCCACCATTGATGAACCCGGAATTCACTTCCTCTTGCCGCGTCTGGGGTTGAGCGCCTTCATCGTCAATTGGCTGGGCACTCGTCATGTGATCGACATGCGGCTCGACCAGCAATACCAGCGCAGTCAGCCGGTCAATTCCGAGGAGGGGGCTCCGATGGGTATTGGCATTTGGTTCGAGATGTTCATTAGCGATCCGGTCGCCTACTTGTTCAAGAACGCCGATCCGCGGGGATCTCTGGGTGCCAATGTCAGCAATTCCACGGTGCGTTGCCTGAGCAACCTTCCGCTGAATGCGATGCTCATCAATCGGCACAGCATGAGTTCCACCGTTCGGGATGAGGTTTCGCCCAAGTCGCACGAGTGGGGGTATCGCTTGGGTTCGGTCTACATCCGCAAAGTGCATTTCCGGGATGTGGCGATGATCCGGCAAATTGAGAGCAAGGTGGTCAATCGATTGCGCCAGGTGACTTCGGCCATCAAGCAGGATGGGGCTAATCAGGTGAGCATCATCACCAGCACCGCGGAACGGCGGGCCGCCATTGAATTCGCGAAGGCTTCGGCCATTCGTCCGCAGCTCGTGGGCGCCGCGCTGAATGAGGTTTCCCGCGATCCCGAGGTGGCCTCTGCGCTGTTTTCCATTCTCGAGACACAAAAGGCTCTCGCTGGGAATGGGCGCATTACTCTCATCCCGCCGGGACATCCTCTGTTGGAACAATCGCTGGCGGCCGAAGTGGACGGGGTGCCTGCCGCAAACATGGTGCCTGCCGCGGGTGGGGTTGCTCTTGCTGAAGCAACATCGGCTGTTCCATCGGTGTCTCCTCTTGGGGCCTGGCCCTTCAAGCCGCCAACGGCTCCCGGCGGCCCTCGGGGCAATGTGTGATGCAATGACAGACGGCTGGCTGGGTTTCCTGCGTCCGGGTTGAGGAATAGATTGGGAGCGTGCCGGGGATGACCCGTGTATCGTGCAACCTCGGAGATCCCGAATATCGGCCGGCGGCTCACTTCACTCTGCTTTTGAATGGCATCGAACGCATGATGCTGGATGGCAAACCGACTTGGAGAGTGGACCGTACGTTGATGACCAGCGGGTTGTTGGATGCCTTGCTTCAGTCCGGGCTGCCGGGTGGGCGGCGATTGGAGACTCCCTGGTTGAACTGGTCCTACTCCTCCTCGTGGCGTTGGAAAGAACCGCCGCCCCCGCCTCCCAGCCGTCCGTGGGCCGAGCAATGATCTTTTGAGGCTCTCCGCCGTCGATGGCGTAGCAACGGTCTCATCTTTCGTCTGAACATGAGGTTGGATTGGCGCAACTCGGGAATTGCGGGCTTTCTTTTGCGGGAGGCGGGTTTTCCAATGGCCCAAACTATGGGGCCGATTGATTTGTTGCGCTTGAAGGTTCGACCGTTGGAGGAACGACGCAGTTTGACCCGGGTGGAGGACATTCTCATTCCCACCGATCGCCCCCCGGCTCCCTTGTCTTCGGCTCAGTCCGACACGGTGGGCAACATGGTGGAAGCCATCCGCTCGGCCCGGAAATCGGGAGCACCGGTGATCCTGATGTATGGGGCCCACTTGATTCGCAATGGGGCGGTGCCCCTGCTCACAGGCTTGATGGAGGGTGGTTTCATTCAGCACTTGGCCACCAACGGAGCTGGGACCATCCACGATTGGGAATACGCGTGGTTGGGACGCTCCACGGAGGGGGTGGAGGAAAACGTCGCCGCGGGGACCTTTGGAACGTGGGATGAGACGGGGCGGAACATCCACTTGGCCTTGATGGCTGGGGCACTGCAAGGCCTGGGCTACGGTCAGGCCTTGGGCAAATTCATTCATGAAGACGGATGCGATTTGCCGGATCCGGAAACGTTGGCGCAGGTGGTGGGCCAGTTTCCGTCCGATCCGATGGCCGGGGCGTGTTGCGAACTGCTTTCGGCCATGGCCCGACATGAGTTGCCCTCTGGTCACCACTCGGTGACGCATGCCTGGAAGCATGCGAGTTTGTTGGCTCAGGCGTGGCGGTTGGGTGTGCCGGTGACGGTGCATCCCGGGATCGGATATGACATCATTTCCTGCCATCCCATGTTCAACGGGGCGGTGATTGGGCGGGCGGCTGCTCAAGATTTTCGGTCCTTCGCCGGAGCGGTGGAGTCGCTGGACGGGGGCGTGGTTTTGTCCATCGGTTCGGCCATCATGGCTCCGCAAGTCTTCGAAAAGAGCTTGAGCTGCGCCCACAATTTGCGGTTCCAACAGGGCAAGGGCCCGGTGTCCGGGCACAGTATTTATGTGGTGGACCTTCAGGACGGGGGCGGTTGGGACTGGACCCAAGGGGAACCTCCCAAGACGAACCCGGCCTACTACCTGAGGTTCTGCAAGAGTTTCTCTCGGATGGGCGGGTCCATGCAGTACTTGCAGTGCGACAACGCCACGCTCGTTCATCACCTGCATCGGGAACTCGTGGGATGATCCGGGGGCGCGGCCTACACGGTGGGCTACGAACCGTTAGGCCTGATCACCCTCAACTTCGGGTTGCTTGCACGGCTCGGTCCTTGACCCGGTTTTTGGCAGACGATTAGGTGGCGGCTCATGAAAGCATTGGTCACCGGCGGTGCCGGGTTCATCGGATCGCATTTGTCGGAGGCCTTGGTCCGTCGGGGGCATCAGGTGGTGGTATTGGACGATTTTTCGCTCGGTTCTCGCGATAATCTGGCCTGGATCCGCGCGGGCGATCCGGTGGAGGTCATCGAAGGCGATGTTGGTGACGAGGCATTGGTGCGGCGCGCCGTTCAAGGTTGCGATTGGGTGTTCCATGAGGCGGCCATGCCCAGTGTGCCGCGGTCCATTGCCGAGCCGGTGTCTTCGAATCACACCAATCTCACCGCGGCGGTCCAATTGCTGGAGGCATCCCGAGCTGCAGGGGTGCGCCGATGGGTGTTCGCATCGTCTTCGGCTATCTACGGCAACAATGAAACCCCGGCCAAACACGAGGGTTTGCCGCCCGAGCCGCTCTCGCCGTACGCGTTGCAAAAGTATGCGTCGGAAACCTATGGCCGGATGTTCCATCAGTTCCATGGATTGCCGACGGTGTCGCTGCGCTACTTCAATGTCTTCGGGCCGCGGCAGTCCTTCAACTCGCCTTACTCGGGAGTGATCGCGCGTTTCTGCACGCAGGCCCTTCGCGGGGAAACACCGGTCATTTTCGGCGATGGTCTTCAGACTCGCGATTTCGTCCATGTGTCCAATGTGGTGGAAGCGAACATCGCCGTGGCCGAGGCCCCAGAATCCGCGGTGGCAGGGCGGTTTTTCAACATCGCCTGTGGTGAAGGCATCAGTTTGCTCCGGCTGATGGGGAGTTTGAATGCCATCACCGGGCAACAAATTGTCCCAGGCCATCGGGAGCCGCGCGTAGGGGATGTGCGCCATTCGCTGGCGGATATCTCCGCGGCACGCGATGCGTTTGGTTACAACCCCAAGGTGGGCTGGGAAGAGGGCCTGAGGGACACGCTGAAGTGGTACCAACCTTGACACTTCGGATCAGTGGATACGAAAACAGGCCGCCTTGTCGGGCGGCCTGTTTGTCTCATCCGCTTCGGAGTCGCCTCAAGAGGCAGTTCCTCGGACGGTTCTCCGTCGGGGTTCTCCGTTGGAAGAGGTTCGGTTATTCCGGGCGATAGCCCTGCCAGGTCCAGACGAGGGTGTCGGCCAGGGTGAGTTCAAAGACCTTGGAGTCGCAGTGGCCTGTGGCCCGGCTGAAGACGTAGCGGTAGTGATAGCCTTTGTCCTTCAAGGCGGCGGCGGTGCGTTCACCAGCCATGACCCAATTGTGATAAGTCTCTTCGGGGTCTTTGGCCCGGTTGTCGTTCTCCGAGACATGGGTGAAGAGGCGTAGCGGCTTCTTGGGGCTGTTGGCGATGAGCTTCAGGCTGGAGTGGTATTCCCAGGCTCCCAGCGGGAATTTGGCCTCTTCTGGGGCGTCGTCGTCTTGCTGATCCACGAAGGTGCCCGAATAGGCGATGACACGTCGGAACAAATCCGGGCGGAACCAGGCCATGGTCATCGCGGCGGCGCCGCCCGAACTGCATCCCATGGTGGCGCGGCCCCAGGGGTTGCTGGTGATGGCTAGCTTGGGATAGGCGGCATGGATGGCCGGGTCGGCCAGCACCGCGGGGAAGACCTCGTCGTTGATGAATCGCGCGAAGCGGTCGGACATGGTGTCGTATTCGAGGCCGCGCTCGCTGTTCTTGCCGTCGTTTCCGCCGTTTTCGATCGCGACCACGATGAAGGGAGGCAGGCTTCGCTCGGGGTTCTTCGAGATCGTCAGGTTATCGAGAGCGTTGCGCACGAGCTTGAGTTGGCTCGGGCCGTCGTGGGTCACCAGGACGGGAGCCGGGGTGCCATCGCGGTAGGCCGCAGGGATGTAAACGAAGATTTTCCGCTCGGTCCGAACGGCTTTTTTCGTGGGCTCCAGCGTGGTGTCGTCACCGCGGAAGAGTTTGCTGTTGGCCAGTCGCATCTTGAATTCGAACTGCCGGCCCTTGGGATTGCCCCGATCAGTGAGGTCCGGGTCGATGGGATAGCTCGGGCCGACGACGTGGTGGCCATCGCCCTTGGAGCCGGGATTTTCGGAGCGGGTTCCAAGGAGGCAACCGGCACCCGTTAGCAGGCTCAGGATCAGTACCGGCATCACCCGGGAAGGGGACCACAATTGTAATCGGCTGGTGAAAGACATGGTTCTGGGTCTCGCCAAAGGCCTTCTGACTCAAGCGAAATTCGGTCCGTTCTGATTGGGGGGCTTGTTTGGGGTCGCCAATTTCTGCCAAGGGATGCTTCAGGGGACAGGCTGCTGGGGACAGGCTGTGTTGTGTTGTGGGGACGGACTCGTGGGCACGGGCCTGGGGTTGGCTTACGCGGGACCTGGACTGCGCTCGCAGGAAGGCGCAGGAGGGTATGGGTTTTCGCGCTGCGCGCGAGGGGCTTGGGGTGTTTGCCTTCAATGCTCGCTCCGGCCCGATCCCGCTGACGCTGCTGGGGTGCGTGGGTGATATCTGCGTCAGGGGACAGGCTTCTGGGACACTTTGGGGGACAGGCTACGGGGTGGGGCACACTGGGGGTACATTGGGGAACCGGCTGCTGGGGCAGAGAGGCTGCTCCTAGGGTGGTCTAGGGACAGGCTGTGGTGGTCTAGGGACAGGCTGTGGTGGTTCCGATCCTCGGCCGCTCTTCATTCGCTCTGGCTAACCAATGGGGGGCTTTCGAACGGTGGGCCGATCCGGGAATTCCATTGGCAAACCGGCGGACCTGTCCCCGACACTTCGGAATGAAATCGATGACGGGGTATGGTCGGGGGGAATCCTCGGCGGCCGAGGCGAAGGTGGTGGTGGAGTTGAAGTCGGTGAACCGGAAACAATCCGAATTGGTGGTGATGCTGCCGCCGGATTGGGAATCGCTGGAGACTCGAATCCGTGAGTCGGTGGCGCGGATGGTGTCGCGAGGGCGGTGTGAAATCCGGGTCTCGCTGGATGTTCCCGATGGGGAGTGCACGGGGAATCGAATCAACCGCGCTGTGGTTCAAGCCTACTCGCGGGAATGGTCTGAGGTGGCCGCCGAGTTGGGGCTTTCTGGAGCCGCGGCACAGGTGAGCTTGGAGTTGCTGGCGCGATGCCCCGGGGTGATGCAATCCGAGACCCGGGTGGTGGATCCCGAGGCCGCTTGGCCCGGAACCTCCGCGGCACTCGCTTTGGCCCTCGAATCCATGGATGCCATGCGCCGCCGGGAAGGGGAGGCGCTGGAGCGGGATCTGGAGAGTCGCATCGCCCTCATCCGTTCGGCGCTCGATCGTGTGCGCATATTGGCTCCCGAGGTGTTGACCCGCTATCGCCAGCAGTTGGCACAACGTTTGCAATCAGCCGGCCTCGAAGGAATTACGGTCGATGACGAACGCATCCTGCGGGAAGTGGTGGTGTTTGCCGATCGTTCGGATATTTCAGAAGAAATCGCCCGGTTGGAGAGTCACTTCCAGCAATATGAGGACTGTCGGAAAAGTCGGGAAGCCGTCGGTCGCAAGCTGGATTTTTTGGCTCAGGAGTTCCACCGCGAGATCAATACCATCGGCTCCAAGGCCAATGACGCCCGGATCGCCGCCGAGGTGGTGCTCATGAAGACAGAACTGGAACGCTTCCGCGAACAGGTCCAGAATATCGAGTAATCGTTTCGCTGTTCGAATCCATGCACGCTTGCGCCCCGTTTCTGCTCCTCATCTCGGCTCCCTCGGGAGCCGGAAAAACCACGGTGAGCCAAGGCCTGATGAGCGCCAATCCGCGCATCGGCCGGATCATCACCTGCGCCAGTCGGGCTCCGCGCCCGGGTGAGGTTCATGGGGTGGACTACCACTTCTTCTCCCGGTCCGAATTCGAAGCGCGGATCGCCGCCGGAGAATTCCTGGAGTACGCAAATGTGTACGGGGATTGGAAAGGCATCCTCAAAGAGTCCGTGCGAGCCCATTGGGCCACAGGCAAAGACGCTCTGCTCAGCGTGGATGTCCAGGGTGCCGAAACGGTCCGCCGGGTGGTGGCCTCTGATCCGGCTCTGGCAGGTCGATTGGTGACGGTGTTCATCACACCGGCCTCCCGCGAACAATTGGAGTCTCGGCTTCGCGGTCGGGATGCCGATGCGCCCGAGGCCATTGACCGTCGGTTGGAAATGGCCGAACCGGAGATCGCTCGTTGGGCAGAGTTCGACTATCTCTTGGTGAGCCGCAGCCGTGAGGAGGACTTGCGGTCGCTGCAATCGATTTATGAGGCCGAATGCGCCCGGGCTTCCCGACAAACCTTCCATTGGGACCATCCGCAGTCGGTTCCTGTGGTCAGCCTCTGATCCTGAACCATGAACATCGTCCTCGGAGTCACCGGATCGATCGCCGCCCACAAGTCCATCGATTTGGCCAGCCAGTTGACCCACGCCGGGCATCGTGTGCACGTGGTGCTGACTGCCGATGCCCAACGATTTGTCACCCCGTTGCCCTTCAAGACGCTGACTCGCCAACCGGTGATCACCGATCTTTATGACGAGGAGGAAGGGTGGAAGCCGACCCACATCCGTTTGGCCGATGAGGCCGACCTGCTCTTGATCGCGCCAGCGACGGCCAATTGCCTGGCCAAGTTGGCGCATGGATTGGCCGATGATGCGCTCACCTGCATTGCGTTGGCGTTGCGCCCCGAGGCTCGAGTACTCATCGCCCCGGCCATGAATGGCAAGATGTGGTTGCACCCGGCCACCCAGGCCAATGTGGCTCTCCTCGAATCCCGGGGTGTCCAGTGGGTCGGACCCGGTGAGGGGATGCTTTCCTGCGGCTATGAGGGTCTCGGCCGCCTGGCACCCATTGAAGAGATTCTCCGGGAGGTGGGCGTGTTGCCCGACTAAGATCGCAGTTGGCGGAACGGTCCGCTGGTTCCACCCAACACCAAGCCCTCGTCCAGCCTATGCCTGAACCCACCTCAGCAGATGCCTTGAGTCAGCGGTGGCGTGGCCTTTTCGAGGTCTTTCAGGCCCCCCCAGCGGATCCGACTCTCTTCCGGAAGCGCATCCGTTTCGTCGAGCGCAACATCGGTATCTGGGTGAAGTTGATGCTTGCGCCGGTGATCTACTGGTTCTTGTTCAATCCCCATGCATTCGGCAGCGTCTCAGTGCCCCGGGAGGATGTCTTGGCTTACCTGCAGACCTTCACCTTGATGATGACTGCGGTGAACATCGGTTCCGGGATTCTGCTGTGGGGCATGGACGAAATCTCCACGCCGATCCTGGAACGGGTCGTGTCGATGACCTCCCTCTTGGACACCGCATTCCTCGCGGCGTTGACCCTCTTTTGCGGAGGCTTTGACAGCATCCTGTATTGGGTCTTCCTCGGCTTGGTCATCCGGAACGCCGCCATCATCCCGCGTTCCGAAGTCCAGGTGTTGGTGAACCTGTTTGTCTGCGCGCTTTACGTGCTCTCAGGTGTCTTGGAAATGCGGCTGGGCTTGGTGGAAACACAAGTTCTCGACAGTTATACGCCCAAGCTCGAATCCAGCGGTGGGCTCCCCGAGGCGGTGAGCGAGCCGTTTGAGTCGTTGGTGCTCCGGGTGCTCTTGCTACTGCTCATGACGGTGGTCTGTCTGGGTCTTCAGATCTTGATCGACCGCCAGCGTCAACGGGAGGCCGAGACCCAGGAGTTCGCCTTGAAGCAGGAGCAATTGGAAGCCGCCGGTCGTCTGGCCGCAGAGATCGCTCATCAATTGAAGAATCCGCTCGGGATCATCAATAACGCTGCCTACACGCTGCAGAAGACGGTCCGCGAGGGGAAGACCATCACCCAGCAAATCGCCATCATCCGTGAAGAAGTGGCCCGCTCCGATCGGATCATCACCGATTTGATGGGCTACGCTCGGTTGGTGGAGGGGCGCGTGGAGCGGCTAACCATTGCCGAGATCCTGGAACAATCCTTGGCCATCGCACTCCCGCTGGGAGCCGGTTTTCCTATCCAGGTGCATCTCGACATTCCGCCGGCGTTGCCGGTTCTCTTGGGACAGCGTGGGCATTTCATGGAGATCTTCACCAATCTCTTGGTGAACGCCCGTGAAGCCATGGGGCAGAAAGGTCAGATCTGGATCACGGCGCGTCCGGCCCCAGATTATGCGATTCAAGTCACCGTCCGGGATTCGGGGCCAGGGATCCCGGCCGAGGTGATTGGTCGGATCTGGGAATCGTACTTCACCACCAAGGATCGTGGGACCGGTCTGGGCCTGACCATTGTCAAGCACACCAGTGAAATGTACGGAGGCCGTGTCCGGGTTGAATCCGATCTTGGCAAGGGCGCCACCTTTACCATCACCCTTCCTGCACGCACCCTAATGAGACTCCGATGAAATTGCCGCCTTTGTTGGTTGTCGATGATGAGAAGAACATGCGCCTGTCGCTCCAGACGGTGCTCGAAGGGGAGTCGTACGAGGTTCGCCTGGCCGATTCTGCCGAAGCGGGGCTGAAGCTCATTCAGCAGGAGAACTTTTTCATGGTCATCACCGACGCCCGATTGGGCGGCATGAGTGGCTATGAGTTTCTCAAGATGGTGGCCGAAAAGCGCCCCGATCTGCCGGTGATCATGATCACGGCCTACGCCACGCCCAAGCTGGCCGTCGAGGCCATCAAATCGGGAGCGACCGACTATCTGGCCAAGCCCTTCGAGCCGGATGAACTTTTGCACGCGGTTGGCCGTTGCGCGGAGCGGCATCGGTTGTTGACCGAGAATGCGGCCCTCAAGGCCCGCGCCGGCAGTGGCATCCGAATTGAGAACATTGTTGGTGAATCGCCGAAGATGCAGGAATTGCGGCAACTGATCCAGACAGTGGCGCCGACGGATGCCACCGTGTTGATCTTGGGCGAAAGTGGGACGGGCAAGGAGCTCATCGCCGGGGCCATCCACTTCCACAGCCGTCGGGCCACGGCCAATTACATAAGGCTCAATTGCGCAGCCATTCCGGAGACCCTCCTCGAGTCGGAGCTCTTCGGCTACGAACGCGGAGCCTTCACCGGTGCCCATCGGACCAAGCGGGGGTATGTGGAGGAGGCCGACGGCGGCACGATCTTCCTGGACGAGATCGGCGACATGAGTCGTCCGCTTCAGGCCAAGCTGTTGCGTTTCCTCGAGGATGGTTCCTTCACTCGCGTGGGCGGCACTCAGGAGCTGAGAGTCCAGGTGCGTCTCATCGCCGCGACCAATCGCAACATCGTCGAGGCCATCAAAAAGGGGGAGTTCCGCGAAGACCTCTTCCATCGTCTCAATGTCATGCAGTTTCGGCCTCCCCCGCTGCGCGAACGGGGAGCGGACATAGCACTGTTGGCCCGGAATTTCCTTCGGGTGTTTGCCCTCAAGCTGAGCCGCACCGTTAAGGATATCTCGCCATTGGCCATGCTTGCACTGCAGGCCCACAGTTGGCCGGGCAACGTACGCGAATTGCGCAATGTGATTGAACGGGCCGTGATTCTCGAACCTTCCGAACTCATTCAGCCAGCGAGTCTCCCGGACTTCGAAGTGGAGTCCCGCTTGCGCGATGGTCTGCTCGAGAGGAACGGTGTTTCCAAGGGCGGCTCGTTGCCGGAGGCACTTCTGCGCTTCGAAAAGGAAATGATCCTCGATGCCTTGGAGGCCAGTGACGGCAGCTTGTCCAAGGCCGCGTCGGCGTTGGATTTGTCGCGGCATTCATTGCGGTATCGCATGGGCCGGCTCGGGTTGGGTGTGGACGGCGGCGTTGACGAAGACGTGGACACCGGAACAGGCTCTGCTGTTCGATGAGTTCACTGTTCACCCATTCGATGCTAATGCTGGCTGACTCCACAGCGTCGCAATTGCCGTCGGGCTTTAATTCTGAAACCCAGAAGGCCTTCAGTGGCTCCACGGTTGCCATTTTCGCCGGGTTGGTGGTTCTGGCCATTGGGGTGATCTGGGCCGTATTTTTTCGGAAGTCCGAGAAGCAAAAAGGGCGAGGGGTGATCAACGATTCCAAGGGTTCTGGCCGTCGCCGCCGTCGTCGCCATAGCAAGGATCGCCCACGCAATCCGACTTTGTCCGACACGGGTGGGCTCCCTGCCAAGGGTTCTGGGAATCTTAATCCGACGGATTTGTGAATTCTGGTGTCTCGGAGCAGATCACGCGGAAAAGCGCCTCCAACCTGGCGCTGGCCTTCATTTTATTGACGCCTGAGAAGCGTGCAGCCATGTCGGCGTTGTATGCGTTCTGCCGTCAGGTGGATGACGCGGCCGACGAGGATTCCATCCCGGTGGATCAGCGGCGGAAAACCCTCGAAGCGTGGCGTGCTGACATCGCAGCCGCCTGTGAGGGGCGCGAACCCTCGATGGAGGTGAACCGCGAATTGGCCCCTCACATCCAAACCTACCGGTTGCCCTTCCGCTTGTTTGACGAGCTGATCCTCGGGGTCGAGACCGACCTCGTCCAGACTCGCTACCAAGACCCGGCCGAGTTGGAGTTGTATTGCTACCGTGTCGCGAGCGTCGTGGGTTTGTTGAGCATTGAGATCTTCGGTTACACCGACCCGGCGTGCCGAGCTTATGCCGATGCGTTGGGCAAGGCGTTGCAATTGACCAACATCCTGCGCGATGTGGGCAATGATGCCGCCCGGGGCCGCATTTATCTGCCGCTGTCGGATATGCAGCGATTCCGGGTGAATCCCGAGGAGATTCTGCGCTGCGAATGGTCGGAGCGCTTCCATCAGTTGGCCTTGGAAATTGATGGGCGAGCCCGTCGTTATTACCAGAAAGCCCGCGACGTGCTCCCGGTTTCAGAGCGCGCTTCGATGGTGTCTGCGGAGTTGATGGGCAATGTCTACTGGCGCCTTTTGGAGCGATTGGAGAAATCCCGTTTCCATGTGTTGGAGGAGACACCACTTCGGCTGACCCGGGCCCGGAAGATCGGGATCATCCTGAACGCGGTCCTGCGCTCCCGATTGGGGCTTCGGGTCACCGGCTATGGTGCCTAGGGGTTGCCGGACCGCGAGGAGCATCGCTCATGATTTCGAGACACGCTCCCATCCGGCTCATCGTCAATGCCGACGATTTCGGAATCTCCGATAGCGCCAACCGGGCGATCGAACGCGCCCATCGGGAAGGAATCCTCGCCTCGGCCAGCCTCATGGTGGCTGGCGATGCCGCCGAGGCAGCCGTGCGGATTGCCAGGGCCAATCCCCAACTCGGCGTGGGTCTGCATTCGGTGCTGGTCTGTGGACGGTCGGTGTTGCCCCCGACGGAGATTCCTGGGTTGGTGGATGAACAGGGTCGATTCACCGATCGACCGGTGGTGGCCGGGTTGCGTTACTTTTTTGTGCCGGGCTTGCAGGAACAAGTGCGCCGGGAACTTATGGCTCAATTTGAACGATTCCGCGCCACCGGCCTGGCCTTGGATCACGTCAACGGGCACCTGAACTTTCACCTCCATCCCGGGGTGTTCCGCGTGCTGTTGGATCATGCGAATGCGCTGGGAATCCGCTCGGTTCGCCTGACTCGGGATCCGTTGATCCAGAACTTGCGCATGGCGTCCGGGGAGTACTTGTACCGGCTGTCGCATGCTGGGGTTTTCGGGGCCTTGTCGCGTCGTTGCGAGCCGTTGTTGGCCCGTCACGGGTTGCGTCACGCCGCCTGCACCTACGGTTTGCTGCAGAACAGCCGGGTGACCGAAGACTATTTGCTGCGGCTCTTGCCGGAGCTTCAGCCTGGGACCTGGGAGTTGTACTGTCATGCCGACGAGGACGCCCACCGGCATGAGTTGGAGGCGTTGCTCAGCCCCCGGGTGCGCGAGGTGATCGAGTCGCGGGGGATCCAATTGTGCCGTTATTCTGATTGTTTATGAGTCGCCTGATCTTGGTTTTGCTGGCCGGTCTCTGCATGGAGGCCATCGGGGTGGTGTTCTTGAGCCGAGGCTTGAAGGAGATCGGTGAGATGGACCGCGTGAGTGTGTCGGAGATTTTGCGACTCATCCGCTCCGGTTTCACCAATATCCCGCTGTTGGTCGGCGTGGGTTTCGAGGCGGCGTTCTTTGGGTGCCTGCTGTACCTGATGTCTCAGGGTGACGTGAGCTTTGTGTGGCCCCTGACCTCGCTCGGTTTTGTGCTCACGACATTGGCGGCGCGGTTTGTCCTGCACGAGACGGTCAGCCCTCTTCGGTGGCTGGGTGTCTGCCTCATTGTCTTGGGTGCTGGAGTCATCACCTACACCGAGAAGGTGAAGCCCCGATCCGAGCCGACCACTGCGGTGCAGCAGGGACGTCCATGAACCCATCCGGGAAGACGGCACGAGCCGAAGGATTCCCAAGGGTTGCATCGTGGATCCCGATGTCCAGCCATGGGGGGGTGCAGCGGGCTCGATGGAGCTGGTCAACCGTGATCGCCTTCGGATGTCTGGCGCTGTTGCTCACGGGCATCGGGACCGGCTGCCAGACCCGTCCGGTCCCGCAGATTCGCTGTGAATACCGCCAGACGCACATGGGGATGCCCTTTCGAGTCGTGCTCTATGCGGCCGATCAGGCCTCGGGCGATGTGGCAGCGGCCGCGGCCTTCCAGCGGATTTCCGACCTGAACCGCATCCTCAGCGACTACGAGGCCGACTCGGAGTTGAGCCGCTTGTCCAAGACCTCCGGCACGGGTGCGGTGGTGCCTTTGAGTACCGATCTGGCCCGGGTTCTAGAGCGGGCGCAGGAGGTGTCTCGCATGAGCGGCGGGGCTTTTGACATCACCGTGGGCCCTCTGGTGGACGTGTGGAAACGGGCGCGGCGTCAGCGGGTGTTGCCCGAAGAGTCCAAGGTGACCGCGGCGCGAGCAGCCACGGGGTGGCAGCACGTGGTGCTGGGCACCGATGCTACGGGTCGACGCACAGCGCGCCTCGTGGTGCCGGGGATGCGCCTCGATTTAGGCGGGATTGCCAAAGGATATGCGTTGGATGAGGCGACTCGCGTGCTGAAGGCGAGGGGAGTCCGCTGCTCGCTGGTGTCCGGCGGAGGAGACCTGTTCGCTGCTGGATCGCCGCCGGGACAGTCGGGCTGGAAGGTTGAGATCGGAGAACTGGATGTGACGAATGCGCCGCCGGGTCGAGTGGTTTGGCTCAAGGATCGAGCCTTGGTGACCTCCGGCGACCGATTCCAACGGGTGGAACTGGGCGGGATTCGCTACTCGCACCTGTTGGATCCGCGGACCGGATGGGCGCTAACTCATCCCAGTCAGGTGACCTTGATTGGCGCGGAGGCAATGAGCACAGACGCTCTGTCCAAGGTCTTGAGCGTGTTGGGACCAGACCCAGGTTTCGATCGCCTTCGACGTTATCCCGTCGAGGCATTCCTCATGCACGCGCCCCGCGGTCCTGTTGAAGTCCGTGAAACCCCCGGCTGGCGCCGCTACGAGCGCCACTAGCTTCTCCCGGAGGCCAGGTCTCCCGACCCTGCGTTCTGACTTCTGGAGGGTAAAAATCGAGTGTTGGAGGTAAAAATCAAGTGTTGGAAGGTACGGCAAAACCGGCGCTTTCTCGGCGTCCAACCTGTCGATGGACAGTAGAGGCCGACCCTCGCCGGGGATCGAGAACATGGCTCGCTCCTTGGCGGCTTGGAGGATATCTCGTTTTGGTCTCCCAATACTGGGGATCTCCGGTATGGAGTTGGGGATCCGCCGCTAAAAAAGTGGTTTTTCGAGTTTCCGGCTCGGTCCCGGAACTCTCCGCCTCCTGGCCACAGCTCACAGACGGTTTAGCTAGACCGAAACTTGCAGGCTCGGGTAACGGAATTGGAGTTTTTAACCCAAGCCTGCAAGTCCATCCCTCCGACTCACTTCGGGACGATTCGGTGTCTCCGTCACGGCGCCTTGGCGGTGGTGACCGGACTGTAGGATTTCATGAACTCACTGGCTTCAGGCGACAGGACCAAACGAACCTTGATGTCGAAGAGCTTCTTTTGGAGTTCAGGGTCAGAGGCAATCTTCGTTCCGGCAAGTGCCGAAAGGATTGCCTGGCGGTGTTCTTCGATCAGATCGCCATCAGATTCGGTGCTACTCCACTCAGCAGTATCCAAACCTCTCAATTCACGATCTATCGCATCGGTGTCTTTGCTGTTCGTTTGCATAATATCGCCGATTCTTCCATGCAGCTCAACCATGTTTTCAGCGATACGCACTTGCAGATCTTTGATGGAACCCAGGTTGTTATAAATATTCTTGAACTCCAATTGAATGATGGCTGGGTTGACTTGTGCTTCCTCTAATACGATTAATAACTGTTGAGCATGCAAGTTACCGTGCAAAACTTGGGGTAGTTCAGATTTGGGGCGGAATGGAACTAACCTTTGGTGGACTTTTCGAGTTCCAGTACCAGACCGGTTTGCGCCTTCTTTTGGTATTGGAATTAAATCGCGGAATGAAAGAGGAGGTGCCTTGGAGGTCTCTGCAGTTTGCGTGGTAGTTTCAGGCGGCGAGATTTTGGCTGCTTCGGGATCTTGTGGTTTCTGCGGTAATCCGATAAGCACCCAAAACACCAAAGCTAAAAACCCTGCAAACAGCAGAAAGACGGTAGAAAAGCGTTTCATGAAAGCCAAATTCAGGGGTTCTCGGTAGAGTCTTCTGGAGTGGGAGAGATGATGTAGTGAGCTTTTCTCGGGGCCAGAAAATGAATCGTATGGTCCCCAAAAACGGTCACTGCGTTGACTTTGGGATAACTGATGAGTTGGGCAGAACTCATGGTGATGCGAGCTTCTCGAGTATCAAAATTCTCCGTTTTGACAGGCCGATTGTCAATGAAACTGCTGGAACTAATTTTGCGATAGTTATCGTATGTTTCGTTGGGTTGAATTTCTTGATAGTTCAGTGTTTCTGTGATTCGCGCTGAATCGATGAGGTTAATCCTGCTCGAAGGAGCATTTTCTAGGTGGAGTAGTATCTTGTATTGAGTTGCAGGCATTGAATAGGTTATCTCTTCTTTGAAATTTTTGCCCGGGTCGTAGTAATGATCAAGCTGTATTGAATTTATATGGCCCCATCCATGCGGAAATGGGGCGTCAGTTATAGACATATCTTCACGGCCATCGTCGTAGGTGTTTGTTCGATCAGTTTTATATTGCTCGGTTCCGGTTTTCACGTTTAACCAATGAGTTCGAACTATTCTTGTTCTGATTTTGTTTCTGGTGATAACTGTTTCGTCTCGATAGTTCACCAACTCCAGTGACGCCGTGTAATAGGCATAATCTTCTGTTCCCCAGACCGCGTTGGCGGCACTGAAGACATTTTGCCCAATGCTGACGATCTTCTCGACTTTCTCCAGTGGGCTCAAATCTTTCCCTGGCGATTGAGGTGCTGGTTTGGGTTTGGGTTTGCTGGAGGAGCTCTTCGCGGCGTACGCCTCCGACGTGGTCAGCGTGGTGGCGAGGAGGGTGAGCATCACGAAGAGGCAATGGCGGTGGCGTTGGAGGCGGCGATGGCTGTGCATGGTTTGAGGTGGCTTGGATTGTTTTTCCTGAAGGGCTGGGGCGGCGTTTGCCGTTTGCCCGATTCAGGTGTCATGAGGGTTTTCGTTGCGATCGGCTGAGACCTTTCACGAATTGAGGATTTTTTTCTGCCGCTCCAGCCGCACGTTCGGGCGCTTCGATGTGCTTGGGTTGCCAGGGGTGGCGTCCTTGGCGGGATTGGGAGACAGGCCGCATGTTCTGGCCGGGGAGCCGCTGCGGAAGGAGTCGATGGGTTGGGTCTCGCCGAAGGCGTGAGCGTTGCGGACGGGTTTCGCCCTGCGCTGGGAATCGTCGTAAGCGTTTTGCTGGCCCAGCAGCAAGATCGCCGGTTTCGGCGCCTGCGGTCGGAGGTGGCTCTGGGGCAGGGGGTGTTCCGTTTGGATGCGGCGCTGAGTTCTGTGCCGGATGTCCGGATCCGTGCCTGGAATCCGGATTCGGTTCGCGGCGTGGTGACACCGGGAGTGAGCAGTGCCGATGCCGTCCAGATCTCGATCCCCCGCAGCCAACTGGGCGAGTTGCGCCATGGGCAGACCCTGCGCATCGCCGCCGGGGTCGGGTTGGAGGTGGGCGCTAGATCCAAGGCCCGTAGGTTCGATGCCGGATTCATTGGTACGGCGGGCCCGATGGCCGCGGGAGAAAGCCCCGTGTTCTCTGGGGTATCCATCCGGTTGCCGGAGGCTCCGGCGTTGAAGCTGAAAGCCGCCTTGGAATCGGAAGGGCGTGTGCAAATTCAATGGATGGCCTTGGCAGGGCAGCGCTACCAACTGGAAGCTGCGGAGGATCTTCGGAAGCCCTTCGAGCTGGTCCAAGAGGTCGGCGCTCAGCCTCAGGATGGAACTTCCCGGGTGAGTGTCGCTGCTGATCCCGGGACGCGTTTTTTTCGCATCCGGGGTCCGGAGTGATTTCGGGCGAGCGCGTTGTTGGTTTTTGGAGCCGGCGTCGCCCGGGAATCACCGGGAACCTTTTTTTCTGCCGCAAGGGGCCCCGGCATCGTATGCTGTCGGTCGTTTCGGATATGTTGAAGAATCCTGCCACGAAGTATCGCCCCGCTCCGGCGGTGGACTTACGCGACCGTCAATGGCCTGCGCGCACGCTCAGCGCGCCTCCCATCTGGTGCAGTGTGGACCTTCGCGACGGCAATCAGGCGCTGGCGGTGCCCATGAACGTGGCCCAAAAGCTGGAGCTGTTCCAGACGCTGGTGAACTGCGGCTTCAAGGAGATCGAGGTTGGATTCCCGTCGGCGTCGAACACGGAGTTCGCGTTCAATCGGCGGCTCATCGAAGAAAATCGCATCCCGGAAGATGTGACCATTCAGGTCCTGGTACAGGCCCGTGAAGATTTGATCGAGCGGACGATCGAATCGTTGGTGGGTGCCAAACGGGTGATCATCCACCTCTACAACTCCACGTCTCCGGCCCAACGCCGCGTGGTGTTCGGGAAGAGCCGTGACGAGATCAAAGCCATCGCGGTGCAGGGGGCGCGTTGGATCCAGGAACGGATGCATCGACTGGAGGGCACGGACGTCCGATTGCAGTATTCTCCGGAAAGTTTCAGCGCCACCGAACTCGATTTCGCGTTGGAGATTTCCGAGGCGGTGATGGGCGTGTGGCAGCCGACGCCGCAGCGGAAGATGATCTTGAACCTGCCTTGCACGGTGGAGGTGGCGACTCCGAATGTGTACGCTGATCAGATCGAATGGATGTGCCGCAACATCCGCGATCGGAATAGCCTGATTGTCAGCTTGCACACCCACAACGACCGTTGCACCGGTGTGGCAGCAACGGAGTTGGGTTTGTTGGCCGGTGCCGACCGCGTGGAGGGGACTCTCTTCGGCAACGGTGAGCGCACGGGCAATCTCGATGTGGTCGCAGTGGCCCTGAACTTCTACATGCTCGGAATCCATCCGAATCTCGACTTCTCCAATCTGGGGAAGATCCGCGAGGTCTATGAGCGTTGCACGGGCTTGACGGTGCCGCCGCGGCAGCCTTACGCGGGTGAATTGGTTTTCACGGCGTTCAGCGGATCCCATCAGGATGCCATCAAGAAAGGCTTGGCCGAATGGGAGACCGGCTCGCGCAGCCATTGGGATGTCCCCTACCTCACCCTGGATCCTGCGGACATCGGTCGCGAGTACCGCGAGGTGATCCGGGTCAACAGTCAGTCGGGCAAAGGGGGCGTGGCCTACTTGCTGGAGACGGAGTTCGGCATCGAATTGCCCAAGGACCTGCAGCGGGAGTTTGGTCCCATCGCCAACGATCAGGTGGATGCGTTGGGTCGGGAAGTCCGCGGTGAGGAACTGAAGGCCATGTTCTGGAAAGAGTACGTCCAGCGGACGGAGCCTTGGTCGCTCATCCATTTCCATGCCGATGGCGTGGATGGTCTCTTTGAATGTCGGGCATCGATGAAACGCGGGGGGCAGGAGGTCGCGGTGCGTGGGCGTGGCAACGGTCCGATCGCGGCCTTTGTCCATGCCTTGGCCGAGGCGGGCGTTCCTCGGTTCGAGGTCACCCAGTTCAAGCAGCACTCGCTCTCCGAGGGGGAGGCCGCCAGCGCCATCGCCTACATCCAGATTCGCACCGCTGAAGGCATGACCCGCTGGGGAGCGGGCGTGAACACCAATATCGAATTGGCTTCGATTCAGGCGGTGATCAGTGCTCTGAACCGACTGTGATTCGGTCAGGCGACCTGCGGACGGGCGGAATCGGAGCGGGTCCGTCGCAGAAACCACAGGGCCAGTCCGGCGCCGAAAATCAACAGGCTGGTGGACTGGCCCGGAGTGAACACGCCGGCGGTGGGGGCGCTCTGGATGCCGTAATCGCCGCGAAAATATTCGGTGAACGACCGGACTCCCGCATAGGCCATCAGGTACAGGGCGAAGATTTGTCCGCGGCCATGTGGACGTCGGGATTGCCAGGCGATCAGGCCTCCGCAGAGCAGGAGGTTGAGACCCGCTTCGTACAGTTGGGAGGGATGCACCGAGACGCCCCCGGTGGCGTGATCCGCCGGGAAGCGGATTCCCCAGGGAAGGGTGCACGACCGCCCGAAGCAGCAACCGTTGAGCAGGCATGCCAGTCGTCCAAAGACGTGCCCCAGGGAGACACCGATGGCCAAGCAGTCTGCCGTGGCCCAGAGCGGCAGGCCTTTGCCGCGAATTCCGATGGCACCGGCGATCGTGGCTCCGATCAGGCCTCCGTAGAACACGAGGCCCCCCTTCCAAATGGCCAGCACCTCAGTGAGTGGCTGACCGGCGAAATCCCGCTGCCAATAGCTCAGGACGTAAAGGATGCGCGCGCCGATCAGGCCGCCCACCAGCAGCCAGGGGAATACGATGTCTTGGATGGCCTGAGGATCCAGGCCCATGGCCCGACCCCGACGACTGGCGATCCACGAGCCAGCCAAGAACCCCAGGGCTACCAGCAGGCCAAAGGAGTGGAGCTTGAAGCTGCCGAGTTCGAGGAGGATCGGTTTCAATTTTGGGGGAAGCTCTGGAGGGCTGGACTCAGCGCGCCGGGGACTGGAGCGGCCAGGCCACCAGCTCGCGACTATCTCGGGTGTAGAGGACGCCGTGGGCGTAGGCCGGATGGCTGAAGGTCTTGCCACAAGCCTGAAAGCGGCCGAGTTCTGTGTATCGAGCGGGGCTGGCCTCCAGAAGGATGACTTCACCCATATCGTTCAAGACCAGCAATCGGGAACCCGAAGCCAAAGTTGAGGCGTATTGGTTGAAGCCGGTTTGTCGCCACTGAATGGCTCCGGTGGAGGCATCGACGCAGACGAAATCCTTGTCGGGGCCATGGCCATAAAGGTGGCGTCCCACCAGAACGGGCGTGGACAAGTTGATCTTGAGGTCTGGATTGAGCCAGGACTGCGTGGCCCGGACCTTCGATCCATCGGCTTCGAGGGTGACCCGTCGCAGTCCGGTGGTGTAGCTGGCAAACAAGATGCCGTTGCCGTCGAGCACTGGGGTTAGGACGTTGCGGTTGGCTCCGGTCTTGAAGGGGATCCGCCACAAAGCTTCTCCGGAGGCGGCCTCCAATCCCAGCAGTCCCTCGCAGGTCACGCCGATGACCTGGTGGCGATTGCCCAAGGTTCCGGTCATCAGCGACGCATAGCTGGTCAGGTCGTTCTGGGATTTCCAGAGCAACCGGCCCTGCGCTTTGTCGAACGCGGCGATACTCGCCCCGTTGGTCGAGCCGATTTGGATGAAGATGCGATCGCCCGAGATGGCCGCCGATCCGGAATTGCCCCGTCGGTTGGCGGCCCCCGGACCACCCGAGCGGTCCTTGACCCAGAACATTCCGTAGTCGCGAAAATGAAACCCCCACTGCTTCTTGCCGTCGTCGAGAGAAAGACAGGCGAACTCACCGAAGCAGCTTTGCACGTAGATCCGGTTGCCATCGATCAGCGGCGTGCATCGGGGGCCTGCTTCGAATTCGTCGGAGTATTGTTCGGCGAAGGGCTGAGACCACAATTCCCGGCCGGTCGCCGCATCCAGGCAACGGGCGGTTTCCTGACCGCTGGAATCATCCAGGAAAACCAGGTGCTGGCCCGATACGACGACTCCGGAATACCCATGGCCAATGGATTTGCGCCAGAGCGGTTTCGGGGCGGAATCGAGCCGCACAGGCAAGGGGTTGGCAGCGTGACCATCACGACCCCGACCCCGCCACCCCGGCCAGTCATTGGACGGAGTTCCGGCGGCCTGTGTCGGTGAACCCAGCAACAGGGCGGCCCCGAAAGCGGTGCCCGCCAGAGTGAGAGTCAACGCACGGAACGGAGTGACGGCCATCATGGGAGCAAGGGTTACCAGGAACCTTCGGAGAGGCGGCTGATGATGTTGCGTGCGAGGTTTTCGGCCAGAAGCGGGGCAGCCTGACGTTCGGCAGAACCCAGGTCGGCCGTGTTGCGGATGGTGGTCCGTCCGATGATTTCCTGATCGAGCAACACCTTGCCGCTCCCCACCTCGATGGCTTTGACGTGGGCCGTGAGGATCACGTCATAGTCGCGGGTGGCGATGATGTCTCTGGCCTGGAAGGTGAGGGGATTCCGCTCGAATTTTTGAAGCGCGGTGGTGATGACGATGTCGCCGTCGTCTTGGGTGGCCAAGCGGAACGTGCCATCGACATGGACTTGGGCGCGGAGGGCGTGGCTGACCGTGTCGGCCAGGCGGGGCTCATCGGTGCCGTTGGCGACGTGGCCCACGCGGATGGCTCGAACACCGGCCGATTGCCCGTTGCTGGGCCCCAGGGAGTATCCCCCACAACCGACCAACAGACCCACGGTCAAGGCGAGCAGCGAGGCCACAGCCGGCCAGCGAGTGCGGTTGGCGGCGGGTCTCATTGGGATTTTTTCGGGGTCTTGCCAGCCGGGGCGTTGGTCGCATTGATGCGCTCACGCTCCAGTTGGCGGGCGTCAACCTCCGACCACCGACGCACCTGCCGTTGTGCCTTGGGTTTGAGGAATTCAATCCGTTCGCGGGCCTGGGCGGCGAACGTGGAATTGGGGTCTTTCACGAGCACCTCGTTGTAGTAGACCAACGCACCCTGATAGCGCTTGTACTTCTCGTAGAACTCGGCGGTCTTCAGAGCGCCCCGAGCCTGTTCGGTCTTCAATGTGGAGACGATCTTCGTGGCTTCTTCGGAGCGCTGATCATCGGGATAGAGAGCCTTGAAGTCGTTGAGGAAGTTGATGGCGTTCCCTGCGATGGACTGGTCGTACTCGGCACGCCGGGCCAGTCGGTTCCAAGCGATACCCGCGGCATACATCGCGTCGGCTGCCACCTTGGGGCGGTCATAATATTTGTCGGCGGCACGCTCGTAGGCCCTCACCGCAAGGCGGTAGTTCTTCTGTTTTTCACGGGCGGCACCGATGTTCATCAAGGCCTTGGGCCCGAGGTCACTGTAGGGGCCGTTTTTGTTGACATCATCGAAGAGTTTGGCGGTCCGGTCCATTGACGGAAAGAAGGGGATGTAGCCCCACAGTTTGAACCACTGCCCGCCGAGGTAGCGATTGGCGATTTCGAACTGGCGCTGTTGGATCTCCGAGTAGTTGTCCAGCTTGGGATATTTGGTCAGGGCCTTCTGGTACTCCTTGAAGGCCCGTTCATCCATTTTCCGGGCTTCATAGCAGCGGCCGATCAGGTACTGGGCGCGGCCGGACGAATCGGAAAGCGGCCAGGTCTTGGTGGTGTATCGGGCTGCTTTGAGGGCGAGTCGGTACTGGCCGGCGTCGAAGGCCTCCTGAGCCACGACCAATTGGTCTTTGGCCCGCTTGCGTTGCCAGGCAGCCCCGGCGCCGACGGCCTCGTAGGTCCAACCTTCACCGGGTCGATAGATCAAGGGCGCGGGGCAATTCATCACCCCGATCCACAGGCAGGTCATCACCAGCAACAGACGCACGGAAAATCGGCTCACGGGTCCTGAGGCTAAGTAAGCCGGCGCAGGGGTCAACGGTGGAACTCTTTGCCGGAACAATTCAGTTGGAAAATGAGAGCGCTGTCTGGCGGCGTTGGTTGTAAGGACAAAAACAATACCTCGATGCACCCACAGGAGGCAGACCCAACAGTGCGGCTGGAATTGGACGCTACCGCAGGTCCCTCGCCCATCTGGTTTGGGTTCACCGACCAACATCTCACCGCCACCGATCTGGCGCGTCGGCATTTCTGGTCCATCGGTCTACAGCCCTCCCTAGAGAATCCCAATCCCATCGCCCCCCAGCTATCACCTGAAGACCTCCGAGGTAGGGAGCGATCTCCGAGCGGTCCGGCACCGTAGACGCTGCGCTTTCTGAGAAAATAGCCCTACCCCAGGAAGCTTCCCGGAGAATGCTCAGCCGGAACGATTCCATTGGATCGGTCGTGCTGGCCGGCGTCTTCTGTTTCAAGAGCGTCGTTGGGCGTTCGTTACGGGCCTCAAGCACGGGCATCAGCATAGCCCGAGCCTCGCTCTCTTCGCGTCCTGCGAGAGAATTCGCCTCGCTCGCCATCGCTTTCCTCCCAACTGAATCGTCCCGGTTCCAGTGTGCGGATCCAGGCCTACGAGTTGGCCGCCCGCATGCAATTGGGTGCACCGGAGGCCTTCGATTTGAGCGCGGAAAGTCCGGCTACCCGTCGGCTGTACGGTCTCGATCGTCCCGAATCCGAAGATTTTGGGCGCCGTTGCCTGATGGCCCGCCGGTTGTTGGAGCGCGGGGTCCGCTTCGTCCAAGTCTGGAGTGGTGCCGGGGGGCCGACGGGCAATTGGGACAACCATGCCAATATGGCCAAGGAACTCCCGCCGATGTGCGCGGCGACAGATCTTCCGATCGCCGGACTGCTTCAGGACCTCAGGGCCTGTGGGCTGCTCGAAGATACCTTGGTCCTCTGGAACACGGAGTTTGGACGGATGCCGTTTGCCCAGAGCAGCGAAGGTCGGGACCACAATGGCGGCACCTTCGTGGGTTGGATGGCTGGAGCGGGGGTGCGACCCGGGGTTGCTCACGGTCAAAGCGATGAGTGGTCTTGGAAGGCTGCACGCGATATCTCCACCACCTACGATTTCCACGCCACGGCGTTGCATCTGTTGGGTCTGGACCACGAGCGACTCAATGTCCTCCACCAGGGGGCCAATCGCCGTTTGACCGATGTCCATGGGGAGGTAATTCGGGCGGTTTTGGCCTGATTGCGCCTAATGGCACGACGGGGTAAGGCAAGTTGATAGTTGCAATGAGATCCATCGAGTCGATGGTTTATGCCATGAAGACTCAGGTAATCGCGATTGGATCTGCTGTGGTTTTGGTGGCGATTCTGGTTGCGGCTGGCGGTTGCCAAGCGATCCGTGCCGGTTACGAAACGGCATCGTACCGGGTGATCCAGTCCGACGGGTCCTTCCAACTGCGAGAGTATCCCACATTGCAGTGGGTCGAGACGTCCATGGCATCACCCTCGGGCGATTCGGATGGTAGTTTTGGTCGTCTGTTCCGGTTTATCACCGGGGGCAACCAGGCTCAGCAGAAGATCGCGATGACCACTCCGGTTTATATGACGTCGACAGCGACGCCCGGGAACTCCACCCAACGAGTCATGGCGTTTGTGATGCCCAAAGACATGGTCGCCACGGCGGTTCCGGCCCCCAGCGATGCCTCGGTTCGCCGTCGCGAAGTGCCGGCGGGGCGCTTTGCGGTCCGGCGATTCAGTGGTGGCCGTTCATTGGAACGGGAGGAGGAGTTCTTGGGGGAGTTGAGGGCTTGGGTGGCGGCCCGTGGGCTGTCCGTGGCCGATCCTGTGCCGATCTACGGCTACTTCGATCCTCCTTGGACGCCTTCGATCTTCCGCCGCAATGAGGTCATGCTGCGGGTGACGGAGCCGGTTGCTCCCTAATTTTCCGGCGCATTGGGCTCCGGCAGAGATTTCTTAAAATACTTTGAGCAATCCGGAAGTTTCGAAGTCGGAGTAGGTGGTTGGTTACTATCCGCTAAAGGTTGGCAAAGGAAGCGTGCATGCGGCGGGGCATGCGGGTAGGGGTTGGGTGTTTGTCCCGTCGGGTTTATGGCGCCTGAAGTGAAGGCGTAATTGTTTCCATCACTTGGGGGTCGGCTCAAAAAGCCGACCCCCGTCCGTTTTCATCGCCGTCCCTTTTCATCGCCGTCCGTTTCAAAGGCGCCCATTTTGAGGCTCCTATCTCAAAACTGGGAGTCCGTCGGAGCTTTGGGAGTGGGTGCCCTCGATATCGGCTGAGACCCGGTGGATTCGCCATTTCGCACAGGCGCTCAAGAATGCCGATCGGGCGAGAGTAGCGAGAGATCGAAGCGAGGGCGGGCCCCAGTCAGTGTGTCGGCGACGAGTTGGCCGGTGATCGGGGCCAAACTAATGCCCATCATGCCATGGCCCGTGGCCAGACAGAGATTGGCGAGTCGTTTCGTCCGGCCGATGTAAGGCAGCCCGTCGGGAGGAACGGGTCGTAATCCGAACCACGGTTCGATGCCGGCGAAATCGCTCTCCTCAAATCGCGGGAAATACTTTGGCACCGACTTGATGATGCCCCGCACCCGGACCGGATTGATGGTCTCGTTGAGGCCCCCAATTTCCATGGTTCCACCGAAGCGCAGGGTGTCGCCCATTGGCGTGATGGCCACCCGGGCTTCGGTGAAAATGGAGCACAGTTGGGGCAATTCCCGGGGTTGTCGGAGGGTCAGGCTGTAGCCCTTGCCCGCCTGGATGGGCAGGTTGAGACCGAGTTGAGGGGCGGTCTCGGGCGACCAAGATCCGCCGCACAGCACAAACTCATCGGCCTCCAGGGCTTCTCCATCGACCCAGGCTGCCCGGACCCGACCGTGTTCGGTTTGCCAGCCGCGCACTTCGGCATTCCAACGGAAGCGGCATCCCAGGAGCTCTAGCTCACTCTGAAGGCCGGCCATGAAGCGGTCGGGGCTCAGGTGGCAGTCCTGGGGAAAATGAACCGATCCGGCGACAGACATCGTAATGGCCGGGTCCAGAGCCGCGGTTTGCCGGGCATCCAGCACATCGGCCGGGATACCCAAGGCGCGGGCTTGGGCCGCCGTGTGGGCTTCTTCGTCGAGGGCGTGCTGGCTGCGGCACAGCATGAGAAGACCCTTCTTCACGAGGCCGAAGTCGAGTTGGGGCAGGGCGGCCAGTTCTTCAAAAGCCGCTCGGCTGGCCAGGCTGATGTCCCGCAGCAGTGGCGCGGCCTTCTGGACCCGTTCGGCGGTGCTGGCTCGCCAGAAGCGCCATCCCCACTCGAAGAGTTGCGCGTCGAAGCGTGGGCGGATGTAGAAGGGGGATTCCGGATTCCACATCCACTTGAGACCCAGGGCCACCATGCCCGGCGCGGCCAACGGGATGAAATGGCTGGGCACCACCATGCCGGCGTTGCCGAAGGAACAGCCGTTGCGGGCCGGTGGATTCCGATCAATGACCGTCACCGAGTAACCGGCCTTGGCACAATAATAAGCGGTGCTCAGTCCGATGACTCCGCCCCCCACAATGGCCACGTGTCTGCGCATTCGTAGTTAGAATGATGGTAGCGATCTTGGGGGTCTTGCCACGCAGAAGTTGGGAGGGCGAAAAAAACGGCACAACTGGCTTCTTTCAGCATGGGTCGCGTCTTTGGGGTGCGTCTTGGGATGAGGATTCGCTACCGGTGGGATATCGGGAACGAATTGGTCGGCATTCAAGGCTGGGATTACCCCTGCCTTCATTGAGAATCTGGCAAGGGTTGAACGTTGGGATGGGTTAGAATTCCAACACCTTGTATCGCCCCCGCAGCACGAGCACGCTTGGATACGGATTGGAGTGGGATCCGGTCATTTGGCACGTCCTGCTTGATCGAAAAGACCGAGGGAATGGCGATGGGATCCTTGGCCGGAACGATTCAATTGGATCGGTCGCCTTGGCTGCGGATTCTTTCGCAAGACGAGGCGAGCGCGAGGCGCGTGCCGATTGTAGGCCCGTAAGGAGCAAACAACGAAGCTCTCGTGAAGGAAGGTCGGCGGGTGGGGGCAAGCCCGAGCCGCAGCGGTGACCTTCCGGCGGGGTCGGAGGGTCACCCGCTGCCCGAAACACTCAAATGTGCTTCACCACCTCAGAGGCAGGGAAGCGGACCTTTTGCTGGGAAGCGTATTTGTCGTCATCCGCGCGGTATCCGGCGGCGCAGGCGACCACGGTTTTGTAGCCGGAACCGGTGAGCCCGAGGATTCGGTCATATTCCACCGGAACTATGCCTTCCATCGGGCAGGTATCCACGCCCAGCAAGGCCGCCGCCGTCATGAACTGACCCAGGGCGATGTACAATTGATGGGTTTGCCAGACGTCGAGGTATCCGGCGTCGGTCGCCTTTTGAAGGCTTCCCAACATCATGCCGCGGTAGCCGGCCAAGGCCTCCAAGGATCCGCCGCGGACCTCAATTTGGCGGGCCAGAAAGTGATCCACATGGGCCTGATCCAGACCGGTCTTGACCGCAAAAACCACCATGTGGGAACAGTCGGCGGGTTGGGATTGTCCCCACGATTGGGGCACCAGCTGGGCTTTGACCTGGGGATCGGTGACCACGACAAATTTCCACGGCTGCAAGCCAAAGCTGGAAGGAGCGAGGACGAGGGCTGTTTCCAAGGTTTTCCAGAGGTCGGCCGGTATGGGGGTCGATGCCTTGAATTTCTTGGTGGCGTAGCGCCAATTCAGGGCGCCGAGGAGTTGCTCAGGTGAGGTGGTCATCATGTCGCGATCCGGAGGATGACTCGCCTCAATCGGGTCGGCAACTGGGAGTCCGGGATTGTCCGGGATTTGAGAGTCCGGGAAAGGAATCCATCGGATATCCACTTCGAGGTGATGCGGTTGGCCAGGCCAGGGTCTTCGGGCAACAAAAAGACCCAGGAAGGAGGAACCTTCCCGGGCTTCGAATCGTTGAATCCGCTAGATCACTTGATGCTGCGGTAGAACCGGCTGCCGCCGGTCGGGGCGGGCACCGCATCGGGGCTCGCCCCTCCAGTCACCTTCGAGAACGCTCCTCTGATCGAGGTGGAGGACTGCAGGTTGCCGGTGAAGGTGACCGTGATCGCATCGCCGGTGCGGTTGAGCGAGAGCGTCGGGCGCCCTGCATTGGTCCGCCTTCCTCGTTCTGTCTGAACGAAACTCAGCGCCCGGATCCCAGACTTGCGATGGTAGCCCAGCAGTTCAATCGTCTGATCAATAAGCTTCTTGCGATGCTCGGCTCCTGCATCTTGGTAGCACCGTCGCAGCTTCCTCAACACCTCCTTGTCGTGCCCCAGAACTCATCGATTGGTCCATATTGGCGGCGATAACAGGACTTTTGGCGCAATTTGCCGATCCTTTGCCAAAAACCTGTTCCCCGAAAGTGGGCGACATTAAAGTCTCGCGCATGATCAAGTCATCCACATCCAACCTCATCTTCGACGTGGGGATGAACAATGGGGACGACACCGGCTATTATCTGGAGTGCGGATTCCAGGTGGTGGCCATTGAGGCGAACGACGCCTTCTGCCGGCAAGTGGCGACCCGTTTCCCGGATGCGGTTCGCGCGGGGCGATTGACAATACTCAACGTGGCAGTCGCGGGAGAACCGGGAGAGGTGGAGTTTTGGATCAATGAGGATCACCCAGAATGGAGTGCTCTCGACGTGGCCAGCGCGGCCCGGGGTGGGCATCGGCATCGAAAGGTCACGGTTCCTGCGGTTCGCTTCAGTGATTTACTGCGGCGATACGGCGTTCCCCACTACCTGAAAGTGGATATCGAAAGTGCGGATCATTTCTGCCTCGACGGGGTCCGCGAAGTGGGCTTGCCCGATTACCTGTCGGTGGAGGTCTCCGATGTGGCTTTGGTTGTTGCCTGTGAGGCGCTGGGCTACCGACGATTCATGCTGGTGGAGCAAAGTTCCCTGCTACCGATCGACGATTGGTCTGGGCCGCTGGGTTGGACGGCGCAATTTCCGAGAATCCTGACGGCGCATCGGGCCTGGCCGTATCGATTGATCCGCAAGCTGGTGGGTTATCAGCGGATCCGCGCCTTGGGTCAGCGATCCCGACGGTTTCCGGGGCGTGATTTTCCCATCGGATCCTCCGGCGATTTTGGATCGAACCTGACCGGGACGTGGGTATCCGGTGATGCGGTCAAAGCCCTGTGGCACCGCCACTACCGCCACTGGACCTCGCACGGCAGGGAGTTCTGGTGCGATCTCCACGCCAGTCGGGATTGAGATGGTGCAAAGGTCTCCGCAAAGAGCCTGATTCACAGGCGGACAACGCTAGAATGTCGCGAGGACCGCGCCTGTCACCATGCGCCCCCGCAAAGCCCCTCGACAAACATCCGGACCGCTGTCGTTGGTTGTAGGCGATCCTACTTCGACTTCACATCGAAGCAGTGGAGCAACTCCTGATCCCGCAGGTAGAGTCGACCATTGACGATCACGGGGTGTGGCCAGATGCCGCCTTGCGGGCTGCGTTTTGAGGTCAGCGGGTTGAGTTTGAAGCGGCTGATTTCCTTCCAACCCTGAGTGCTGGCTTCAACTAGAGCGACATCTCCGCTGCGCTCATCCAAGCAGATCAATTTGCCATCGGCGTAGGTGACCGAACCCTTTCCAAATCCTTTGTGCGACCAGACTTCTTTGCCCGTCTTCAATTCCTGGCAAACCCAGCCGGCGCCATCGGAATGGCCGTACAAGTGACCATCGACGCAGACCACGCCGCCGTGGTGGTTCTTCATCACCTTGTTCGAGTAGAGAGGCTCGACCGTGTTGCCCTTGCCCAAGCCAATGGCCTCGCAACCGACACCATAGCCAGCCGTCACATAAACGATCCCGTCCTCATAAATAGGCGTCGGAATCACGGCAACTCGTCCCGGAAAATTCTTCTTCCAGAGCACCGAACCGTCCTTGGGTGAAACTCCGAAGAACTGGTTCATCACCAATTGCACCACCTGAGATTGGCCTTCGTGTTGGATCAGGATAGGGGACGAATACTGGGCATTTTCGGTGATGTCCTTGGAGCGCCACCGGACGGCGCCAGAGGATTTGTCCAAGGCTGCCAGAGTTCCCTGAGATCCGCCGGGCGAACAAATCACCATATCGCCGACCACCAAGGGGGACTCGGTGTACCCCCAGTCCTGGAGTTTCCCGCCCAGATCGGTCACCAGATTCTTTGACCAGATTTGTTTTCCGTCCTTCGCATGGACGCAGATCAACAACCCCTGACCGCCGATGGCGAAGACGCGGTCACCGTCCACCGTGGGAGTCATTCGAGGGCCGTCGCCCCAGTCGTTCGGGTACCGCGTCCCAGCGGGGGAGCTCCACAATTCCTTGCCACTCGAAGCATCCAGCGCGATCAGGAACTCCTGACCCTCCCGGAGTCCCATCGTGAACAGAGAACCCCTCGCGATCGAATAGCCCGCATAGCCCAGCCCCGCGTTTTCGAAGAGCCAAAGCCGCTTGGGCCCCTCCTGAGGCCACTGAGTCAGTAGGCCCTTGTCCGGAGAATGATCCCGGCGCGCTTCCCCCCGCCACTGAGGCCAATCCGCCCCCCAGGCAGAAACCGCCGCCAGCGCCCCCAAGGAACAAGCCAACCAAGATCTGCGAATCGCCATAACTTCACTTCGATAAAACAACCCCACCCCCCAGTCAAACCAAAATAAATATAAAGTGACAGGTTCAATATTTGTAGACATGAGTATTTTGATGGGTAAGGTGTTGGGCATGCGGTTGGCACGGATCAAAGGGGTGGGTGGGGCTGTTTATCACTGTGTTTCCAGGACGGTGGGGGGGCAGTTGCTGCTGGATGAGGCATGCAAGGAGAGGCTGGCTGCGCTGTTGATGCGCTTGGCTCGGTTTTGCGGGATGGAGGTGATTACGTATTGCATGATGGGGAACCATTTCCATGTGCTGGTGCGCGTGCCGCTGGCGGTGCCTCTGAGCGATGGGGAGGTGTTCCGCAGAGCCGAAGATTTCTATGGGCGGAACGGGATTTTGGTGGTTTTGGCCCGGGATTCGATGAAGGAACACGGGCGAATGCCAGTCCATGTCCGGGAAACGCTTCTGGGCCGAATGGGAGATGTGTCGGTGTTCATGAAGGAGTTCAAGCAGCGCTTCAGTCGTTGGTATAACCGTCAAACAGGTCGATTCGGCACTTTGTGGGCGGAGCGTTTTAAAAGTGTTCTGGTGGAGGATTCTCCGGAGGCTCTGCGGGCTGTGGCCGCCTATATCGACCTGAATCCGGTCCGCGCTGGCTTGGTGAGCGATCCGAAGCATTACCGATTCTGCGGATATGCGGCCGCTTTGGTGGGCCAGAAGGAGATCCAACACGGGCTGATGAGTGCCTTCTCAGAGCGCCGTTGGATCGCTGCTGCGGCGCAATACCGTGAACTGCTGTTCGCTCAGGGAGGTGTCAGCGGGCACAGCTCGAAGCAAGCACTGGATCGGGAGGCTATTCGACGGGTGATGAGCCAGGGCGGGCGGTTGAGTGAGGCCGAAGTCTTGCGGCTGCGCGTTCGGCACCTGACGGATGGGGTGGCGTTGGGGTCTCGAGAGTTTGTGAACGGGGTTTTTCACCGGTACCGCTCGCTTTTTGGCGCGAAACGCAAAGATGGAGCCCGGCCCATTCGCGGAACTCCCTGGACGAATCTTTCTACGCTGCGAGACCTGCGGGTCGATGCCGTGGGATTACCAGAAATACTCTGAAAGACTGAGTCTCTGTTCGTCTCGTAAAGCCAGCTTCCGTGACCTTCTCTCAAAATCCGCTCGCCATGGGCTGATCGACTGCCGTTTGCTCAACACCGACGATGGCGATGCGAAAAAGACGGGTGCTGCTGGTGGATTCAGTCATTTGGCCGCCGGGTTTGGATCCGGATCCGCGACGCGATGTCTGCGGTTGGTTCAGCCGGTGGACCCCGAAATCGCTCCCCGTGGAGTGGTGCCGCGCCGGGGTCGACAACGACATCAACCGCACCTATTCCCCCGGTGATTGGGATGGGGTGATTCTGAGCGGTTCGCCGCGCGACGCCTGGAATGATGATGCGGTGAATCTCCAGGTCGGCGAGTGGATCCTGCGCTGCCGCGACGCCGGTGTGCCGGTCCTCGGTGTGTGCTATGGACACCAACTCATGGGCCGGGTTTTGGGAGCCAAGGTGGCACCGCACCCTCAGGGGTTGGAGTTGGGCAATACTCCGGTCACGCTGACTCCCGCCGGTCGATCCTCGAAGCTTTTCGACGGAATCCCCGACGCATTCGACGCGCTCTCGAGTCACTCGGACGTGGTCTCCGATCTTCCCGCAGGGTTGATTCACACCGTAGCGGGGACGTTCGCTGCGATCCAGGGCATGCACGATTCCACAGGGCTGCTCCATGGTGTGCAGTTCCACCCGGAGACAGATCCCGACACGCTCCGCCTCATCTGGAATCCGCGGCGCGATCTCTGGCGCCCCCGCGTTCGCTTCGACCTAGACCAGGTGTTGGACAACCTGAAGCCCACACCGGCTGGACGACTCATCCTGCACAACTTTCTGCATCATTTCGTCCGAGGATGACCCTTGGACCTTCGGCGCGATTGAACCATTCTCTTCCCACCAAACAAACATGAGCCTGACTGCCTTTTCCTTCCCGACTCGAACAATCTACGGCGCCGGAGCGCTGGCCGAATTGCCCGCCGCAATGACCAAGCTGGGCGTGTCTCGTCCGCTCGTGGTGACCGACGGTGGTTTGGTGAAGACCGAGGCATTCGCGCAACTTGCTTCAGTGCTGGGTGCCAGCAATCAAGGCAAGACCTGGTTTGTCTTCGACGGAGTGCATCCGAACCCCATCGAGGAAGACGTGCGCCAAGCAGCAGCGGCCCTGCGGGAAAACCAGTGTGACGGCGTGGTCGCCATCGGTGGCGGAAGCCCTCTCGACGCCGGCAAGGCCGCCCGACTCCTGGCCCGCCGCCCCGGATTCGATCTCGCCAAGTTCTACGATGAGTCCGACTGGAGTGGCCTGCTGCCGCTGGTAGCAATTCCCACAACGGCCGGAACCGGCAGCGAAGTGGGACGCAGTTCGGTGATCACCCTCGACGCCACGCATCGCAAGGCGGTGCTCTTCAATCCGGAGATGCTGGCCAAATTGGTCATTCTCGATCCCGTTCTGACCGTGGGATTGCCTCCGCACCTCACGGCCGCAACCGGGGCCGATGCGCTTACGCACTGCATCGAGAGCTTCACGTGCCCGTCGTTCCATCCGATGTGCGATGGCATCGCTCTCGAAGGAGCCCGGCTGATTTTTGATGCCCTGCCCAAAGCCTATCGCGATGGCAAGGACCTGACGGCCCGCGGTCACATGCTGGTGGCGGCGGCCATGGGTGCCGTGGCTTTTCAGAAAGATTTGGGAGTGGTTCATTCACTGGCACACCCGCTGTCTTCCATTTGCGGAATGCACCATGGATTGGCCAATGCGCTGTGTTTGGTGGCCAGCATGCGGCTGTGCAGCGCGCGCCGTCCGGGACTGTATCGACGCGTGGGACAAGCCGCAGGCCTGGAGGTTATTCAACTCTCCGACGCCGAGGCCGACCGGGTGACGATCGCGTTTGTGGAATCGTTCCTCGCGGGCCTGGGTCTGAACAAAAAGCTCTCGCAGTTTGGCGTGAAACCCGAGCACCTCGATGCACTCGTAGCCCAAGCCTGGGAAGACCCCTGCCATCAGACCAATGCCGTTCCGGTCACCGTTGCCGACTTGCGTGCTCTCTACCTCGAAGTGCTCTGATAGCCCCCGACTTTGGCCGCATTGCCCACATTTCCCACGTCGCTCACGAGTCCCCCGATTTCCATTTCTCTCCAGTTTCCCCAACCATGATTCCCCACCAATTGTTCTTGGACGGTCGCTACACCGGTGTCGATGGCACGCCGAAGACCCGCTTGGTCAATCCGGCCACGGCCGAGGTGTTCGCCGAGATCGACGCGGCCACCGTGAAGGAAGTCGATGCGGCCGTGGTTTCGGCCCACAGCGCCTTTGAAAATGGCTGGCGTGATCTCGCCCCCGGGAAGCGGGCGGCGGTGTTGTTCAAGATCGCCGCCGTGATCCGCGAAAACGCCGAGGAGTTGGCTCGCCTCGAAGTGATGCACGTGGGCAAGCCGCTGGCCGACGCCCGGGACGAAGTCGCGCTCGGAGCCCGGGTCTTCGAATACTACGCAGGCGGCATCAGCCGGTTCTTCGGTCAGACGATTCCGGTGGCGCGTGGCGGGCTCGACTTCACCTTGCGCCAACCGCTCGGTGTCGTCTCGGCCATCGTTCCGTGGAATTTCCCCTTCGCCATCGCCTGCTGGAAGGTGGCGCCAGCGCTGGCCGCCGGAAATGCCGTGCTGCTCAAGCCGGCCTCGATCTCCCCGCTCACCGCGCTCAAATTGGGTGAACTTGCCCACGCAGCCGGATTGCCCGCTGGCATCTTGCAAGTCATCACCGGCCCCGGCGGTACGCTGGGCGACGCGCTGGTCACCCACCCGTTGATTCGCAAGGTGTCGTTCACGGGTTCCACCGAAGTGGGCCGCCGGATCATGGAATTGGCCGCGCGCAACCTCACGCGGGTGTCGCTCGAACTGGGCGGCAAGTCCCCCAACATCGTCTTTGCCGACGCCGATTGGGAAAAGGCCGCCGATGCGGCGCCGATGTCTGTCTTCGCCAACACGGGCCAAGATTGCTGCGCCCGAAGCCGTGTTTATGTCGAGCGGCCTGTCTTCGAGAAGTTTGTCGAACGCTTTGCGGCGGCCACGCGCAAACTCATCGTGGGCGATCCCAACAACGAAGCCACCCAACTCGGGCCCATGGTGTCGTCGTCGCAGCGGCAGACGGTCGAAGACTACCTGGCCGACGCCCGACGCAATGGCAGCACGGTGGTGTGCGGCGGCGGACGCCTGCCTTCGGCGGGTTTCTACCTCGAGCCCGCGATTCTCACCGGTGTCGCCCCAGAACACCGCTGCTGGCGCGAGGAAATCTTCGGCCCCGTCGCGGCGGTCGTCCCCTTCGACGACGAAGCAGAAATGCTGCGCGACGTGAACGCGTCTCCTTACGGACTCAGCGGATCGGTGTGGACCCAAAACCTCTCGCGCGCACTCCGGGTTTCACGCGCGGTCCAGAGCGGTGTGTTGTCCATCAACAGCCACAGCAGCGTTCACGTTGAGGCTCCGTTCGGTGGATTTAAGCAAAGTGGCCTCGGCCGCGATCTGGGTATGGCCGCGATGGAAGGCTACTCGGAAGTGAAGAACGTCTACGTGGCCGAATAATGTCCGCGGCCGAACCCTCTTCCAACGCCATCGCACTCCATTCCTCATGACTCTCCAACAACTCAAGGCCCAGGTGAAGTCGGGCGCCGTCGACACGGTTCTGGTCGCCATTCCTGACCCCTTCGGTCGCTTGGTGGGGAAGCGCTTTCACGCCGGCCATTTTCTGGAGTCGGTGGTTTCCCACGGCACCCACGGGTGCAGTTATTTGCTGACCGTCAATCTCGACATGGACCCGCTGGATGGCTTCGGTGTGGCCAATTGGGACACTGGGTTCGGCGATTTTGAAATGGTTCCCGACCAAGCCACATTCCGTTTGATGCCGTGGCTCCCGGGCTCGGCGTTGGTCTTGTGCGATTTCCGACATGCGGGCGGCGCTCCGGTGGCCGAAGCCCCGCGCTCGGTGCTGCGACGTCAGTTGGACCGGCTCCAGGAACGTGGCCTCACTTGTTTCTGCGCGAGCGAGCTCGAGTTCTACCTCTACGAGCAAACCTACGGAGCCGCCTTCGAAGCCGGATATCGCAACCTCAAGCCGTCGAGCGATTACCGCATCGATTATCACCTCATGCAGCCCGGTCGTGATGAGCCGCTGATGCGCGCCATCCGCAATGGCCTGACCGCCGCCGGCGTGCCCATCGAAAGCAGCAAGGGCGAATGGAGCCGGGGTCAGCACGAAATCAATTTCACCTACGGCGAGGCCATGGAAATGGCCGACCGGCACGTGATCTTCAAGCAGGGGGTCAAGGAAATCGCCGGACAACACGGCAAGTCGGTGAGCTTCATGGCCAAGGTCGCGCCGACCGAGGCGGGCAACTCCTGCCACATCCACATGAGTTTGTGGAAGGGCGGGCGCAACTTGTTCTGGGACCCGAAGGCCAAGAGCGGATCCACGATGTTCCGACAGTTCCTGGGCGGGCTCATGAAGTACTCGCCGGAGCTGTGCCTCTTTTACGGTCCGACGATCAACAGCTACAAACGCTATCAGGCCGGAAGCTGGGCCCCGACCCGCATGGCTTGGGCCCAAGACAATCGCACCACGGGATTCCGTGTGGTCGGTCACGGCAACGGATACCGCCCGGAGAACCGGATGCCTGGGGCCGATGCCAATCCGTACTTGGCCTTTGCGGCCATGATTGCCGCTGGGTTGGCCGGCATCGATGAGAAGCTCGATTGCGGTGAGCCCTACACCGGCAACGCCTATCTCGATCCGAAGTTGCCACGCCTGCCCTCGAGCCTGATTTCTGCCGCGGAACTGTTCAACGGCTCGCGCCTGGCTCGCGAGGCTTTCGGCGATGCCGTGGTCGACTTCTCGGTCCACCATGCCCGCCTTGAGCATCAGGCCTTCAGCGACGCGGTGACCGACTGGGAAAAGCAGCGCTATTTCGAACAAATCTGAGCCAGCGCCGGCGGGACATCACGTCAGTTTTTTTGCGCCTTCCTTCAAACTCACCTTCAGTCCCGCATTGTCAGGCTTGAGGATGTGGACTGCGGCCTTGGGCATTTTCCGCTGCATGGCCGTTGCCACCGCCTCCGGGTTTTCCAAGGCCAGGCACATCAGGGTCGAGCCGCTGCCGCTGAGCCAGCCGCCGATGGCTCCGGCTTTCACGCCGGCCGCCAGAATGGCGTCCATGCCTGGGATGAGCGGAGCCCGATAGGGTTGGTGGATGCGGTCATCGAAGCAGCCGCGTAAACTCTCCAATCGTCCGGTGGCGAAGGCCGCCGTGACCAGTGAAGCGCGATTGAGAATGTGTATGGTGTCGGCCTTGGAAAAAGTCTGCGGCACCCGCTTGCGAGCCTCCGGCGTGCTGACCTCGAAGTCGGGAATCAAGGTCACCAAGCGGATTTGACTCGGGAGAGGCACCCGGATGCATCGGACCTCGGAGCCCACGAAACCCGCGGCCGTGAATCCGCCAAAAACCGCAGGCGCTGCATTGTCGGGATGGCCTTCCAGAGCCGCGACGACTTCCAGCAATCCCTGTCGATCCAAAGGGCTCCCCGCCAGGGCGTTGAGTCCGGCCACGCAGCCGAGTCGGGCGGTCACGCTGGACCCGAGCCCTCGAGCGATCGGCACCTCGCCGGCTAGGTGAAGATCCACTCCGAAGCGTGGGGCGCGGGTCTTCTTGAAGAACGCAGCGGCAGCCTCCTCCAGCATGGCCAGGGCTCCGGCCCGCGCATCATCAGCGATCGGGGAAGTGATCTCGACGCGTCGGTCGCTCCGGCGGCCAACTGTGGCCCGGTTGTAGAGCGCGACGGCCAGTCCCAAAGTGTCGAAGCCCGACCCCAGATTGGCGGTCGTTCCTGGAATGCGCACGGAGGCGGATGTCATGGGCCGCATGAAACGGTAAAACCGGACTGGATCTCAATGGATTACGGCAGAGGAGAACCCGCCGTACCTTCCTTCCCAATAGCATCGTTCCGGTTTAGGCTAACAGGAATGCTCGGCTTGATTCAGGATTTGATGCAGTTGTCTCTGGGCAATCCCCTGTTGCTAATTGGGGCTGCTTTCCAGCTTTGGATGATGGTGGATGCCTTGCGCCGCGAAGAGTGGATCTGGGCGGCCTGCATCTTGTTCTTCAGCGTCTTCAGCGCGGTGTTCTACTACTTCATGGTGTATCGGCAGCAGGGAGGCGCCGCCGGTGGATTCGGATTGCGGGGTTTCGAGTTGCCGGGTGCCGCCGATCGTCGGCGAATCAAGGAACTCGAAAGTCGTATCCACCACCTCGACAAGGCGCGGGACCATTCCGATTTGGGTGATGTGTATTTCTCCGGTGGCAAGTTGGCCAAGGCTGAGGCCTGCTACCGAAAAGCCCTCGAGCGGGATCCGGAGGATGATGACACCGTCAGTCACTTGGGGCAGTGCCTCCTGCGACAGGGGAAAGCGGCCGAGGCGAAGCCCCTGTTGGAGAAGGTGCTGAAGGCCGACCCGCGACACGATTTCGGCTACACGCTGATGGCGCTGGCTGAAGCTCAGACGGCCTTGGGCGAAGTCGATGCAGCCCTTCTCAACTGGAAGCGGGTGCTCGAAAACAACAGCTATCCCAGAGCCCGGGTCCAGTACGCCGAATTGCTCGCGTCGCGCGGAAATGTCGATGAAGCACAAGCCGAGATCGATGAGGTGCTGGCCGACCAGAATCATTCGCCGGCGTTCGAGAAGAACCGGAATGCGGTGTGGATCCGGCGCGCCAAAAAACTGGAGAGTCGGCTGTGACGCATCGACCACGCCGGGGGTGGTTTCGAGCGGTCTTTTGGTCCGCCGCCGTTCCCGCGTGGCTCTCGGCTCAGACACCGCAAACACCGGTCATCCTGCGCGAGTCGATCCAACGGCCCGCCGCGGGAGGGATCGGATTCGGGTTCACCGCCGATCCCGTCGATGCGAAGGCCCATCGGGTGCAGGTCGCCGCAGGGTGGCAAACCCCAATGGTGTGGTCGCTGGACCCCACGGCCACGGTGACCGAGTCGGCACCGGGTCGTTTTCAGGTCCTGATTACTTCACCGGCCGCAACGTTGCCGCTCTTCTATCGGATCCTGACCGAAGCTGACACCGCCGGACTGCTTCAAATCACCGAGGTGATGAGCGACAACGCGGCGGTCTTCCCGGATGCCGCGGGGGCGTTCTGGGATTGGATCGAAGTGTTCAATCCGCAGGATCGGGCCATTGCATTAGGGGGATTCGCCCTCTCCGACGGCCCGCTGAAACCGGGTCGATGGCGATTGCCGGAACGGTGGATCCAACCTGGTGAATCCCTCGTGGTTTATGCCTCGGGTCTCGACCGCGTGGGGCCTGCCAAGGAGTTGCATACGGATTTCCGCATCGATGCCGCTGGCGAGACGGTGACCTTGAGCGATCCCGTTGGGCGGATCGTCGATCAAGTAACCGTGCCGCGCCTCGGGCCGAACGAGTCGCTCGGACGCCCCCCGAATCCGGAAGCCGGCGAGTGGGTGGTGTACTCCAAATCGCAGGCCACGCCGGGCGCTCCCAATGGGGCTGTGTCGGTGGGGCCGCCGCTGCCGCCGCCGGTGTTCTCGGTCGATTCGGGGTTTCACGTCGCGGGTGCCGAGGTGGTGTTGGAACTGCGCGGGTCCCCGACCAACGCTCTGATCCGCTACACGACGAACGGCGACCCGGTGACGGTGGTGTCGCCTACTTGGGTGGGTCCGATTCGCATCCAGCGGTCCATGGTGGTTCGGGCCAAGGCCTACCTCGAGGCGCGTTCCAGTGCGGAGTCGCTGCGCAGCTATTTCTTCGGGATCTCCCATGACTTGCCTGTCATCTCGCTGGCGGCCGCGGCTTCAAACTTCGATTTCAAGAACGGCTACCTGATCGGCATGGGCACCAGTGTGCTCAATACCAGCGGGCAGGTGCTTCAAAGTTATCCGTACTCGGGGTCCAATGCTTGGAAGGACCGCGAGATCGAAGTGGGGTTCGAATTCTTCGACACCGACCGTCAGTCCAAGGTGCGCCAAAAGGTGGGCATGTCGGTTTATGGCGGATGGGGTTCCCGGGGGTATCCGCAAAAGTCCTATGCGCTTTTGGCGCGGGCCAAGTACGGCGATGGCAACCTGGCATACCGCTTCTTTCCGGACCGGCCCATGGACCAGTTCGAGGCTCTGGTGCTGCGCAATTCCGGCAACGACAATCAGAGCACCCACCAGACGGCGGTGCGCTCACCCATCACCCAATTCGGCCCGGTGACCACGTATGGCAGCTATTTCGTGAACGGCCAGTTCACGCTCATGCGCGACGCGATGATGGAGCGGCTCATCGCGGACACGGGCCTCGACACCCAAGCCTACCGGCCGACGGTTGTGTATCTCAATGGCGACTACTGGGGGATTCACAACCTGCGGGAGAAGCTCAATGAACACTATGTCATTGGGAACCATGAGGTGCCCCGTGGTGGGTTGGACTTGATCGAGGGCTACGGCGCCGTGATCGCCGGTGACAGCCAGGCCTACACGGCCATGCGTTCGTTCGTCACCACGAAGGACCTGACGATTGCGACCAATCTCCAAACGCTCCTCGACCGCTACCTCGATCTGGACAACTTCCTCGATTACCATGCGTCGCTCGTCTACTTCCAGAACTTCGACATCGGTAACATCAAGTGTTGGCGTCCCCGGGTTCCGAACGGGCGGTTCCGATGGATCGTCTACGATCAGGACTACGGCTTCAATTTGTGGAAGCCCGAGGTGTACGTGCCGGCCATGGCTCGCGATTACGCGAACTACGACAACATGTTCGCCTTCTTGACCGCCGGTACCGGCACCGGCACCGGTTGGCCCAATGAAGGCGGGCGCACCTTGATGCTGCGTCGCCTGCTGACCAACGCTGGGGTGCGAACCCGCTTCATTCAACGCTGCGCAGATTTTCTGAACGGCCCGTTCCGTGAGGAGCGCGTCGAGGCCACGATTCGATCCATGGCCACGGTGATCCGGCCTGAAATTCCGCGGCATCTCCAACGGTGGAGCTTCGCCGAATTGCAGAAGCGCGGTTACGGCAAGCCCTACCAGTTGGAGTATGAACCGTTCACGCTGGCGACCTGGGAAAAGAACCTCGACTCGCTGAGCGACTTCGCCCGCAAGCGCCCGGCCAAGCTCCGGCAGGATTGCCTCAATCACTTCGGTCTGAAGTCGGGGTTGGCGCAGTTGCAAGCCGTGGCGTCGCCGGCCGGTGCGGGGCAGGTGAGGTTGAATCGCACGCAAGCCGTGCCGCCGCCGTGGATGGGCACCTTCTTCCGGGATGTGCCCGTGGTCGCCTCGGTCATTCCGGTGCCGGGATTTCGCACGGTGGGCTGGAGCGGTTGGGGCAATGACGTTTCGCTGGCTCGGTGGGAGTTCAGTCCGCCCTCCGGCACCAATACCCTGACCGCCCACTTGGAGGCCTACTCACCGGTGCCCCCGGCGCGGCCTCCGGTGATTTTGAGCGAGATCCAGTACCACCCATCGGACTCGGCTGATTCGGGGGATTGGTTCGAGTTGCACAATCCTGGCACCGCACCGGTAGACCTCACTGGGTGGATCCTTCGCGATGCCACCGAGGAGAATGTCGCGGTGGTGCCGGGTGGGGTGATTCCGCCGGGCGGCTATGGGGTTCTTTGCCAGGATGCGCTTCGGTTTCAGCGCGCGTTTCCGGCCGGACCGGTGCCCCTGGGTGAGTTCGGATTCGGACTGGGCAATGGCGGCGATGCGCTGCGGATCCACACCGCGGACGGCACGCTGGTGCTCAGCGTGGCCTACGACGATGCCGCTCCCTGGCCGGTCGAAGCGGATGGTCGAGGATCGACTTTGGAGCTCAAGAGCGTGAGCGCCTACTCCGACCAACCCACTGCCTGGAAGGCTTCGAGCCGGCTCGGAGGTTCGCCGGGGGCGGCCAATCCGTAGCCGGGCAGGTATATTCGCCTGCGTCGTCTGCGTCGCCTCGTCAAATCGTCCCGCCCCGAGGTTTATCCGAGTTTCAGACCGCGTAGCCCAAGCGGGCCAACCACGTCTCGAGTTCGTCCGCGCCGAAGTCGGCCAGCACATGGCCATCCCACTCCATGGAGGGGGCTTTGGTCTGGCCGGTCAATTCACGCATCTCCGCGCGGGCGGCGGCATCGCGGATCACATCCAGCGTCTCGTATTGAATTTTGCGCGCATCGAGCCACTCGATGGCTTCGTCGCACCAAGGGCAACCGGGCTTGATGAACAGGCGAACGTGCTTGGGGGTCATGGGGAGGTCGAAATGGTCGAGGTGGTGGCAGTGGATCGGTTGAATTCGACGCAGTCAGCGTAGCGCACGCCGGAGCCGCCGAAGATGTCCAACGCAGAGCCGATGGTCAGGTGGATGCGGCCGCTGCCGACGCGTTCCACGGTCTTGAGGTCGTCGATGGACTTGGCCCCTCCCGCGTACGTGGCCGGGATGGGGCACCAGCGGGAGAGGGATTCCACCAATTCGAGATCAATGCCCTGACACAAGCCTTCGACATCGACAGCGTGGATGAGGAACTCGGAACAGGATTTGGCCAAATCGTGGCACACTGCCTCATCGACCTCGAGTGAGGTGAATCGCTGCCAACGGTCGGTCACCACCCAATAGCGGCCGTCACGCTTGCGGCAGCTCAGGTCGAGCACGAGGCGTTCCTTGCCGACGCGTTGAACCAAATCGGCCAGTCGCTGGCGATCGAGGAGTCCGTCGCGGAAAACCCACGAGGTGACGATGACCTGCGAGGCCCCGGCCTCGAGCCAGGCCGAGGCGTTGTCGAGGTTCACGCCTCCGCCGTATTGCAAACCACCGGGCCATGCGCCGAGGGCATCGCGCGCGGCGGACTCGTTGCCGGGCCCCAAGGCGATCACGTGCCCGCCGGTGAGGCCGTCCTTCTGGTAGAGTTTGGCAAACCAGGAGGGCGGATGCTCCGACTGGAAGCGGGTGAGCGTCGAAGTGCCCGCATCGTCGAGGGTTCCCCCCACGATTTGGACCACCTTCCCATTGCGCAAATCAATGCACGGCCGAAACACAGGCGCGGACTTTAGGCGTCAAACCTCTTGGAGGGAAGGATTGGGGAAGACGGGACCGCCGGGTGGGAAATCGTCCCAATCCACCGGTCGCTGAGCCGGAACGATTCAGTCGCCCCGAAATGGCACGATTTCAAAGCGACCGAAGCCTCGAAAATCCTGGCCGTTGTTGGTCACGATCCGGGTCACTCCCGCTTGGGCCATCAGGGCGGCCAGCATCGTGTCCAACAGTCGTTTTCGCCCGAGGGAGTGACGGTTCATCCAAGCCAGGAATTCTGTGACCGATGGGCCGTCAGGGAAGACCCGGATCACTTCCGCAGCCTGCCACCAATGCTCCGCCCGTTGGAGGGCTTCGGACATGGGCAGTGGGGACGGCATCCGTTTCCCGTCGGTCACCACATGCAGGAACTCCGCGAGGGTTTGTGGTGCCAATGCCAGGTCATGCCCGTCATCCAGCAACGATCGGAGCAAGGCGTCGGCTTCCCGGTGAAATGGGTGATCCCGGATCTCCACCGCGACCAGAAAATCGGTGTCAATCCCGTAGGTCATGGAGCATTTCTCCCAGCAAATCGTCTTCGGAGGTAATGGGTTGGATGGGGCCCCCGACGCTGGCGGGACGCCGATCTCGTAGCGAAGTCCGACGCAGCATGTGCTGTTGGCGGTAAGCCTCCATGGCCTCTCGGATGAGTTCGGAGGCTTTCCGGTCCATCTTTTGGGCAAATCTTTGGAAATCCTCGTACACCGGTTCAGATACATTGACGGTGATGGTTTTCATACATCGATATCAATGTATCAAATCCACCCCGTCGTCAACGCGTTCGACCCTGCAACCAAATTGAGCGGATGGTTGGGTTCCAGCCCGCGGCGCCTGCGGTTTGGCCCCCGGCGAGATGTTACCGATGTCCTCCACCGCCGGATGGATCGACTGCTCATCGAGGACTTTTCGTTGGGTGCCTCTGATTTGCACGTCATCGTCGGAGTCCCACCCGCCTTCCGGGTCACGGGCGAAATTCTCATGGCCGAAGGCCCGCGATGGCTCGGTGCTCATGGACAATTGCCTCTACGACCTCTACTCGAAGTGCCTCATCACCTACGATGCGGCCATTTCCCGCGCCCGGAGCACCGACCGCTTCAAGCCGAACGCCGATTGAGCGCGGGATGGCGGGAGGAGCCGGTTTCTTATGCTGAAAGCCTGGCGGTGGTGTGGAGGGAATAAGTTTTTCCTATCGTAAATAAATAGCCCCATTTGCGCCCCAGTGATGCGGGTTGAAACGACTGCACCGATCTTCCTGAGGTTCAAACTCTGCGACGCCTTCCGTCCGCGTGGTATCTTCCAACGAAGCCCCAGCGTGTTTCGACGCCCAACTGGATTCTTTCGACGATATTGGGGGCCACGAAGCCCTTGGTTGATTCCCTGCGGCAGATCGTCGCGATCGATTCGAAGCCGGTGGCTCTTCTGGCCTTGGGGCCAGGCCCGTTGTGCCCTCAAGGATCGCGATCGTTAGATCAGTTGGAGTGCCTGCCGACGGGCTGCAAGTCTCGAACTCACCACCCTGAACCGCAGATTACCGACCTTTCATCCAAAGGAGCTTTCCCCAACCAGGCTTCATAATCCATGGCCGCGGCTGAGCTTGGCATTTAATCTCCAAAGCAGAGAATGACCGGCAATGAACTGGGTGCAAAAGACATCAGCGTTTGGTCGCACTTCGACCGTGCCGATCGTCATTTGCTTTTTTGCAGCCAGTCTTGCGGCGACTCTGCTGCGTGCGGATCCGTCGCCCACGAATTCCGTTGCTGACTGGCCCTTCACCCCGGTGACCGACATCACCCCGCCGCAGGTTCGTTACGAGGGCTGGGTGACCAATGGAATTGACCGCTTCATTCTGGCTGCGCTGGAACAGAAAGGTCTCTCGCCCGCGCCCGCAGCCTCGGCGCGCACTCTCGTTCGAAGGCTGTACTTCGATTTGATCGGCCTTCCTCCGTCGCCTGCCGAAACGGACGCGTTCGTGAACGACACCGATCCCAGGGCCCATGAGAAGCTCGTAGACAAGCTGCTGGCAGATTGGCGTTACGGCGAACGTTGGTCTCGTTTCTGGCTTGATCTTGCTCGCTACGCCGACACCGCTGGCTACGAAGGAGATCCGGATTTGCCACACGCCTGGCGCTACCGGGATTACGTCATCGACGCCTTCAACCAAGACAAGCCCTACGATCAATTTGTCATCGAACAGATCGCGGGCGATGAAACCGAGGAGATCATGGGCGCGGGCGACCTTCCGGGTTCCAAGCCCGAACCCACCGTCGCACTGACCTTTCTGCGCCTGGCCCCGTTCACCGAACCCCGAGGTGATGCTTCACGCCATGAAATGCTGAGTGAAATGACTTCCACGGTCAGTTCCGTCTTCCTCGGACTCACCATCGGTTGCGCACAATGTCACAATCACAAGTATGATCGTATTCCGACGAGGGACTTCTATCGTTTGAAGGCATTCTTCTCGACGGTTCAACTCGAACGCCCGCTACCTGGCGACATTTATCAGATCGGGGCACCGCTCCCAGCGTCGTTCTATCGCAAGGGAGAAAAGGAGTGGGCGACAAAGCTCTCTGAGCAACGCAATGCAGATTTGGCCGAGGCTCGTTCACTCGTGGCCGCGTTGGAAAAGGTTGAGGATGCCGGCAAGAAATCGACCCCGAAGATTCCTCTGACCGCGGAGCTACGCGCTCAGCGGGATAAAGCCAAGACGCGTGTTCGCCTGCTCGAGCAGGAACTCAAGCGCCTGCAGCCTGTCGCCATGTCGCTGCGCCACTCCTACGGCCCGCCGTTCGAGCCTGGTGTGCCGGAGACTCGTGTGCTCATTCGCGGCGAATGGGACAAGCCCGGCGAAGTTGTTGAGCCCGGCTTTCCCAGCGTCATCACCGGTCATCAGGATCCAGCGCCGATCCGTCTGGATCCCTTCAAACGCTGGCCGACCCGCAGCCGCCGCCTCGCGCTCGCCCAGTGGATCGCGCGCACCAACAACCCGATGACGGCGCGCGTGATGGTCAATCGGCTTTGGGACTGGCATTTCGGGCGCGGCCTCGTGGCCACGCCGAGCGATTTCGGCAAACTCAGCGGCGGCGCCTCGCACCCGGAATTGATCGACTGGCTGGCACGCCGGTTCACCGACTCCAATTGGAGCGTCAAGGCCATGCACCGGCTGATCCTCAACTCCGCCACCTATCGCCAGTCCTCCCGGCATCACGATCCTGAGGCGGAGGCGGCCGATCCGGAGAACGCGCTCCTTTGGCATTTCCGTTCGCGGCGCCTTGAAGCAGAGGCCGTGCGGGACTCCGTGCTCGTGGTGAGCGGACGATTGAACGCGGAACAGTATGGGCTTCCGATCTTCCCGCCGTTGCCCGATGGGTTGGCTGAGGAAGTCAAATACGACAACAGCAAGTGGGCCACGCAGGAAGGTGCCGAGGGACGGAAGCGCAGCGTCTACATCTATCAGCAACGCTCGATGACTATGCCGTTGATGCAAACCTTCGACTCGGTGGTGTGCGATGGCACGCGCGACCGCCGGCAGGCCTCGGTGACGCCATTGCAGGCGCTGGCCATGTACAACGGGCGCTTCGCCAACGAAGAGGCCACCCACTTTTCCGCGCGCGTCCGCAAAGAGGCAGGTGACTCAGCAGCGGCCCAAATCCAACTGGCCTTCAAGATCGCGCTCGGTCGCGAGCCTGCACCCGATGAATCCGAACGTATGCAAGCGCTGATGAAATCGAGTGCGGATAGCAGCGATGCGCTGGCCGCAGTTTGTCGCGTGCTGCTCAATTCCAACGAGTTTGTCTATGTCCAATAATCCATACCAAGGTGAACTGTGGTTCAAGGGATCCGGTTCCAGCCGCCGGGAATTCCTTGGGCGGATGTTCCATGGCTTCGGCGGACTCGCTCTCACGAGCCTCATGGCACGCGAGGCGAGAGGCGCTGCCGCTATGGTCGATCCGTTGGTCGTCAAGGCGGCGCCACTTCCTCGCAAGGCAAAGAATTGCATCATGCTCTTCATGTGCGGTGGCGTCAGTCAGGTGGATTCGTTCGAGTATAAGCCGAAGCTGAACGAGTTTCATGGCAAACAAATTCCGCACATCCCCAAGATCGCATCTGGCGAACTGCAAGGCCGCCTGACGTTTGCCCATCAGTGCGTGGGGAGCCCCTTCAAATTTCAGCAGCATGGGCTGTCGCGTCGTTACGTTTCCGAATTGTTTCCCAACCTTGCCCGGCACGTGGACGATCTCGCGTTCATCCACGGCATCCAGGTGGACAACCAGAATCATGGCCCCGCCACACTCCACGTTGCCACCGGCAGCCAGTTTCCTGGTAGCCCGTCGGTCGGCTCATGGGTGCAATACGGGCTCGGCAGCGCGAACCAGAACCTGCCGGGCTACGTCGTCATCCAAGATCCCCGCGGTGCGCCCACGAACGGTGCGGCGGTCTGGAGCAACGGCTATTTACCTGCAGCTTACCAGGGCACCTTCCTGCGTCCCACCGGCACGCCGATTGTGGATTTGGCCCGGCCCGAAGGTGTGAGTGCTGCGCAGCAACGACAAGAATTTGACGCACTTGCCTGGCTTAACCGCCGGCATCTGGGCCACGGCGGCCAGGACAGTGAACTCGAGGCTCGCATCAGCGCCTACGAACTGGCCTTCCGCATGCAGACTGCTGCACCGGAACTCGTTGATCTCGCCGGCGAAACGGACGAGACCAAGGCCCTTTACGGTCTCAACGATCCGAAGACAGCCGGCTTTGGGCGCCAGTGTCTGTTGGCCAGGCGCCTTGTCGAGCGGGGCGTGCGCCACACGCTCCTGTTGCACGGTGTGCAGATCGGCAAAGACAGTTGGGACGACCATGGGAACGTGAAAGACGGCATGATCAAACACAGTCGCGAGGTGGACTTGCCGGTGGCAGGGTTGCTGGCGGATTTGAAGCGGCGGGGGTTACTCGACGAAACCCTCGTCGTTTGGGCCTCAGAGATGGGTCGTACCTCGTTCGTCAATGGGAGCATCGGCGATAAAGTTGGACGCGACCACAACGGCCACGCGCTCTGCATGTGGATGGCGGGAGGCGACGTCAAAGGTGGAGCCACGGCCGGCGGGACTGACGACTTCAGCCTCTGCGCCGCAGACAAACCCATCCCCATCCGCGACGTGCACGCAACTCTCCTCAACCTCCTCGGCCTCGACGACGGGAACCTGACCTACCATTACGATGGACGCATCCGCCGACTGACCGATATCGGCGGCGAAGTGCTCAACCAGATCATCGCATAGCACTTTCTCGTGCACCGTCTCGACCACCGGCAATCTCTTGCCGACTGAGTTGCCGCGACACTGGAATCGTCGATGAACGAGTTTGCCTTCGGCGGAGCGCGCCAGCCCTCCCATTCTTTGCACATTTGTCGGGTGGCGTTAGAACGGCGGACTCAATCCTATCCGCGGGTCCGGGAAGTTGTTTGTGCCCGGAGCACCGACCGCTTCAAGCCGAACGCCGATTGAGCTTGGGAGGGTTGGATGGAAGAGGTGTACTCAGGAAGGTTTTTCCCTCTTTACGCAAACCGGGCGGTGGCTATTGTTCCTGATCTGCTTCGCATGGACAAAGAGCGTAAATTGATCGTTGCCGGTAACTGGAAGAGCAACAAGACCAACTCCGAGGCGGTGGCCTTGGTCACCGACCTGATTCGCGAGTTGGCCGCGGTGAAGGAAGTGGATGTGGTGGTTTGCCCCGCATTCACGGCCCTTTCCGACGTTTCCAAGCTCATCTTGGGTTCGAACATCCGTCTGGGTGCTCAGAACCTCAGCGACTCGGGCTACGGCGCCTTCACCGGTGAGATCGCCCCGGGCATGCTCCGTGAGTTGTCGGTGCGCTACGTGATCCTCGGACACAGCGAGCGTCGTCAGTTCCAGAAAGAATCCGATGCTCTGGTCGCCAAGAAGGCCGCCAATGCCCACGCAAACAACCTGATCCCCATCGTCTGCGTGGGTGAAACCCTCGCCGAGCGCGAGGCCAACATCACCGAGAAGGTCGTTGAGACCCAGCTCCGCGGCAGCCTCGCCGGTCTGACGGCCGAGCAGGTGGAATCGACCGTTCTCGCCTACGAGCCCGTCTGGGCCATTGGCACCGGCAAAACGGCCACCAGCGCCCAGGCCCAAGAGGTTCATGCGTTCATCCGCAAGGTCCTGGTCTCGATGCACGGTGAGGCTATCGCCCGTCGCGTCCGCATCCAGTACGGCGGCAGCGTGAAGGGCTCCAATGCCCGTGAATTGCTCCAGCAGCCCGACATCGACGGCGCGCTGGTCGGTGGCGCTTCTTTGGAATCCAAGGGTTTCGTGGAAATCATCAAAAACTCGATCTGAGTCTTTTCTCCGACTTTAACTTCTCCCCCAACTTTTCCTCCCCCAACTGTTCAATATCATGGGTATCCTGATTGGTCTTCTGAGTTTCGTCCTCGTTGTGGTGTGCCTCCTTCTGGGTCTGCTGGTTCTGATTCAGCTTCCCAAGAAAGAAGCGGGCATGGGCATGGCGTTCGGTTCCGGCGCGGTGGACACCCTGTTGGGTGCCGGCGCAGGCAGCGCGCTGACCACCATTACCAAGTGGACCGGCGGCATTTTTCTGGGCCTGTGCATCCTCTTGGCCTGGTTGGGCAGCATGAAGAACAGTTCTGCCGCCGCGGCCAAGGCCGTGCGCGAGGCGGTGAGCCGCTCCGAGGCTGCAGTCCCTGCAACTACGGCTGCGCCTGCGGCCAATGCTCTCATCTCGCTGACCAACTCGGCTGCTGCACCGAAGGTGCCCGCTGCCGCCCCTGCCGCCCCTGCTGCGAAGTGATCCACTGTCCGGTTCAACAAAACGCCCTCGTTCGAAAGACGGGGGCTTTTTGTTGCCTGCGAAGGTGGTCTGGGCTGGTTGGATCCATGGGCCCCTGGGGAGCCGTTCGGGCTCTGGGCCTGGCCTTGATAGCGGGTGCATGGTTTTTTGCGGGCTGTTCTCAGGCAGAACGGGCCGACCTGGTCCTGCACAATGGCCCGGAACCGGAGACCATCGATCCGCAAATCCTCACAGGGCAGGCCGATGGCCGCATCGCGTCGGCGCTGTTCGAGGGTTTGACGCGGTTCAATCCGACCAACGGTACGGCCATGCCCGGGTTGGCCTCGCATTGGGACATCTCTGCCGATGGTCTCACCTACACCTTCTACCTTCGCCCGGACGCCCGCTGGTCCACCGGTGAGCCAATGGAAGCCGACGAGGTGGTGTGGTCGTGGCGGCGCGCGGTCACTCCGGCTACGGCGGCCGATTATGCCAGCCAGTTCTTCTGCGTCCGCAATGGGCGGCCCATCGTGAATGGCGAAATCCGAGACACATCCCGGTTGGGAGCTGAGGCGCTCGATGCCCATACGGTCCGCGTCCACCTCGAGAACCCCACGCCCTACTTTCTGGAGCTAGCGGCTTCCCGGGTGTTTTTCCCTATCCCACGCCGAGCGGTGGAACGTTTGGGAGATCAATGGATCCGGGCCGAACCCTTGCCCTGCAGTGGTCCTTATCGGCTCTTGGGTTGGCGGGTGAATGACCGCTTCCGTTTGGCGCGCAATCCGCACTACTGGGACGCCGCCCAGGTGACGGCCGAACGCATCGACATCTTGAGCGGAGACAATCCCTCCACCGCCCTCAACCTCTTTCTGAAAGGCGAGGTGGACCTCATTTCCGACCGCAAGATCATCCCGGGAGAACTGGGGCCTGAATTGGCGCAGCGGCCCGACTTCCATCGATTCGATTACCTCGGACAAGACTTCATCCGCTTCAACACCACACGCAAACCCTTCCACGATGCCCGGGTCCGTCGGGCCGTGGCCATGTCGTTGGATCGGCCTCGGATCACCGCCCGCATCACCCGAATGGGCGAGCGGCCCAGTGCCGCGGTGACTCCCGCGGGCGCCGGGGGATACCAACCGCCCGCTGGGGTTCCCTGGGATCCGGTGTCCGCCCGACGCCTGTTGGCCGAGGCCGGGTATCCGGAGGGGCGGGGGTTTCCGGTGGTGGAATACACCTTCAATGTCGGCTCGAGGATCTACGAGCAGACCGGCGTGGAAATCCAGGCCATGCTGCGGGAACACTTGGGCATCCGGGTTGAATTGCGGCCGCTCGAGTGGAAGACCTACCTCGCCGAAATGTCCGCGCTGAACTACGACTTCATCCGTGGATCCTGGGTGGGCGATTACGACGACCCCATGACCTTCCTCGACTGTTTCCTCTCCGACAGCGGCAACAACCGGACAGGATGGAAAGAGGTGCGCTACGATCGACTGCTTCAGGCGGCGGCCGCGGAGGTGGATCCTCAACGCCGGTTGGGCATCCTGCGGGAAGCCGAAACCCTGTTGGTGACGGAGGCCGTGCCGGTGACTGGCCTTTACAGCCACGTGGGACTCTACGCCGCCGATCCCCGGAAAATCGGTGGTATTTGGCCCAATCGGATGGACGAGCATCCGTTCTTTTCCATGAGGAGGATCCGGCCATGAAATCCTGGCAGGCACGCTTGGCATTGATCCCCGTCCTTGTCTGGGTCGTGGCCACATTGAGTTTTTTCCTCCTGCGGGCCGTTCCGGGAGGCCCGTTTGATCGGGAGCGCGCGTCGGCTTCCCGCGAGGTCGAAGCCGCCTTGAAAGCCCGGTACCACTGGGACGAACCCCTCTGGCGGCAATACCTTCGGTACCTCGGGAATGTGATCCGTGGAGACCTCGGACCCTCGCTCAAGTACCGCAACCATTCCGTGAACGACTTGTTGGGGCAGACGGTTCCGGTGTCATTGACGCTGGGAGCGATGGCATTCGGGGTGGCGATGGGTTTGGGCCTCCCATTGGGGACGCTGGCCGCACTGAGGCACGGCGGTTGGGCCGACCACGCCGCCTCGTTGCTGACCTTGGTGGGCGTTTGCGTCCCGGTCTTCGTGCTGGGTCCGTTGTTGATCCTCATCCTGGGACTCGGGCTCGGTTGGTTACCTGTGGCCCTGTGGGGATCTTGGAAAACCGCCATCCTGCCCACCCTTACCCTAGGCATATACTTCGCCGCCCGGGTTGCTCGCTGGATGCGGGAGGGCATGCTCGAAGTCCTCAAAAGTCCGCATGTCCAGGCGGCGCGCGCCAAGGGTTTGAGTGAAACGGCGGTGATCTTGCGGCATGTTGTGCCCGTGGCCCTGGTGCCGGTGATTTCCTACACCGGACCCATGCTGGCAGACCTCCTGAGCGGCTCCTTTGTCGTCGAGAACCTCTTCCAAATCCCCGGGACCGGGGCCTTTTTCATCAACAGCTTCTTCAGTCGCGACTACACCATGATGATGGGCATGGTGCTGTTTTATTCCGTGCTGCTTCAGGTCCTGAACTGGATGTCGGACTTGTTGTTGCGGTGGGTGGATCCCCGCATCCGGTCATGAACACCGCTCCATCCAGTCCGGAGCGTCAGGCCTTGCTACGCTTTCGCCGCAATCGATGGGCGGTGGCCGGACTGATCTTCCTGCTCTTGGCGACCGTGTTGTCGGTGTTTGTTCCCTGGATGCTGGCCATTGATCCGAATCAGGGGAGCGATTCGCCGTTCACCGCGCCCGACGGTCGGCACTGGATGGGCACCGACATCCACGGCCGCGACTTGTTTTCGAGGGTGATGATCGGGACCCGCATCTCGCTCATGGTTGGGGCGGTCGGGGCCGGGGTCAGCCTGATCATCGGCGTGGGTTGGGGCCTGGTGGCGGGATGGCGTGGGGGTCGCACGGACGCGTGGATGATGCGCTCGGTCGATGTGCTCTACGCCTTGCCCACGGTGGTCTGGGTGATGTTGACCCTGACCCTCTTCGAGACCCGATGCGTGGGATGGCTTTCGGAGCGGTGGCCCTCGTCGATTCCGGCCTTTCGATTGGCGGCCATGATGGTGTCTTTGGGATCGGTTTCCTGGCTCACCATGGCCCGCGTGGTTCGCGCACAGGTGCTCAGTCTGCGGGAGCGGCCCTTCATTCTGGCCGCTCAATCCATCGGTGTTCCTCCGGTTCGATTGATGCTGCGTCACCTTCTCCCGAACCTGGTCGGAGTGATCCTCGTCTACCTCACCCTGACGGTGCCGGCGGTGGTGCTCTACGAATCCTTCCTGAGCTTCCTGGGGTTGGGCATCCGACCACCCCAAGCCAGCCTGGGATCCTTGATTGCCGACGGGGCCTCTCAGCTCAATCCGGTGCGGGTGCGCTGGTGGTTGCTCGTCTTTCCCGCCGGATTGATGGCCCTGCTCCTGGCCGCACTCAACGGAGTCGGGGAAGGTCTGCGTTCAGCCCTCGAGCCCCGGGAGGGCGACGGGGATTAAATTTAAAGCAGGCCGGATCCTTGGGGGATCCGGCCTGTCGAGACGCATTGAGATCGGTCGGATGCGAACGGCGTATTTGCCGTCTGAGCGGGAGGCTGGAGCCCGTGCTCAGAGCGAGCGCACGAAGCGGTCCATACGGCCGAGGCCCTTTTCGATGTTGGCCAGGCTCGTGGCGTAGCTGATGCGGATGTAGTCGTCGGCGCCGAAGGCGATGCCGGGGACGGCCGCCACCTTCTCCTGCTCGAGCAACCGGGCGCAGAAGTCGGCCGACTTGAGACCGGTCTTGGAGATGTTGGGGAAGAGGTAGAACGCTCCCTTGCTGTTCACGCAGGAAACGCCGGGCATGGCGTTGAGCATCTCCCAGGCGCGGGTACGGCGCTTGGCGTACTCGGCCAGCCAGCCGGGCAGGTGGGCCTGTGAGCCGGTCAATGCGGCCACGCCGCCCTTTTGCGCGAACGAGCAGGGGTTGCTGGTGCTGTGACTTTGGATGGCGTCGATGGCCTTGGCGATGGGCTCCGGAGCGGCCAGGAATCCCAAACGCCAGCCGGTCATGCTCCAGGCCTTGGCGAAGCCGTGGACGATGATGGTGTGGTCATAGTGCGCCTGGCTGAAGCTGGCCACGCTCTTCACCTGGGCTCCGTCGTAGGTCAGGTGCTCGTAAATCTCATCGCTCATGATGAGCACGCCCTTTTCGACGCAAATGTCGCCGAGGGCCTTGATCTCGTCGGGCGTGTAGACGCTGCCGGTCGGGTTGCTCGGCGAGTTGAGGATGAAGAGGCGGCTGCGGGGCGTGATGGCCGCACGCAATTGCGCCGGGGTGACCTTGAACTCGGTCTGGTCGGTGGTCTCGAGGATCACCGGCGTGGCGCCGGCCAGCTTCACCATCTCGGGATAGCTCAGCCAGTACGGGGCGGGGATGATCACTTCGTCGCCCTCCTGGCAGGTGGCCAGGATGACGTTGTAGCAGGAATGCTTGCCGCCGTTGCTGACGATGATTTGCGAAGGCTTGTAGGTCAGGCCGTTCTCGCGGAGGAACTTGTCGGCGATGGCCTGGCGCAGCTCCGGGATGCCGCTGCTGGGGGTGTACTTGGTGAAGCCCGCAGCCAGTGCGGCGGCGGCGGCATCCTTGATGTGCTGCGGCGTGTCGAAGTCGGGCTCGCCGGCTCCGAAGCCCACGACGTCCTCGCCCTTGGCCTTCATTTCCTTGGCCTTCGAATCGATGACGAGGGTGAGGGATGGAGACAGCGAGGCGGCGCGGCGCGCGATCGGGTAGTTCATTTGAAAAATCCGGCGCGAGGGTGGGGCGGACCAACGCCCGCGCAAGGCAGATTTTTGGGGTGCTCCGGTTTCCCGGGCAGTGGGTTACTTCGGCAGTGAGACGTTCTTGAGTCGTGGATCCCGCGCTGCCTGCTTCCGCAGGTCGGTCGCTTTGGGGTCTTGGGCCAGTCGGGCGTCACTCAAGGCGAGGGCCTTCATCAGGGCGTCCGAACCGGTATCCTTGCGGCCGGAGGCGATCTGTACCGCTGCCAAATCATACCACCCTTCGGGGCGGGTGGGCTCGGCGGCGGTGTATCGGGTGAGGGCCGTTTCCAGCTTGTCCACCCGACCCAGTTGACGGTAGCCGTCGACCAGCGACAGGAAGACCTCGGGCTTGGTGCTGCTATTGGTCAGCAAGACTTCCAGGGCATCCACGGCCTGGTTGCTTTGTCCTGCTGAGAAATAGGCCGAGGCCAGATCAAACACGGCCTTGGCTTCGGCGTTCGGACCGCTGGCTTTGGCCTTGGTGCGTGCGTCGGCCTGAGGGGCCGTGCTCTTCTGAATGCCCTCGAGTAGCTCCACCAGGTTGCGGATGCCGAGGTTGTCGGCATCGAAGATCTCACAGGTCTTGGCCACCATGAGCGCATCGTCGTAGCGACCGATCGTGGCCAGCAACTGAGAGTAGTTGAACACGGTCTCCGGGCTGTACGGGCAGAAGGCAAACGCCTGCTTCAGGGCGAACTCGGCTTCCTTGATCATCCGTTGCTGCACTTGCGGGCTCGCGGGGGGCGAGTTGATGCGCATGGAGTAGATGGATTTGCCGATGGCGTTGCGCAGCTTGGAGAAGGCCTTCTGCGCGTTGTCGTCGCGGACGAAGGCCGGGTCGCCCTTGAAACCGGTCAGGTCGCGTTGCAAGTAGGTCTTGAGGGCCCAGTCACAAACTTCCCGGACGGGGGTTTCATAATTGATCCAATTGCCGATGAAGCGCTCCGAATACTGGCTCCAGTATTCATGGTCGCGGCGGACCATGTCTTCGGTGATCTCCGGCACCGGGTTCCGCTCGATCTTCATGATGATGCCGTAGGGCGTCAGGTGCGGGTACATCCAGTCGAGCGGGAAGGATTCTTCGATGTAGAACTCATGCGTGGGGTTCTTGTCGAAGATGACCTTGGTGAGCAGCCCGTTGATTTGCATGACCGCCACCTGGCCCGAAACCGAAATACGCCCGTCGGGCAACTGGGACACCTGTTCGCCCGGCTTCAGGTTGTTGGGATACCGTTTGGCAGCATCCATGGTGTATTCCTGGAAGGCCCGGCTGGCGTCTTCAGGAGTCGCCGACAGAATTTCGCGGTCGGGATAGAGCCCGCCAGGGCTGGCAGTGAAGAGTCCCGGATAGGCGCTCTCCAGCAGCAGCCGGTTCAAGCGGATGCGGTTGGGAGTCGGCGGGTTCTGCACCGCGAAGGCCTGCACATGGGGGGTGAGTTTGACCGTGGCGAACCGGGCGGGATCCACGGCTAGTGATGGCCCGCGCAGGAGTTTGTTCAACCCTTCGGCGACCGTCTGCGGAGTGGAGGCTGTGCCCAGTGAGGCCTTCAGGTGCTTGGACAACGGATCAGTGCCCGCAGTGACCTTGGCGGTGAATGCGGCGAAGTCCTTGAAGTGGTCCGCCTTGAAGAGAGATTCACCGGCCCGGCGGTCTTCCTCGATCGAGGCTCCCAGTCCCTGGACCACCCGATCCATCGGAGCAAACAGCGAAGCCAAGGTGTTGGTTTTGCCCCGGGCCTCCGACTTGGCGTCGTTGAGCATACCCAGGAAGAACGGCTTGTCGTACTGGTATTGGTCGGAGCGGTTGTAGTGGGCGCGGATGTAGTCGAGGTAGGTGTTATCGGCCAGGGCGTTCTGGGTGATGATGTAGACGTCACGGCGGTCGAAGCCCGGGTCCAGCCGGTGCTTGGACGGCGTGAACGACTCGGCGAAGATCATGTAAGTCGGGCAGAAGCGACCCGGATCGGTGCCGCCGTACAGCACGGCATGCGGGGCCATGGCCGGATAGAGGGGGACGCCGTTGGTGCCTTTGGGGGCCTTGCCGTGGCCGGCATCGCGGCCGGGTTCGAACATGTCATGGCCGAACCAGTAGCCGAAGAGGTGCCCGCGCTGCTCGTTGTCGCCCCAGTGCGACAGGATCGAGTCGAAGGGAATCAGGGCGAAGATGACCAAAACCGGTGCGATGCGAACCTTCTCACGGTTGAGGAGAATCCATCCGGTGAAGGCCAGTGACAGTGCCAAGCTCAGGGCGCCCGCCACTCGCAGGATGGTGAAGACCGTGCCCAGATAAATATCGACCAATTCGTACAAGTTGAAGGCGCAGGCCACGGCACCGCCCACCCACATCCAGAAGCGGATGTTGCCCTTGTTGTATTGGGTCACCAGCAGGGCTGCCACGATTGACAAACCGTAGCCCACCGCCAGCGCGATGATGGTGTGGGACGTGGTGAAGAAGACCTTCACCAACTCCTTGGCCGACTTGTCGATGCCCGGGTTGAGGAGGATCAGCAACAGAACGGCCAGACACAGGTAGATGGCCGAGAGGCCGATGAGCCAGGCCCGTTCGCGGAGGCGCATCTTCTTGAGGAAGGCAAAGGGCACGAGACCCACGAGGAGGTTGGCCCAGTTGAATTCTTCCCGGGCTCCTTGGGCGTACATCCACAGCTGGCGGAAGATCACCACCGGATCGGTACTCGGGTTGGTCTTTTCATACTGGCCCCGGGTGAAGGCATGGACGAATCCCTCCCAAGTGCGGGGGTATCCCCAGTTCATGGGCGGGTTCGAGGCCGAGGCGATGGGCATGTACAGGTAGAAGGCTGCACCCACCGCGAAGGCCAACCCTGCGATCAGCACCACATGGAGTTGGTCGCCGAGTTTGCCAGTCTCCGATGCCAACCAAAGCATGGCGGCCAGCGATCCGAGGCCGACCAGGTTGTAGATCATGAACACGGGCAAATTGCCCTCGAAGGTGTGGATCTTGCCGGCGAAGTGGGCCAGCAAGCCCAAGAGCCAAATGATGGTGTTGCCGAGGAAGAAGTCCCGGCCCAATCGCTTGTCGGCCGCTGCGATGGCGATTTCGATGCCCATGGCGGCCACGATCAGGGTCTGGTGGTTGCACAGGCACAGTCCGAACAAGAAGAAAACCCAGTGCAGGTACCGACGGCGATCGGGACGGTACATCCACATGAGCAGCAGGCAGAACATGCCCACGAGATTCAACACGGCCAGGGTGTACACCTCGACGATGACCCCTTGGCTCCAGATGAATCCATTGAATCCCAGCAGCGATCCGCCGACCCAGGCCGCCACGAAGGTGATGGCGTTTTCCGTGCGTCGGGGCAGGTCCTTGAACAAGTCGATGCCTTCCAGAATGAGGCTCGATCCGCGGGAAATGAGCAGCGCGGTCAGGCCGGCCGAAAGCGCGGCGGCCACGGCTGAGGAAACCGCCACCCGCCAGGCGATGCTGGAGAACGGAAGGATCTTGGTGAAGAGCCACGAGTAAATCGTCCACACCGGATACCCAGGAGGGTGGGGGACACCCGCGTACATGGAACCGACGGCCAATTCACCGGAGTCTTCCAAGGTGAGGTCGGGCGCCACGGTGTACCAGTACCCGGCCATGACAAACAGGGTGACCAGGACGAAGGTCAGCCAGTCCATGGGGCGGAATAGGCGTCCATTGGGTTCGCAGACCGGCGCGGTGGGGGCGCTCTTGGCCAAAGCGGGTTGTCTGGAAGAGTGTGTGGTTTCCATTCGAAGGGGCGAATCGGGCGTCATTCCGCTTGAGGAGGGATCCCCATGCGCACTGATCCGATAGTCGATAGTCTGTAATTGGAGGGTCGGAAGTTTGGGTTTGTCGACGCGAAACTGGCTTCGATGGACGACTCCGAGCGCACAGCGAACTTGCGAGACTCAGACTTCGAGTGCTCAGGTTCGATCTTGTTCAGAAAAATCTTCTCTGGGCATCGGCCTTGGAATTGGGAAATGCTGGGTCTTCGAGTTCGGATGGAATCGGACTTCCCACATGCTGCAACCATTTGCCACATCCGGTGTTTTTGAGAGCATGTCGATGTCCCAGCAGGGAACCGTGCTTAGGCAACATCCTTGGATACACCGGAGCGCCGCATACCGGAGCGCCGCGGTATTCGCTGCTGGATTCGTGGCGATGATGGCCTGTGAGGTTCACGCAGATCTCGCGGCTGAGGGTTCCAAGGTCTCTGTTGATTCCACGTCATCGCCGTCAGCGGAGCTTGAAGCGAAAGCAACCGAAGCGTCTTCCACCGACACCGGCACGGCGGTCGGCTCTGAGGCTGCGGCGGAACCGGCACCGCCGGGTCATCGGTATGCGCGAATCCCCAAGCGCAATGCTTTTGGCATCAAGCCGCCGGTAATTCCGGCCCCTCCTGAGCCCGAGAAGGAACCGCCCAAAGAGCGTCCGGAGTTCTTTCTGACGGGATTCACCAGCATTCGTGGCGGAAAGCGGGCCTTTGTGGCCTACCAGCCCAAGGGCAAGCCCATTCAATATCCCAGGGCCTTGATCTTGGACGATGAGGTGGATGTCGCGGATGGCGTGCTCAAGCTGGTATCCATCGATCCGATCGAAAAAACAGTACTCATCGCCTTCAATGGCGAAGAAATACCCCTCAATTTCAAAGACAATGCCGTTAAAGTGACAGGCTCTGGTGGGGCCGCGCCGCCTCAGGGGGCTCCGGGGCTACCTCCGAGCGCAATGCGGGGCAACCAACCGCCGCCGCCGATCATGAACTCACCCAATAGCCAGGGTGGTACTAGCGGTGGATTTTTCCCAGGGTCGGTTCAGGGAGGAGCAATGCCCACGGTCATTGGTAGGGGCGGGGCTATCCTGAGTGGTGGTGGAGGATTGGGTACGCTGCAAGCCACTCCGTTCGCCGCCAACGCCATTCCAGCGGGTGGAACGATGGTCCCTGGCGGTATCGAGGTGCCAGCGGTGGCACCGTCTCCAGATCAATTGGGCGGGACTATCCCGGCCAACTCTTCTCGCTTGGGTCGAATTATTCCGCCGCCTCCTCCAGCACCGTTCCCGGGTTTTCCGGGGCAGTGACTCACCGGTCTCGAGCGACTACCCTCCGCACTGGGTTGGCGAGATTGAACCAGAGACCCTCTAGAGCCCCTCCTTCCCCCTCATTTTCCGCTCGCATCCAAAGGCCTCATTCCGAAATCAGGAGGGTAAACTCAAAAAACCGCCTTCGATGCGTGTCCCACGGTCCATGCGCCTATGCCAAAACCCCGCCACGAGGATGTGCGACATTGTGGGACCCTGGCGCGGACGGGCGAGGACTATGGGGGTAGGCGCGTTACAGTGGAGGGTGTGATAAAGAGGGTTATTCCTCTCGATTTTGGAGGGTGGGCTGGCAGCATCGGCAGGCTTAAGCGAGTGCCGGAGGTCTGGCCTCTTGCAGTGCACCTTGTGCGGTGGCCTTAGGCTTCGGGCGGTAGATTTATGAGCGGAATAACTGAAAATCTTCTGGTTTCCGAATTTGGTTTAGAAAAATCTTAACGCAGCTAGGAAATCTTGGCCGCTGTCTGGGCTTCTAGGCCCGCGTTGTTGACGTGGGCGAAGCCACCGGCACGAAGTGTGGGCTGAAATCCCCAAGTTTCCTGAATTTTCAGAGATCTCCGAGATCCCCAAGATCTCCTGCGATCCTGGAAATCCCGAAGGTGCGTACCGCGTGAAGAATCTGACTCAATCGCGATCTGAATTTGCTGAACTGCTGGGGCGCACGGCTCAGGCCTTTGGGTTGACACCCTCGGTTGGCCAGATTTACGGGCTGCTTTACCTTTCGGCTCAGCCGCTTTCTTTGGACGAAATCGCTGAATCCCTCGACCTCAGCAAGGCCAGCGCCAGCATTGGTGCTCGGCAACTGGAGGCGCTCCACGCGGTTCAGGTGAGCAGCAAAGACTCCGATCGGCGCGATTACTGGGAGGCGCGACTCGAACCGCAAGAAGTCCTCCAGAAAATGATGTCGTCGGTGCTGATGCCGCGCCTGACCAACGCCCACAACCGGTTGGAAGGCTTATTGGAACGCATGGAAGCCGAGAAAAACTCAGGCGAACTCTCGGGGCCTGAGTTCACCGTCTGCCAGCAGCGCATCCAACAACTCATCACCAAAACCGACCATTTCAAAACCTGGCTGCCATTGATCGAGCGTTTGGTGAAGTGAGTCGTGCACCCCAGTCGGTGGTGACCCACTCCCGACAACCTGCCAATCACCGGTAGTCGTTTCGGTTTCAGGCTCACAGGTAGGGCCGCCTTTCCGAGCCAGCCGCCCCCTGTAGGCCGGGTCTCCCGACCCGGCGCCCCCGAGCAACCCATCCTCGCGCCGCCCCAGTAAGGCCCACTCCGGCAGGGACCACCCCGGTAGGGACCGTGTCCCACGGTCCTCCCCAAAGTAAGCCACCCCGGCAGGGACCACCCCGGTAGGGACCGTGTCCCACGGTCCTCCCCAAACCCAATCCGCAGGCATCGGGTACCGCCCAACCGCCCCCCAAATAAATCCACCGCCTCGATGCCGCCCTCCAGGTAGGGCTGGCTCTCCGAGCCGGCCGCCCCCTTGTAGGCCGGGTCTCCCGACCCGGCGCCCCCGAGCAACCCATCCCCGCGCCGCCCCAGTAAGGCCCACTCCAGTAAGGCCCACTCCGGTAGCGACCACCCCGGTAGGGACCGTGTCCCACGGTCCTCCC